>CAXTOB010000006.1:0-44573 GCA_964245505.1 uncultured Acetobacteraceae bacterium | reverse complement strand
GCAGTTGCCTTCCAGCCGCAGCCGGGCCACCCCGTCGCTGACCCCGACGTAGTGCACGCCGCCGGCGTGCGAGCCCAGGTAGGGCCGCACCTGGTCCAGCGCCCGCTGGATGCGGGCGTCGACGTCCAGCGGGTGCAGCCCGTGCAGCAGCAGCAGGCTTTCCACCAGCGGGTCGTTGATCAGCCGGTCCAGCGTGGCCGCTCCCGCACGGGTCAGCGGCAGGCGCAGGTCGCCGCGGCACAGCTCCACCATCGACAGCGCCGCCTTGACAGGGATGGGGTTGCTTTCAACGAACAACGCCTGGTGCAGCGGGGCCAACTGGTCGCGCAGCCGAACGAACTCGCCCATATCCCTTAGGAGCCAACTCCGATGCAACCGGGCGCACAGCGCCGGCACCACGTTGGCCGTAACCGATAAGCAGCCATGTCCCCCCATCGCCAGGTGGGCCGCGGCGGTCGCATCGTCACCGGAATACTGGCGCAGCTGCTCGCCGCAGAGTTGCCGCAGCCGGACCGGGCGGGACAGGTCGCCGGTGGCGTCCTTGATGCCGGCGATCAAGCCCTGCTCGAACAGCCGCGCCACCGTTTCGTCGGCGATGGCAACACCGGTACGGGCCGGCACGTCATACAGGATCACCGGGCCGGAGGACGCATGGGCCACCGCCCGGATATGCGCCGCAATCCCGTCCTGCGTCGGCCTGACGTAGGGTGGCGGGGCGCAGAGCAGCGCGGCCGCACCACTCCGCACGGCGATGCCGGCCAGCGCGGTTGCCGCATCCGTCGCCGGCGCGCCAACGCCGGCGATGACCGGCACGCGGCTGGCAGCCGCCTCGACGGCGATCCGGATGACGCGCATATGCTCGGACGGCAGCAGCGACCCAGCCTCGCCTGTACTCCCGCATACCACCAGGGCCGTACTGCCACGCTGCACCTGCCGGTCGCACAGCGCCGCCAGAGCATCATCATCCACCCTGCCGCCGTGCATGGGCGTGACAAGCGCGACCACCGAGCCCTTCAGCCCGGCCAAACCGTGCGCCGTGGCCCAGAATGCTACGCCGCTATCCGATACGGGACGGCCAATCAGGTGCATCATGACAGCCGCCCCATCAGCGGCAGGCCGGCGCGGACCAGGGTGCTGCAGCATGCAGCCTCCGCTTGAACGGCGGCAAAGCCTAGGGTCCGCAGCCGGCAGCGAACCTGCTGCGTCGCCTCGGCCGGCAATCCGGCATCCAGCGACAGCACGACCGTCCCAAGCGGGGCCAGCACTCGGCGGGCATATGTCACCACCCGGTCGAGCAGCCCGTCTGCCGCCGCTTCAAGCGCGAGTCCCGGGATGATCACGACATCGGCCTGCTCCGCCCGGGGACGGTCGGTTAGCCGGGCCATTGCGACATTGGTGTAGCCCTGCCGCATCAGGGCGCAGGTCAACTCCAGCGCGCCGGGCAGGAGGACGACGATGCGGCTGTCCAGGGCGGCGCCGGCCGCCCGGATGAGGGCAGCCTCCGGGCCGTCCAGCTCCGCTAGTCCGTGGCCGAATATGCCCGTCGTTGCGACGGCCGTGGCGGCCAGACCGGGTCTATGTTCCAAGAGGCAGCTCCTGTGCAGCGTCGGATCACACAGGGGCTTCCGTCGTCGGACGGGCTTTCATCCGATGGACGAGCCGGCCTGGAGCGGCGCGGCGCACCCTGTTGATCCACCGCCAATGTGGCGGAAGGAGCCGTCAAGGTTCGACGCGGTTTTAGGGCCAGGAATATATCTGCGCCGTAAACGTCGTGACGGTCGTGGTGAGTGGTGCGGGTTGTGCTGGTATCACTGCTGTCCCTGGCAGTGGCATCGGTGCTGGGACGACTGAAGGACGGCCGCCCAGCTAGCGGCTGACGCTGTTATTTGTTACGGTAAAATAACCGTAATCCGGATGGCTCGCATGCTGGTAATCATACTCGATACCTGTGCTGTTTACATTATGCTATTTGTAGCCTCAATCCCATTTGTAGGCTGGTATAAGTTCTGCACCAGACATCTCTCAAAGGAGAAAAAGAAGGAGGCGTTCCAGAATGCAATAGCGAATATTGTGTTTTATTGGGGTTGGTGGTGACTGTGTGCCGCCCATGGAGAAATTCGTTAGGAGTTCTAAAGGCCACTGACTTCGTTTCCACCCCGCACCGCCTCGCAAACCGCCCGCGTGACCTCCGCCGTCGTCGCCGTCCCGCCCAAATCCGGCGTCACCAGCCCAGACGCGCAAACCCCCTCCACTGCCCGCATCAGCGCAGCAGCCGCCCCAGGCTCCCCCAAGTGCTCCAGCATCAGCGACGCCGTCCAGAACGTCGCCACCGGGTTGGCAATCCCCTTGCCCGTGATGTCAAAGGCACTTCCATGGATCGGCTCGAACATCGAGGGGAAGCGCCGCTCCGGGTCCACATTGCCGGTCGGCGCAATGCCCAGCGATCCCGCCAGCGCCGCCGCCAGGTCCGACAGGATGTCGGCATGGAGGTTGGTGGCGACCACGGTGTCTATGCTGCCGGGCTTACGCACCATGCGGGTGGTCATGGCGTCCACCAGCTCCTTGTCCCACGTCACATCCGGGTAATCGGCAGCCACAATCGCCGCGACCTCGTCCCAGAACACCATGCCATGCCGCTGCGCATTGGATTTGGTGACGACCGTCAGCAGCTTGCGCGGACGCTTCTGCGCGGCATCGAAGGCGAAGCGCATGATCCGCTCGACCCCGCGCCGGGTAAAGATGGCAGTCTCGGTCGCCACCTCCTCCGGAAAACCGCGATGCGCCCGCCCGCCGTGCCCGGCGTATTCGCCCTCGCTGTTCTCCCGCACGATCAGCCAATCCAGGTCGCCCGGCCCAACCCCACGCAACGGCGACTGCACGCCCGGCAGAATGCGGGTAGGCCGGATATTGGCATACTGGTCGAAGCCCTGGCAGATCGGCAGCCGCAGCCCCCACAGCGTCACATGGTCCGGGATGTCCGGCGCCCCGACGGCGCCAAACAGGATGGCATCCATCCCCCGCAACTGGTCCAGCCCATCCGCCGGCATCAACGCCCCAGTGCGGCGATAGCGGTCCGACCCCCAGTCGAGGTGCTCCACCTGCAGCCGGAACCCGCCATCCCGCGCCGCGACGGCATCCAGTACCTCCAGCCCGGCCGCCACCACCTCCGGCCCAATGCCGTCCGCGGGGATCGAGGCGATGGTGAATTGGCGCATGTGACGATGTCCCTATCCCGTGTTGTCCCCGGGGTGCCACCACCGGCTTGCGCGTGCAAGCCAAGCCGGTCAGTGTTGCTGGCGTATGACGGACCGAGGCACCCCGATGCGACGTTTCCTCCTAGCCACCGCCTGCGCCGCCCTACTCGGCCAGGCCGCAGCCGCGCAAACCCTGCGCATCGCGCTGCGGGAGGACCCGGACATCTTGGACCCCACCCTGGCGCGCACCTATGTCGGCCGCATCGTATTCGCCGGTCTGTGCGACAAGCTGTTCGACATCAACGAAAAGCTGGAGATCGTGCCCCAGCTCGCCACCGGCTACGAGTGGACCGACCCGACCACGCTGATCATCCACCTGCGCCCCGGCGTGAAGTTCCAGGACGGCACCGGAATGGACGCCGCGGCCGTCAAGTACTCGCTGGACCGCCACGTCTCGATGCAGGGCAGCTTCCGCCGCAGCGAGCTGAGCACGATGGACCGGGTGGAGGTCGTTGACCCGCAAACCGTCCGCATCGTGCTGAAAACGCCGTCCTCGCCGTTCCTGGCGCAGTTGGCCGACCGGGCCGGCATGATCGTCTCACCCAAGGCGGCGGAGGCCGAGGGCAAGGATTTCGGCCTGCATCCCGTCTGCGCCGGGCCGTTCGCGTTCAAGGAGCGGGTACCGCAGGACCGCATCGTGCTGGAGCGCTTCCCCGGCTACTGGGACGCCGACAACATCAAGCTGGATCGGGTAGTCTATCAGCCGATCCCCGACAGCAGCATCCGCCTGGCCAACCTGCAGGCCGGCAGCGTCGAGCTGGTGGAGTTCATCCTGCCGACCGACGTGGACGCCGTCCGCAAAAACCCCAAGCTCAAAATTGCGATCACCGACTACCTCGGCTACCAGGGCCTCAGCTTCAACGTCGCCAACGGGCCGCGGTCCAAGGCGGCAATCACCTCGGACCCGCGCCTACGCCAAGCCTTCGAGCTATCGCTGGACCGGGACGCGCTGGTGCAGGTGGTTTATGCCGGGCTCTACACCCCAACGGCGCAGGCAGTGTCGCCCAGCAGCCCCTACTTCATCGCCGACGTGAAGCCGCCGGCACGCGACGTCGCCAAGGCGAAGGCGCTGATGAAGGAGGCCGGCGTGACCGGTCCGGTCCCGGTGGACATGATGGTGCCGAACAACCCCGACATGCGGCAGGCCGCCGAGGTGATCCAGAGCATGGCGGCCGAAGCCGGCTTCGACGTGCGCATCACCGCGACCGAATTCGCCTCGGCGCTGCAGGCGGAGTCCCGCGGCGACTACGTTGGCTTCATCCTAGCCTGGTCCGGCCGCGTGGACCCGGATGGCAACCTGTATAGCTTCCTGCATACCGGCGGCGCCTTGAACACGATGAACTACAGCAACCCCGCCGTGGACAAGGCGCTGGACGACGCCCGCCTGACCGCCGACGTCGCAAAGCGCCGTGAGCTCTACACCGCCATGTGGGCCGCCGAGCGCCAGGACTTACCGATCCTGTACCTGTGGACCCAAAAGAACATTGCCGGCCTGTCCGCCAAGGTCGAGGGCTTCCGTCCCATGCCGGACGGCATGATACGCCTGCAGGGCGTCAGCCTGGCGAAGTAGGCGGCACATGCGCGGCCACCTCGTCGGACGCCTGCTGCAGGTAATCCCAACCATCATACTCGTCAGCATGCTCGTATTCGCGCTGCAGCAGCTCATGCCCGGCGACCCCGCCGTCGTGCTGGCCGGGGAGGAGCGCGGAGACCCCGTGGTGCTGGCGCAGATACGCTCCGAGCTATGGCTCGACCGCTCCATCCCCGTGCAGTACCTGCACTGGATCGGCGGCGTGCTGCACGGCGACCTCGGCTTCTCCTGGCGCATCCGCCAGCCCGTCGCGGCCCTGGTCGCCGAGAAGCTGCCAGTAACGCTGCAACTCGGCGCGATGGCCTTCGTGATCGCGCTATGCATCGGTGTCCCGATGGGCATCCTGTCGGCGGCCCAACGCAACCGTCCGCTGGACTACATCGCCAACCTGATCGGGCTGGCCGGGTTGAGCACACCGAACTTCTGGCTGGGGATCATGCTGATCCTGCTCGTCTCGGTAAAGCTGGGCTGGCTGCCCCCCTCCGGCTACGTGCCGCTCAGTGAGGACTGGCGCCAATCTCTGGCCACCACCATCATGCCGGCCTTCGTGCTGGGCAACAGCATCGCCGCCGTCCTGATGCGCCACACCCGCAGCGCCATGCTGGGTGCGCTGGACCAAGATTACATACGCACCGCCAGGGCCAAGGGCCTAAGCGAATGGCGGGTCGTCCTGCGCCACGCCTTCCGCAACGCCCTGGTTCCCGTGGTAACGCTGGGCGCCCTGGAGCTAGGCACGCTGCTCTCCGGTGCAGTACTGACGGAGCAGGTGTTCAGCATTCCAGGCTTCGGCAAGCTGGTCGTGGATGCCGTATTCAACCGGGACTACCCGGTGGTCCAAGGCGTCGTGCTGGTGACCGCCGGGCTGTTCATCCTGCTGAACCTGCTGGCAGATGTGCTGTATGTCATCATCAACCCACGGCTGCGCACGGCATGAGCACTGCCGCTACCGCGGGCACACGCAGCCCGGCGATCATCGCACTCAACCGCTTCCGCGCCAGGCCGGCCGCGGTGTTCGGCTTCATCGTAGTAACAGTATTCGTCCTAGTCGCCGTTGCCGCGCCGCTAATAGCCCCCTACGACCCCATCGCCACAAGCTGGACCGCCATACGCAAGGCGCCCTCCCTGCAGCATTGGATGGGCACGGACGAGAACGGCCGCGACGTGCTGTCCCGTGTGGTGTTCGGCGCCCGGGCGTCGCTGCTGGCCGGAGTGGTATCCGTCCTGATCGCCGCCGGGGTCGGCGTTCCGCTAGGGTTGCTGGCGGGCTTCGCCGGCGGCTGGGTGGACGGCGTGATCGGCCGGCTGGTGGATGCCATGCTGGCCTGCCCGTTCCTGATCCTAGCCATCGCCTTGGCGGCGTTCCTCGGCCCGTCGCTCACCAATGCCATGATCGCGATCGGCATCACCGCCGCGCCGATCTTCGTACGCGTCTCCCGCGGCGCCACGCTGGACGCCGCAACACACGATTACGTCGAGGCCGCCCGAGCCACCGGCAACCCGCCCTGGCGCATCGCAATGCGCCACGTACTGCCAAACATCGTGCCGCCCATACTTGTGCAGGCTACGCTTGCGATTGCCGCTGCCATCATCGCCGAAGCCAGCTTATCCTTCCTGGGTCAAGGCCAACAGCCGCCAGCACCGAGCTGGGGCAGCATGCTGAATTCCGCCCAGCGGTTCCTGGATCAGGCACCGTGGCTCGCGATATTTCCCGGGGCTGCCATCTTCCTGGCAGTGCTGGCGTTCAACCTGGTCGGCGACGGCTTGCGAGACGCTTTGGACCCACGGCGGCGCTGAGCCTCATCTGCGAACCACACGCCCCAACCGCTTCCGTCATCACAAATTGACCTGCGGCCTGCCATGAGCTGCAATCAAGACTTGCGCGCCGCTTAGTTCAGCCGAGCACCGACTGTGTCGGTCCCCATCACAAGAGATGAGACATTCGCGATGCCACCGTCACCGCCGTTCGCCGTACGCCGAACACTGCCCGGCCCAATCGCCGCAGCCCGCAGCAACGCAGCAACAAACGACCGCCCCCAAGCCAGTGCCGAAGTGCCACGCAGCGCGTTCCAGCTTTCCTGCCAACGCATCTGACGCTCTGCCAGGCTCATATTGAGCGCCGTGTCCAGCGCGTCCGCCAGTTGGTCGGCATCATGCGGATTCACGATCAGCGCCGAGCCAAGCTGCCGCGCCGCACCAGCAAACCGGGATAGAATCAGCACGCCGGGATCTTGAGGGTCCTGTGCCGCAATGAATTCTTTGGCCACCAAGTTCATGCCGTCCCGCAACGGCGTCACCAGCCCGACCCGGGCCTCCCGCATATAGCCGGCCATCGTGCTGCGCGCCCCGGCGCGCGCCACCAGGCGTACGGGAACCCAGTCCGCCTCGCTGTAAGCACTGTTGATGCTGCCGACAGCCTGCTCCACCGCATTGCGCAAGTCCTGATACGCAACGACATCCTTACGGGACTCCGCGGCGATCTGCAGGAACGTCGTGCGCCGGTGCCATTCCGGGCGGGTTTCCAGCAGCCGCCGATAGCCGGCCAAGCGCTGCGGCAAACCCTTGGTAGGATCCATCCGGTCCACACCAAGGATAAGGCGTTGCCCAGACAAGCTGCGCCGCAACCGCTCAGTCGGGGCGGCAAGCCAGGAATCCTCCGCCATGGCGGCGAACTCCTGTGCCTCGATCTCGACTGGGAACACGCCCAAACGAACCTGACGCCGCCCAACCTGCAGCCGACCAGCGTCCAGGCGAGTAGCACCGCCATACCGGATCGCAGCCTCGGCAAAGTTTTCGACGTCATTGGCCGTCTGAAAGCCAATCAAGTCGCACGCCAGCAAGTCCCGCACCAACGCCTCGCTCTCCGGCACGCTAACCAGCATATCGGCGGACGGGAAGGGGATGTGCAGAAAGAACCCGATCGGCGCCAGCACGCCTCGCGCCCGCAGCAGAGCGGGCATCGCCATCAAATGGTAGTCATGTATCCAGATCAGGTCGTCGGCCCGCAGCATCGGCCGCAAGCCCTCGACGAAGCGCTCATTAACCGCCCGATACACCAATGCATTACGCCGGTCGAACGTCATCATCTCAGGCATCGAGTGAAGCAACGGCCATAACGTGCTATTCGAGAACTCGTTATAGTAACGGTCATGCTCGTCAGCAGACAGGTCGAGCGTCGCAAACTGCACCTGGCCCGAGTCCATCATCTTTGCCTGGCTCGAAGGCGCATCAACGATCCGGCCGCTCCAGCCGAACCAAACGCCGCCACGCCGCTCCATCAGCGACTCGAGCGCCACGGCCAAGCCGCCAGCCTGCGCCCCGGCGGCCGATGGCGCGGGCACGCGGTTGCTGACGACGACAAGGCGGTTCATCGAAGTGCCAACAAGGCCACGGGCAACCGTCCCAGCAGTTGCGCCATCGGAATCCGGTCCTTGCCCATGACATCCTCCATCCCGTCCAGGATATCACTCAATACCCGGTCAGCAATGCTTTGTGGCAGTATCACGCTCGTTTCTGCCCAAAGATCAGGCTGAACTAACGGGAAAGTCATCTGTGCTTGCACCGCAACTGGCAGGCGGTTGACGACCACCACAACCGCCCGGCCCTCATGCACCCGAGCATACGCAAGAACCGAGCCGGCGTGCGGACCCTCGGCCTGCAGCGGCACATAAGCTCCCTCGGTGAACAGCGCCGGCGCCTCCGCCCGTAGCGCGAGCGTGCGGGCGATGATGGCTTGCTTCACCCGGCCGTCGCGCCAAGACTTCATCAACTCGGCTGGCGCGACGCCCGCATCCAGCGACGCTTCACGGGCGGCAAAATCCACTGGACGCCGGTTGTCCGGGTCCACAAGGCTAAAATCCCAGTATTCCGTACCCTGATACAGGTCAGGGATTCCAGGGCAGGTCAGCCGCAGCATGGCCTGCGAAAGGCTGTTGACCAGCCCCGCGGGGATGATCCGCGCGGCAAAGGCCGCCAGCTCCCCCGTCATATCCACGGACCGCTCAGGATCGAGCAGACCCGCCAGGAACGTGCGGCAAGCGCCTTCATACTCGGCATCCGGCGCGGCCCAGCCGGTACGCCGTTTTGCCTCCCGCAGCGCCTTTTCCAGCCAGCCGGCGACCCGGTCCTCCAGCGCCTTCACCCCCGGGCGGTCCTGCGGCAGGAGACCAGGAGGCCAGGCGCCGACAAGGGTCTGATAAAGCATGACCTCATCAGCCGGGTCTGGCGCCAAGCCGTCCGGCAAATCGCGGCGCAACGGCGCATTCAGGCGCATCCAGCGCGCCAGGGCCGATTCCCACTCGCCCGGCACTTCGCTCAGCACTGCCAAGCGCGCCCGGTTGTCCTCGCCACGCTTGTGGTCGTGGGTCGCAGTGGCAAGCAGGGCATTAGGATAGCGCTTCTGCCGCTCCTTCATCACGCCATGGAAGGCGGTCGGAGTGATAGACCACTGCGACGGTTCGGACCCAACCTCATTGCGGGACAGCAGCCGGCCGTAGCGGTAGAATGTCGTGTCCTCCACCGACTTCGCCGCCGTCGGCGCGGAAAGCTGCTGGAAGCGCACCATCGCCCGCTGCCATTCCTGCCGCCTGGTGCCGGCCGGCACCTCCCGCAACCCGGCGCCAGCCAGCCATGCGCCGACCAGCTCCAGCAACGACCGGTCGGCGGAGCGCACCGTGCGCCGCGCGCCGGCCATCGCCCAATCCATCACCCGTTGATCTACTGGGGAGATGCCGGGCGCAGCGGCATAGACACGGTAGGTATGGAAATGCACCAGCAGTTCCACCAGCGTGGCCCGGACGGCGCTCAAGGTGTAGTCACGCGTCGCCAGGCTGCGCCGGGCAATGCGGTGCAGCGCATTTGCAGTGGCGAACAGCTCGCTGCTCAGGCTCTCCGTCAGGATTTTGCGGCGCGCTGGCATCGCCTCGTCATCGAATGCCGCGGCCCGGCCGGTCAACGTCGTCCACAGCGCCGTCAGCGGAGCCTCGCCGGCGGGATCGTGCAATACCGCGGAGGCATCGTTCATGAAGTCGTAGCCGGTGGTGCCGTCGGTCGCCCAGTCGGACGCCAGACGTTCATGCGGCGCCAGGATCTTCTCAATCCATAGGATCGGCTTTTGCCCGCGCAACTCTCCCGGCCGTTGCTCCGCCGCAGTCATCAGGCGGCGGCGCAGCTTGCGGCAATATTCGCGCGGGTAGGCAAGGCCGTCCACGTGGTCGATGCGTACGCCGTCAATCAGGCCCTCTGCATACAGGCGCAGCACCGTACGATGCGTGGCGTCGAACACCTCCGGCACTTCGACCCGCACTCCAGCCAAGCCGTTCACGTCGAAGAAACGGCGCCAGTTGATCTCATCCGTCGCGGCCCGCCACCAGGCCAGGCGATAGTTCTGCCGCTCCAATAGCCGGTGCAGCCGCTCCTTGCCCTCCGGCAGCTTGACCGAGTAGGCGTGCAGGCACTCCGCAAGCGCCTTGCGATAGTTCGGCTGCAGGAGTTCCTGCCGCGCTGCCGCGGCCTCCTGCCGCACGGCCTCGCCTCCACCAGCGCCCAACTCGGCAAAGGCGCGCGCAGGCGTTTCCAGCGGGCCGCCGGTGGTCAGCAGCACCGACGCATAGTCGCGCGGATTTATCGGAAACCGGTGGTCGTGGTAGCCGACGAATAGCCGCCCATCAGACTCGTCGAATTTCAGCACGAGTTCGCCGTCGTCCAGGCACTCGCCATAGGATTTACCCAAGAACGGCGCCAGCAGGCGGCCGCGCAGGGAGGCATCGGGCGGGTCCCAGTCTATGTCGAAATACTCGGCATAGGGGCTAGCGCGCCCCCATTCCAGTACATCCAGCCACCAGGCATTATCATTGCCGCCGACACCCATGTGGTTCGGCACGATGTCCAGGATCAAGCCCATGCCGTGCTCGCGCAACCGGGCCACCATGCGGCGCAGCGCGTCCTCGCCGCCCAATTCCGGGTTGACGGTATTATGGTCCACAATGTCATAGCCATGGGTGGATCCGGCCCGAGCCTTCAACAATGGCGAGGCATACAGGTGGCTGATGCCCAGCTTGTCGAAGTAGGGGACCAGCTCCGCGGCCTGGTCCATGGTGAAGTCTTTATGGAACTGCAGCCGCGCGGTGGCGGAAAGTGGCTTCATGCCGTAGTACCTATGGTGTTCAGGGCGTCCAGCCGCTTCGCCACTCCGGGCGCGTCCAGCAGGTCCGCGGCATTGCCGGGCAGACGCCGGCGCCAGTTCGGGTGCTCGTCCATCGTGCCAGGCAGGTTCGGCTGCTCCGGCAACGCCAATGCGTCCTCGATGGGCAGGATGACGAACTCGCAGGCAGACGCGCCAATATGGCGGACAGCGGCATCAACGACGGGATGAGCATCCCAATCGGCCGGCGGGTCGCCCTGGGCGGCGCCGCTTTCCTGCATCGCCTGCCACAGCAAATGCCGGTCGCGCGCCCGTGCCTGCCACTCCCAAGCCCGGTTGCCCTCGTCGCCGAGCAAGCCGACATCCGCCCGCCATTGCAGGTCTCGCCCGGTCCACCAGCCCGCCACAGTGGCCAGGTCATGCGTGCTGGTCATCGCAGCGGCGCCGGCCGACCAAGTGCTGGGTGGTGTGAAGCGGTCCAACTGGTCCCGCTCGAACCACAGCACACGCATGCCCAGCACGCCTGCCGTATCCATTCGATCCTGGAACCCCTCCGGAATGGTCCCAAGGTCCTCCCCGAGCACGACCGCCTTATGCCGATGGCTTTCCAGCGCGATCAGGCGGAGCAGGTCGGCGGTAGGGTAGGCGACATAAGCGCCCTCCTTTGCCGAGGCGCCATCCGGGACCACCCACAGCCGCGCCAACCCCAGCGCGTGGTCTATACGTACGCCGCCAGCATGCCGCATGGCGCTGCGTAGCAACTCGATATACGCGCCGAAGCCATTCTGCACCAGGCCCCGCGGGCTGAAAGCAGCCAACCCCCAGTTCTGCCCCTCAATGCTGAGCAGGTCAGGGGGCGCACCGATGGATAGCCCAAGCAGGGTTTCCGCCTGCCGGCTCCAGCAGTGGCTGCCGCCAGAATCCGCGCCGACCGCCAAGTCAGCGATAAGCCCGATAGCCATCCCCGCGTCCCGGGCCGCACGCTGCGCATCACCCAGGCTGCGGTCGGCCATGAACTGCATAAAGGCATGCAAGCGTACGGCGTCGGCGTGCTCGCGGGCGAATGCCTCCACAGCAGGGCTGTCAGGGCTTCGGTACTCCTCGGGCCAGGTGCGCCAGTGCCAACGCGTGTGATCCGCACCGAAGATATGGTCGTGCAGAGCCTCGAACCGCGCATGAGTTTCCAGCACGTCGCCTTCACGCTGCCGGTATGTTTCCAGTTGGGCCAGCGTATCCGCATCTGCGGCGGCAAACAGCGAACGCAATGCCGCCAGCCGTGCGCGGCCAGCCGTTGGCCAGTCCACTAGGTCGTTGTCGCCAGTATCCGGCATCTCCAGCCGGGTATGCAGCACATTCAGCAACATGCGGCTGGATGGCGAGTACGGGCTGAAGCGGTCGGGATCGGCGGAAAACTGGGCGTGCACAGGGCTGATGGCGATTGCGGTCGCGCCATGCGACGCTGCTGCACCCACCAAATCTTGCAGGCCGCCGAAATCGCCCAGGCCGCCGTCTCCGGGCCGCCGCAGCGAGTAAAGTTGTGCCGCCAATCCCCATAGGCGCCGCCCCGGCGCTGCGTCCTGCACCGGGTAGCAATGATCCGGTGCGACCGCGACCGTAATCTGGCTGCCGCCAACAGTCAGACGATGGTAGCCCGGCAGATCAATCGGTGGAAGGACGGAACCACTGCCAGCCTCCGTAAGGATACCGGTCCGGGTGCTGCCGTCCTCCAGCAAGAGTTCGAACTGTCCGGCACCGGTGTTGATGGGAGTGGCAACCCCAACCTGCGCAGTGATCAGCGGCGGCAGCCTCCGCGCCACACCGGCAAGCAGCGCCTGGCTCTCCGCAACCGCAGCATCGGTGTCCGCCGGGAGGCCGAGTGCACCTAGTACGACACGCAGAGTCTCCGGCGCTACCTCATGCCATCCACCGTGCACATCCCGCCAGCGCGGCGCTACGCCAGCCGCTTGGGCCAGCGACGACAGCGCTTCATCGGTCATGCCGGCAGGATATGCGCGACGAGGCTGCCCGGCTGCAGCGTGGCGCCCGCAGCCTCAGGCGGCACAGCAGCCACAGGTGTTGTATCTGGCAAGCCGGACGGCACCGGCGCATCCCCAAGGTTGAAGCCAATCACCAGACGCTGACCGTTGCCAAGCCGCCACGTCGCACGTAGGGCACCTTCGCCGAGCACCTCCACACCCTCGCTCCGGCAGCCCACCAGGCCCGGCACGATCTGGTTCCGCCGAACACTCAGCATTGACCGAATGAATGACGCGGTTCCGGCGTCGCCGCGATTTGGCACTGACGTCTCGTAGGTGGTGGGGCTGTTTGGATCGGGGATTGCGTCTCGTCGCGCCGGGTCCTGGAACGCTGCAAAGTGCTTGAACTCCGCCCGGCGTCCCTCGCGGATCAGCCCAGCCAACTCGTCGTTATGACTGGTGAAGAACAAGAATGGGCTGGTCGCACCGTTCTCTTCGCCCATGAACAGCATCGGAATAAACGGCGACAACAGCAGCAGCGCGGTGGCAGCGCGCAGCTTGCCGGGATCGGCCAGCGCCGTCAGCCGTTCGCCCATCGCCCGATTGCCGATCTGGTCATGGTTCTGCAAGCACATGACGAAGTCGGTTGTTGGCAAGTAACCGCTCGGTTCGCCGCGCGGCGCCTGATGATGCGGCGATATCTGGCCCTGGTAGGCAAAACCGTCCCGCAGGCAGGTCGCCAGCAGGTTGGTCGCATCTTGGAAGTCTTCGTAGTAGCCCTCGGACTCACCGGTCAGCAGCACATGCACACAATGATGGAAATCATCGGCCCATTGCGCGTCGAACCCCGGCGCATCCGGTCCGGATCGCAGCAGCGCCGCCCGGTTATTTTCGTGTTCCAGCACAAGGTGGACCTGTCGGCCCGGCTCGACCCCAGACCGTATCGCCCCGGCGAGATCAACCAGGAATGACTCTTCGGAAATCGCGTGGACCGCATCGAAGCGCAGCCCGTCGAAACGATATTCCTGCAGCCAGAATAGGGCATTTTGGACAAAGTAATCGCACACCTCCGGACGCCGGAAGTCTATCGCAGCACCCCATGGAGTGTGGACTTCCTCACGGAAGAACGTCGTGGCGTAGGCATGGATATAGGCGCCGTCCGGGCCGAAATGATTATACACCACATCGAGCATAACCATCAGCCCCAACTCATGCGCCTCGTCCACCAGCGCCTTCAACTCGTCGGGCGTGCCGTAGGCGGAGTCTGGGGCATAAGGCAGCACGCCATCGTAGCCCCAATTCCGGCCACCAGGAAAATCAGAGATCGGCATGATCTCAATGGCGGTAATGCCTAGGTCGCGAAGCTCAGGCAGGCGGCGGCGAATGCCGGAAAAGCCGCCCATAGCACCGGCATGCAGTTCATACACCACCGCCTCATGCCACGGCCGTCCGGCCCAGCCCGTACTGCGCCACTCATAGGACCGCGGGTCCACAACCACGCTAGGATCATGTACATCGGGCGCCTGTTGCCGAGACGCCGGATCGGGCACCGCCAAGCCATCCGGCATACGGTAACGGTAGCGCGTCCCGGCCGGCGCACGGCAGGTCAGGCTGTGCCAGCCGCCATCCTCCGCCTGCATCGGCACGGGATCGCCGTCGTTCAACTCCACTTCAACGTGCTCCACCGTCGGCGCCCACAGCCGGAAACGGGTGCTGCCGTCGTCCTGCAGCTCTGCACCGAACGGAAGCGGATGGGCATAACGCACCGTCGGAACTGGGAAATCGGCCATATTAATCCAGACTTAGGATGAGTGTCGCCAGGGGCGGCAAGGTAAGGGTTAACGAAACTGGCAAGCCGTGCGCTGGTTCCCCGTCCGCCACAACTCCGCCGTAGTTTCCTACACCCGATCCGCCATATTGGCCGGCATCCGAATTTAACACCTCTGTCCAACGGCCGGCTGTCGGTACTCCCACACGGTAGTCATGCCGCGGGATCGACGTGAAGTTGCAGACGACCAGCACCGGCGGCGCCCCATGGCCAAGGCGGAGATAGGCGAACACCGAGTTGCTGGCGTCCTCCACCACCACCCATCGGAACCCCGATGGGTCACAGTCGCCCAGATGCAGTGCCGGGATCCCGCGGTAGGCCGCATTGAGATCGTGGATCAGGGTCTGCACGCCCTTATGTTCCGGCACGTCCAGCAGGTCCCAGTCCAATCCGGCGTCGTGGTTCCACTCCCGGTCCTGCGCGAACTCGCCGCCCATGAACAGCAGCTTCTTGCCGGGATAGGTCCACATGAAGCTGAGGTAGGCCCGCAGGTTGGCAAATTTCTGCCAGCGGTCGCCCGGCATGCGGCGGATCAGCGAGCCTTTGCCATACACGACCTCGTCATGCGACAGCGGCAAGGTGAAGTGCTCGGTGAACGCATACACCAGGCCAAAGGTGATCTCGCCGTGGTGGTAGCTGCGGTTGATCGGGTCCTCGTGCATGTAATGCAGCGTGTCGTGCATCCAGCCCATGTTCCACTTGTAGTGGAACCCAAGCCCACCCTCATCGGCACTGCGGGTGACGCCTGGCCAGGCGGTGCTTTCCTCGGCGATCAGCACCGCGCCAGGGCATCGCTCCTTCACGGTGCGGCTGAGGTCCTGCAGGAAGGCCACGGACTCCAGGTTCTCCCGGCCGCCATACTGGTTCGGCACCCACTCCCCAGCCTTGCGGCTGTAATCGCGGTAGAGCATGGACGCGACGGCATCCACGCGCAAACCGTCCACGTGATACTGCTTGAACCAGAACAGCGCATTGGCAATCAGGAACCCGCGGACCTCGTTGCGGCCGAGGTTATAGATGTTGGTGTTCCAGTCGGGGTGGAACCCTTCACGCGGATCGGCATGCTCATACAGCGGCGTGCCGTCGAACAGCGCCAAGCCGTGCGCGTCCGCTGGGAAGTGCGCCGGCACCCAATCCAGCAACACGCCCACGCCCATCGCATGGCACCGGTCCACGAAGTGGGCGAAGCCCTCCGGCGGCCCAAGCCGCGAGCTCGGCGCATACTGGCCGAGCGGCTGGTATCCCCAGGACCCGCCGAATGGATGCTCCATGATCGGCAGCAGCTCGACATGGGTGAAGCCCATCCCGGCGCAGTAAGGCGCCAGCCGGTCCGCCAGCGCTTCCCATCCCGACTTGCCCATCTCAGCGGCCGGAAGCCAGGAGCCGGCATGCACCTCATAAGCGGCAATCGGGGCATCCAACGCCTGCGCCGCGCCGCGCCGCGCCATCCACGCCCCGTCCGTCCAGCGCCACTCCTCCTTGCTCGCGACGATGGAGCCTGTCGCCGGTGGCACTTCGGCCTGCCAGGCGACCGGGTCTGCCTTCTGCGGCAGGGTCTCGCCGCTAGGTCCCAGCAGGTCATACTTGTAGATCGCCCCGGCCTGCACACCGGGGATGAACAGGTCCCACACCCCGGCACCAAAATGCCGCCGCATCGGGTGACGGCGTGCATCCCAGAAATTAAAGTCGCCCACCACCGAAACCCGGCTGGCGTTCGGCGCCCAGACGGCAAAGCGCACGCCGGGAACGCCATCCATAACCGACAAATGGGCGCCCAACGCATGCCCGAGATCCAGGTGCCGGCCCTCCGCCAGCAGATACAGGTCCAGGTTCCCGAGCGTCGGCGGGAAGGCATAGGCGTCTTCCTGTTCCCAGGTGCCGCCGGAGCCGCTTGCCTTCAGCCTGTAATGACCGTCGCCCGGAGCTGGCCCAGCCCAAAAGCCATCGGGATGGAGCCGCTGTAGGGAGCCCAGCGTTTGCCCCCCGCCGTCCAGAACTGTGACCGTCTCTGCCCCAGGTAGGATTGCCCGGATTGTACGGTCGCTGCCGGTTCCATGCGGGCCCAGGATGGCAAACGGATCGCCATGCCGCGCGTGGACAATCGCCTCAATCGCGCCAGCGTCAGGAAGGCCGGTCATGCCTGCTGCTCCAGCCCGACCAGGCGTGCGGCGATGGCATGCAGGCCGCCAAGAGGTATGCCGATCCAGGTCGGCCTGTTTGCGGCTTCATACATGATTTCGTAGGCCGCCTTCTCCAGCAGGAACAAATCAAGCAGCGCCGCTTCCGCCTCCTCGGGCACCCAGCGCGGCTCCGCAGCATTCAGCACGGCGCGATACGCTTCCAGGAACGCCGCCCCAGCCTTGGTGCGGAACTCCTGCAGGATGCCCTGCCGCCGTCCTGCTGTTTGCTCGGACGCCGCAACCCGGCCCGGCGCCGCCGCGGCTGCCGCGTAATCAAAGGACCGCAGCAGCCCCGCCACGTCCCGCATCGGGCACGACTTGGCCCGGCGCTGCTCCATGGTCCGCGCCGGCTCGCCCTCGAAGTCTATGATGTAGGCATCTCCCTGAACGACCAGCACCTGACCCAGGTGGAAGTCGCCATGCACCCGCGTCTGCAGCGAGCCCGCGCCTTGCCGGGCCAGCCCGCGGGCCGCGTCGCGCAGGGCGTCCGCATGGCTCAGCACTTGCTGCGCCTGCGCCGCCGTCGCCTCGTCGGGCCAAGTGGTGATCCCGCCCAACATGCCCAGCGCGCGGTCGATCTGCTCGATGGCGCCGGATGCCCACTCGTCCAGCACGGCGGCATCGGCTGGCTCCGGGGCGAACTCTGGCCGCTCGGTCGGTTGCGACAACACGCCGTGCAGCTCCGCCAGCCGGGTGCCGATGGCACGGGCAAACACTTCGTAGGCGGCGAAGGTGTCCGTCTCCTCATGCCCGGTCAGCGCCACCGCCTCCACCCCGCCCGCCAGGAAGTCCAGCGTATAACCCCAGCCATCGCCCTGGTTGCGGACGAATCCCTGGGCCAGCGCCACCGTATGCGGGGTGCCATCCGCCCCCATACGTACGACCTCGCCAAACAGCGGCGCGGTATTGGTAAAGCCGCGTTCCGTCAGGTAGCCGGTCATCTCCGCCTCGGGATGAACGCCGGCCAGCACCCGGCGGACCAGCTTCAGCACCAGCGCATCGCCCAGGATCAACGAGGAGTTGGACTGCTCGGCCGACAGCCGCCGGATGCTGGCATCCCCAGGCAGCTCCAACGCAATCAGGTTGGCGCCCGGCATGAACCGCAGTTCGCCGTCATCCAGCTTGACCACGGCATTGTTCCGCAACGCGCCGACCAAGCCGCGGGCCATGGCGTCCACTGCAAACGCGTCAGTCAGGTATCCCACACGCGGCCCACGCCGTACCCGCGTCAGCGCCAGTTGCTGCGGCAGCGCGCCGGTGCTTTCGTCCTCCCAGGCGACGCCGAGCGGCAGCACGTAGCGCTCGGTCCGGTCGGCGAACGTCGCCTCGACCTCGGCAAACATCACGGCTCCGCCAGTGGTCGGCAACGGCGCCGAATAGGCGAGCCGAACCTTCTGCAGCTTGTCTGCCTTGGAGGCATACCAGCGCCGCAGCGGCAGGTAGGCCGGCAATACCTCGCGCTCGAGCACATTGCGCCCCTGCTGCGCCAGCACATCGGCCAACCCGGCCCGCATCACCAGGGTGACGTAATCCGGCAGCGGTTCCGGCGGCGGCGAGTGCCAGCTCGGCAGTTGCGCGTCGGATGCGAGGAGGAACCAGAAGAAGCCATAGGCCGGCAGCGTCAACAGGTAGCTGAGCTGCCCGATCGGCGGGAACACCGATCCGCCGACGATGTCCACCGGCACCCGGGTGGCAAACGCCGACAGGTCCAGCTCCACCGCCTGTGCCGTACGGGACAGGTTGCTGACGCACAGGATAGTCTCAACCCTGCCGTCCTCAAGCGCAAACTCCCGCAGGAAGGCGAGCACCTTGCGGTTCCCGGGATACAGGAACCGCTGCGTGCCGCGCCCGAATGCCTTATGCCGGCCACGCACGGCCAGCATCCGCCGGGTCCAGTTCAGCAGCGAATGCGGATCGGTCGCCTGCGCCTCGACGTTGACGGCCTGAAAACCGTAGTTCGCGTCCATGATTGGCGGCAGCACCATCTGCGCCGGGTCGGCGCGTGAAAACCCGCCGTTGCGGTCCATGCTCCACTGCATGGGCGTGCGAACACCGTCCCGGTCCCCCAGGAAGATATTGTCGCCCATGCCGATTTCGTCGCCATAATAGATGACCGGCGTGCCCGGCATGGACAGCAGCAGCCCGTTCATCAGCTCGATCCGGCGCCGGTCGCGTTCCAGCAAAGGCGCCAGCCGGCGGCGTATGCCGAGGTTGATGCGCGCACGGCGGTCGGCGGCGTAGGTGTTCCAAAGGTAGTCGCGCTCGCCAGAGGTGACCATCTCCAGGGTGAGTTCGTCATGGTTGCGGAGGAACACCGCCCACTGGCAGTTCGCCGGGATTTCCGGCGTTTGCCGCATGATGTCGGTGATCGGAAAGCGATCCTCCCGCGCAATGGCCATATACATGCGCGGCATCAGCGGAAAGTGGAACGACATATGGCACTCGTCACCGGTGCCGAAGTACTGCTGCGCGTCTTCCGGCCACTGGTTCGCCTCGGCCAGCAACATCCTGCCCGGCGCATGCCGGTCCATCTCGGCGCGTATCAGCTTCAAGATATCATGGGTTTCCTGGAGGTTTTCATTGTTGGTGCCCTCACGCTCCACGAGGTAAGGCACGGCATCCAGGCGCAGCCCGTCAATGCCCATATCCAGCCAGAACCGCATGATCGCCAGCACGTCTTCAAGCACGGCCGGATTATCGAAGTTCAGGTCCGGCTGATGCGAGTAGAAACGGTGCCAGTAGTAGGCGTTCGCAATGGAATCCCAGGTCCAGTTGCTGGTCTCAGTATCCAGGAAAATAATACGGGTACCGTTATACTTCTCATCCGTGTCGGACCAAACGTAACGTTCCCGCTCTGTGCTGCCCGGCGGCGCCCGTCGCGCGGCCTGGAACCAGGGATGCTGGTCGGAAGTGTGATTGATGACCAACTCTGTGATGACCCGCAGGTTACGCGCATGTGCAGCTTCAATGAAAAGCCGCACGTCTTCGATGGTGCCGTAATCCGAATGCACCCCGGTATATTCCGCGATATCGTAACCATCGTCGCGGCGCGGCGAGGGATAGAACGGCAGCATCCAAACCGCGGTGACGCCGAGCTCGGATATGTAGTCCAGCTTCGCAATCAAGCCCTGGAAGTCACCGACGCCATCATTGTTGGCATCGAAGAAGGATTTGAGATGTATCTGGTAGATGACGGCGTCTTTATACCAGAGCGGGTCCTCAGCGTGCGGTGAGGCGGTTGCGGGTATCGAAGCAGCGGTCAGGTCAGCGGGGCTGTCGTTCATGGTATCCAATCTGAGTAGCGTCACAGGCCACTGCGCAGGCGCCAGATGGCATAAGGGCGGTCGGGTGGCAGCGCGATTCGCTGGACACGGTCGGACCAGTGCACCGGACGCTCCGTCAGCAGGTCCACCGCGTCGGTGCCTGGCACGGTCAGGTCCGCATACTGCGTCGCACGGGCATCCATGCTGACCGCAACCAGAACAACGTTGCTGCGGTCGGGCGAAGCTTTCTCAAAAAACAGTACCTGTTCCCCGCTGGCCGGCAAGAACGTAATGCCGAGATGGCTGTGCAACGCCGGATTACGGCGCCGGATGGCATTGAGCTGGGTGATCTCCGCCACGATATTGCCGGGCCGGTCCCAGTCCCAGGCCCGGAGCTGATATTTCTCGCTGTCGAGATACTCTTCCTTGCCCGGCACCGGTGTGCCTTCGCACAGCTCGAAGCCGTTATAAACACCCCAAAGCCCGGACAGGGTGGCCGCTAACGCAGCCCGAACCAAATAAGCTCCACGTCCCGCGCCCTGCAGGTAAACCGGATTGATGTCTGGCGTGTTGACGAAGAAGTGCGGACGGAAGAAGTCCCGTGGCGGCCCGGCAGTCAGCTCCGTCAGATACTGCTCGAACTCCCACTTCGCCTCGCGCCAGGTGAAGTAGCTGTAGGACTGTGAGAAGCCCGACTTGGCCAGCCGATACATCACCTTCGGCCGGGTGAACGCCTCAGCAAGGAACACTGCGTCGGGATACCGCGCCTGCACCTCGGCGATCATCCATTCCCAGAATGGCATCGGCTTGGTGTGCGGGTTGTCCACCCGGAACAGCCGCACTCCCTGTCCCGCCCAATACAACACCACATTGCATAGCTCGACCCACAACCCCGGCACCGCGCCCGGGGCGTAGAAGTCCACGTTGACAATGTCCTCGTACTTCTTCGGCGGGTTCTCGGCGTAGCGTATGGTCCCATCGGGCCGCCAAGTGAACCAATCCTTATGCTGCTTCAACCAAGGATGATCCGGCGAGCACTGGATGGCGAAGTCCATCGCCAGCTCCAGCCCATAATCGGCACAGGCCGCGCGCAGGTGCTGAAAATCTTCGATCGTACCCAGCTCCGGATGCAGCGCATCGTGGCCGCCGTCGCTCGAGCCAATAGCGTACGGGCTACCCGGATCATCCGGGGCGGGCGTCAGCGTGTTGTTGCGGCCCTTACGGTTCACCCGGCCAATCGGATGGAACGGAGGGAAATAAAGCACATCGAAGCCCATGGCCTGCACGCGCGGCAGGTGACGTTCGACGTCGCGGAAGGTGCCGTGCCGGTTCGGGTCGTCGCTGAGCGATCGAGGGAACACCTCATACCAGCTCGCAAACCCTGCCGCCGTACGCTCGGCCTGCACCGGGATCGGGCCGACACTCGCCAGATGTGGTCGATCGTCAGCTGTCTGCATCAGCTCCGCGAGTTCGGACGACAGCAGCAGAGTCCGCTGCGCCTCGGCATCGAGCTTCTTAAGGCTGACCGACATGGCCTTGAGCTTCGCCTGGGCCGACGATGTCCGCGCCGCGGCGGCGGCAACCAGGGCTACGCCTTCTCGAAGTTCCAGCACAATGGGAACACCGGCCTTGTGCTTTTTAGACAACTCGTCGGTGTAGGTCGTGAACGCATCCCGCCAGGCATGAACCTCGTACTTGTGTATGCCCAGCCCTTCCAGCGGGAAGGAAGCGGTCCAGCGGTCGTTGTTGATGAGCGCCATCGGCGTTTCCTGCCACTCGCCGCCAGGCGCCTGCCAACGCAGGACGGCCGCCAGCTTGTCGTGGCCGTCGCCGATGATGTCGGCCTCCACCGAAACCACGGTGCCCACAGTGCGTCGAGCCGGAAAGCGGCCGCCCTCCACGCTGGGCGTCGGCGCCTCGATCGCTAGCCTAGGCCGGCCCGCAGCCTGCATGGCGGACTCGGCGCCAATCGGCCGAACCGCCGGGACTGGAAGCGCCTCCGCCTGAAATAGCCTCCCTTCACGCGGCTGCAGCGCAACTACGGCGCCGGGACCGACGGCAGGCCCGTCGGAAGGCAGCACGGGACGGAACGGGCCGAACGCGGCGCCAGCTTCTGGCAGCAGGAGCGACAAGCTGGCATCGGCAGGCTGCGCCGACGTATTCAGGAGCAGCAAAGTACCCTCTGCAGCACGGCGGGGATCCAGGGTATCGGTCCGCAGCATGGCCAGCACGTTACTGCCCGGCGCCGTCAGCAGTCGGCCCGGTCCTGCCCCGAACCCAGGCGTCGAACGCAAGCGGTTCAACGCCGCCGCATCCGCAATCTTCCCACTACGGTCAGTAAACCCGGTGAGAGGCGCCATCCAGCCATCGGCGAGAAGGGCGGCCGCAGCAGCATAGGGACCGGCGGCGGGACCCACGGGGGCCACGACCGGAGCAATCCGCCGCAACACATCCAATTCACGCCAGATCCATTCACCTTCGCCATCCCAGTAGGGCAGGGAGGATGCGACCAGATCCACTGTGCCGGGCTGGATCGTCTGCAGCACCTCCCATGACAGGCCATGGGTCCAGGCGAACAGCATCGCATCGCCGCAAAGCCGCCGGATGCCGCCCAGCAACGCCTGCAGCGCGGTTCCTGGCAGGTTGTCGAGCCCTGTCATCCGTACCCCAGCCACACCGGACCGCATGGACGTCCTGATCCGCTTGGCAGCCCAGGAGGCCAGGGCCACTGCATCGTCTGGACCAGTTAAGGCGGCAACCGCGTAATCGGCACGTTCGGTCGGGCGCCGGGGATCGCGGGTCGGCGCAGGAAGAACGGTGAACAACGCGCCAGCGTCTGCCACCTGGCTGACAGGGGCCCGGTCCAGTCGAAAATCCGCCAGCACGGCAAGCCCGGCACTCCGGCCGGCAGCCGCGATGGACCGCAGGGCATCCGGATCTTCGGACGACACCAGCGCCATGCTGAACCCGGCGGCCGCCGCATCGCGTAAGCTGTCCGGCGCCAACTCGCCCCTGCTCAGGTCCGCGATGGATGGCCTTGAAGGGGCAGCAACCTTGACTGGAACTGCCGGGGTTACAGTCTGATCCAATGATGCCTCCGCCGCTGACCTGCCATGCCGCGCGCTGCCCGTAAGATCGCCTTCTGGGCAGCTAAGTTGCGCGGTGCAATATGAATACACCTGATGAACATGCCCCTGGTTAACATGCCTGGAAAGGCCAGGGGCGCAGCGGCCTACTCTAGGCGCACCCCGCCAGTTACGGCCTGATAGGTCGCAATGGCCAGGGTCAGCGGCTCGAATGGCTTCGTAATCACGAACGCAGGCTCCAGGTCCTCCCCGGTCAGCAGACGCTCGGGATAGGCGGTCACGAAGATCACTGGGGCATAGTGGTGTTTCATGATGCGCGCCACCGCAGCGGTGCCATCGCCGCCAATTCCCAGGTTGATGTCGGCGAGTATCAGGCCAGGCTTGTGACGCTCGGCAAGCTCGACCGCTTCCGCTTCGGTCGTAGCCATGCCAACCACGCGGTGGCCGCAGTTCAGCACCAGCTCCTCGATGTCCATGGCGATGATCGGCTCATCCTCGATGATGAGAACATCCGTCGCCGCCCCGGCGCGCAGGTGGTCACGCGCCTCCGCGACATGGGCCGCCGCCTCCGCCACCGGCAACTGCAGCACGCTGGCAGCCGCCTCCACCGACAGCTCCTCCAGGGACGTCAGCAGCAGCAGCTTGCGTTGAAGACCCGTCAGGCTGCCGGACAGCGCGGGCATGCTCAGCGTCGTCAGCCCATCGTAGCGGCCGGTGATGGCGCGATACAGCATGATGCGGGCGTCCTCCTCGGGCGCACCCTTCTCCAGCAGGTCGCGCAAGCTGTCCGCAACCATGGCGTCGCCCCGGGGCTGGCTGCCGGTCAACGCGCGGGCATACCGCCGGGCATAGGGCAGCGCGCGGATAAGGTCTTCGCGGCGCAGGGTGGTCATGCAGCTTCCTTTTCTTGCACAGTGTCGTATTTGCCCCCGGTGAAGTGGCATCGGTGTAGCACGTCGGGCCGTGCGGCACGCATTACAGGCCTTGTGACCGGGATGCCATGCCCGGTCCCTTGCGGCAACGGTGTCGCCGGGCGGAACGCATCAGGAGAATTTGAAGCATGGGCGACGCCGACTTGCGGCGCGAGATCATCGCATTGCTGCCGGACCTGCGCGGTTTTGCACGGTTTCTGGTGCGCGACCGCGTGTTGGCTGACGACGTCGTGCAAGACACCTTGGTACGCGCCCTGGCCGCGCTGCATCAATTCGAGCCGGGGACGAACCTGAAAGCATGGCTGTTCACGATCATGCGAAATCAGTTCTATGAACAGGCCCGCCGCCGGAAACGCGAGACCGCTGCGATGGATGCGCGCTTCACCGGCGAGGAAGGCAACGAACCGCAGCAGCTCGCCCGCGCCCAGTTGCACGAGCTGCAGGCGCTGATCTGGCGGCTGCCGCCACTGCTGCGTGAAGCGCTGATCCTGGTGGGAGCGCAGGAACTCTCCCACGACGAGGCAGCTGCGGTCTGCCGTGTGCCGGTCGGCACGATGAAGGCCCGGTTGTCCCGTGCGCGTGCGGCACTCGTCCGCCTGGCGGCGCAGGAGGGTGCTGCCTCCTAACCGGATCGCCTCGCGGTTACGTGACATCGGCAATGCAACGCGGAAAGCCTCGCGTCATTGAGCCGGTATGACGACGATACGAGGCGGCATCATGAGCACCACGTTCCACGACCAAGTCATCCATATCCTTCCGAAGCTGCGCATCCAGGCGCTTGCATTGACCCGCAACCGGTCCGCGGCAGAAGACCTGGTTCAGGACGCGGTTTGCAATGCCCTGTCGGCCAGCAACAGCTTCATTCCCGGGACAAACTTCGCGGCCTGGATGCATCGTATTCTCCGCAACCGGTTCATCTCCAACCTGCGCAAGCGCCGTGACACGACCGACATCGACGATGTGCCCCAGTCTGCATTCGCCTCCGAAGCGCCACACGAGGATCGCTTGGCCCTCAAGGAACTCGGCAAGGCGATGACCCGTCTGCCGGCCGACCAGCGGGAAGCGTTGGTGATGGTCGTTATTCATGGCATGAGTTACGAGGCTTTGGCCGAAGCGACCGGATGCGCCGTCGGAACCGCCAAAAGCCGTGTGTTCCGCGCAAGGCGGCAACTCGAGGCGTGGTTGCTTGGCGAGGAGAAGCCAGCCCCAAGGACCTCTCTGCGGATCGCTCGGCCGACTGTTGTAGATGCAACCCCATTGGCTGGTCCGCAGGCAGCAGCTTCGATCTAGGCGGCGGGCCACGGACGGGATGGTCGCAGCGCTGTCCGAACACTTGCAGAACAGCATGCTGCCATGGGTAACGGTGTTCCGCGGACTCGGATCATGACGACGCAAAAACCGACCATCTCGGCCGATCTCCCCGGGACCAAAAAACCGGGTGATAAGGCGTTCGATACCTGGCTCAAGCAAGGTTTGCATAAAATTTTCGATGACGTCGCCCGCGAGCCGATCCCGTCGGACCTTCTCAAGTTGATCGAGGAACACCGGGAAAAGTGACCATTAGGTTCGGAGATTAGGGTGTAGCGACATTATGGCGAATGCCGCGCCGGCCTGGATACGTTTTTGCCAAAGCGGACGTGCGCTAGGACGTTCACCAGTTGCTAAAGTGGTCTTGCTTTATATCGTTGCTCTTTCTCCATGTGTGTTGATACTGGGCTCTCATGGCCCGATATCGCACGGACTAGCTCTAATCTGCATATTTCTCGCGGTCTCGATTGTGGGCGGCGGAACCTCTCTGTGGCTGAACCCCGACCTCTGGCGATTGGGCTTAGCGGTCGATGCATGGCGCGCCGGTGACGCATTCGATGCCCGGCCGTTCCGCAACGCGCATCGAGACCTGCGCAGGCTCGCAGTGTCGTTTAAGCGTGCAACCCTTGCGTTGGACCGTCACGAGGCCCGGTTGCAGGCAGCGATCGTCGAGCAGGACCTGCTGATGCAGGAAATTCACCATCGCGTGAAAAACAACCTGCAAATCGTCGCAAGCCTCCTGAACCTTCAGGCCAGCCGCATCCGCTTGCCGGAAGCAAGAGCGGAATTCCAGTCGGCCCGGGACAGGGTGCGGGCACTAGCAACCCTGCACAGGCATCTTTATGCCCATGGCGAAGTCCACACCATTGATATGCGGGAGTTCTTGGTCGAGCTTTGCGGGCAGCTATTCCAGGCCATGGGCGAAACCCCCGGCAAGCGGCTGCAACTCCACATCGATGCGACCGAGCTGAAGATGTCCAGCGACCAGGCAGTCCCCATGGCGCTGATCGTGACGGAAGCAGTCAGCAACGCCGTCAAGTATGCCTTTCCTGCCAGTCGTCACGGCAACATCTGGGTTCGTCTGAGCACCGACGGTGAGACGGCCGAGCTGGAGATCCGGGACGATGGGGTCGGCATCCCTGCCGGGCGCGTCGAAACCGAGGCCGGGACGCGGGACGGGATTGGCTTGCAGCTCATCAAGGGCTTCTCCCGCCAGCTCGGCGCCAAGCTCGATATCCGGGAAGGCAACGGGACGGAGTATCTAGTCCGTATGCCGCTGCGCAAAGAGCGCATCAGCAGTCCCGTTTTCAGGACATCCCCGGCACGCGCCGGCGGCTAGCGGCCTTGCGGAACTTCCCTGCACACGGCACATCTCCCGGACCAAACGGAGCGCCGAATGTCAGCCGTAGCCCCTAGCCAACTACAAACCTGGCGTCGCCACCTGCACGCTCACCCTGAGTTGTCGCTGCATGAAGCCGAAACCGCTGCGTTCGTTTGCCGCACCTTACAGGAACTGGGGGTTCCCTTCACCGCAGGCATCGGCGGCCATGGCGTCGTCGCGACCATCGCCCGTGGCGGCAACCGTTGCGTCGGATTGCGGGCTGACATGGATGCGCTGCCGCTGACGGAGGCGACTGGCCTGCCCTGGACGTCTCACTCCTCTGGCGTCATGCACGCCTGCGGTCATGACGGGCATACCACAAGCCTCCTCGGCGCCGCGGCGCTGCTCATGGCGGACCCCGATTGGTCCGGAACGGTGCAGTTGGTGTTTCAGCCGGCTGAGGAAGGCTATGGCGGCGCCCGGGCGATGCTGGCCGATGGCCTGCTGGAGCGGTTCCCCATGGAACGCATTTTCGGCTACCACAATTGGCCCGGCCTGGAAGCAGGCGTTGTTGCGCTGCACGACGGACCCGTCATGGCGGCCGGCAGCAGGATGCGTCTCGAGGTGCGTGGTCATGCCGGGCACGCCGCCATCCCTCAAGCGACCCGCGATCCCGTGCTGGCCGCGGCCCACCTGATCGTAGCACTGCAATCCATCGTGTCCCGGAACGTGGATCCGGTGCAGGCAGCCGTCGTGTCAGTCTGCACGATGCAGGCCGGCGTCGCCAGCAACCAGATACCTGGCGTCGCCATCCTGACAGGGACCTTCCGCAATCATAGCGCCGAGGTCGGCGACTTCGTAGCGTCCGCAATCAGGCGAGTTGCCGCCGGGGTAGCTGCGACATTTGAGGTCGAGGTTGACGTGGACATCCACACCGGCGTCAGCGCCACCATCAATACATCAGCAGAGGCGGATCTCGCTGCCGCTGCTGCCGCGTCCACGGGGGCCGTCGTGCGCCGAAACCTCGCGCCAACCATGGCGAGTGAGGATTTCGGCTGGTATCTGCGCGAGCGGCCCGGCGCATTTGCCTGGATCGGCAACGGCCCATCCGATGGGGGACGCGAGCTGCATAACCCTGCCTATGACTTCAACGACGACATCCTGCCGGTTGCTGCGGGATGGCTGGCGGCGACGGCACGCCAGGCGCTCGCAGACGGCTGATGGCGGCAAGGGCGAAGCGAACGCGGACGGCAACGCCTGGCCGGGCTTGGCTGACCGCACAGTCGGCGGTGGGCCGCCGGGCGACACGGCCCATTGTCCTGCTGGGCCTCGCCGGAGTCGCGGCTGGGATCGGCCAGGCATGGTGCATCGCCATGCTGATGGCGCGGCTGCTGCATGAGGCCGTGGACGCACCAGCCCTATGGACGGCAGGCTTCGCGTTCCTGTCCTTGCTGCGTGCAGGGCTGAGCGTCGCAGCCGACGATGCCGGTTTCGCCGCCGGTGCATCGGCAAGGCGACGGCTGCGGTCCCTGGTATTCGCCGGGCTGCTCGCGGCCGGACCGGCCGTACTGCGCAACCGGCAGGCTGGCGAACTGGCCGGAGTGGCCGTGGACCGGATCGAGGCGCTGGACGGGTTGTTCGCACGCTGGCTCCCCGCGTCAAGCCTTGCTCTCGCGGGTCCTGCACTCGTGCTGCTCGCAGCGGCATTGATCGATCCCTGGGCAGCGCTGATCCTACTAGCGACAGGTTTGCTGGTCCCGATCGGCATGGCGCTGGCGGGGCTCGGCGCCGCCGCGGCATCGCAGCGCCAGTTCGTGGCCATGGACCGCTTGCAGTCCCGCTTCCTCGACCGGATGCGAGGTATTGCCACCATCGTACTGGCCGGCCGTGCCGAGGACGAAGCCGTGCGCTTGCAGGCCGATGCGGCGGATTTGTCGCGCCGCACGCTGCGGGTGCTGCGGGTGGCTTTCCTGTCATCGGCCGTACTGGACCTCGCGGCGGCGGCGGCTCTGGTGCTCTTGGCAGTCCGTTACGCAGCGGCCCTGCAAGGCGGGGCGCTGCAAGCGGCGCCCGCGATATTCGTGCTGGTGCTGGTGGCGGAGTTCTTCGCGCCGTTGCGCGTGTTCGCGGCGGTCTATCAGGACCGCCTGCAGGCAAGCACCGCAGCGGCAGACCTCGCCGCCCTGCCTGCGCCCCCGGCGGCAGACGGCACCCCCCTGGCAACGCGCACCGTCGAGGCATCCGGCGTGGCTATTGGGTTCGAGGATGTGTCGTTTACCTGGGACGCGGCGCGCGGCCCGGTGCTGGACCGCCTATCGTTCCGCGTTCCGCCCGGGGAAACAGTGGTGCTGATCGGGCCGTCCGGCGCCGGCAAGTCCACGATACTGGAACTCCTGCTCGGCTTCGTACAGCCGGACGCCGGCCGCATCACCATCAACGGCGCTGACATCGCCAGCATTGTGCCCGCGGCGCTGGCGCGCATGACCGCTTGGATCGGCCAGAACCCGGTCATCTTCGCCGGCACGATCCGGGACAACATCCGCTTCGGGCGCGAGGACGCCAGCGATGCCGACATACAGGCCGCCGCCCGGGCCGCCCGCATCTCACAATTCACCGATGCCCTGCCCCTCGGCCTCGACACCCCGGTCGGCGAGGGCGGCTACGGCTTATCCGGCGGTCAGGCCCAGCGGATCGCAATCGCCCGCGCCTTTGTCCGCAACGCGCCGCTGCTGCTGCTCGATGAGCCGACCGCGCATCTCGACCCGGCGACGGAGTCAGACGTGCTGGACAGCCTCAGCCGTCTAGCCCTCGGGCGGACGGTTGTCCTGGCCAGCCACTCCGCCGCGGCCCACGCCTTTGGCGGCCGCCGGCTGCTGCTGTCGGAGGGGCAGGCGCGTCCGGTCCGCGGCGCGGCATGACCGCGCTGCTCCGCATCCTTGCCCTGTGGCGGAAACAACAGGGTGTGCTGCTGCTCGGCCTGGCGGCGGCCATAGTATCCGCAGGTCTCGGCTTGGCACTGCCGGTGGCGTCGGCCGCCCTGGTCTTCGGAACGTCTGCTGCAGCCGGCACGCTGCTTGCGGCATCCGCAGCCTTACGCTGGCTCGGGGCCTCGCGCGTCGTGGCGCGGTATGCCGAGCGGCTGATCACCCATGCCGCAACTTTCAACGCCTTGGCGGCCCTGCGCACTTGGCTGTTCCGCGGTCTGGCCGTGCGCTCGGCCGGCGGTCTCGGCCTGCTGCGGTCCGGCGACGCCCTGTCCCGCATCGTCGGCGATATCGAGGCACTCGACGGTCTCTACTTGCGCATCCTCGTGCCCGGCGCCGTTGCGGCGCTGGCGATGCCGGTGCTGGCCTGGGTGCTGCTGCCGGATGGTTGGCTGGCGCTCATCGTCGTCCTACCCCTGTTCCTCGTTGCCGGGCTGCTCCTGCCTGTGATCGCTGCAACCGCCTCCCAGCGCGCTGGCGAACGGCTTGCGACGGCCAGGGCCGGGCTGCGGACCGCGGCGATGGACACGCTGGACGGACTCCGCGAGGTCCGCGCCTATGGCGCCGAAGGCCGGATGCTGGCCGCCGTGCAGGCCCGCGAAGCCGCACTGTTCCAAGCGCAGCGCTCCGTCGCACGCAAGGCATCGCTGGCGCAGGCCGGAGCCGCTATCTGCGGTGCGGCGGCACTGCTCGCAGTGCTGATTCTCGCACCGCGGGGAGCCGCGGCTGCCGTCACAGTGTTCATGACGCTCGCAGCATTCGAACTCGTGGCCGGCATGCCACGGGCAGGGGTCCTGGCCGGGTATGCCGCCGCCGCCGCAAGCCGGGTGCTCGCAGTCGCAGACTCGCCGCCGCCGGTGCGGGAGCCGGCAACGCCAGCCGCAATGCCCCTAGGGACCGCGATCCGGTTCGAGGGTGTTGTCTTTGGCTGGACATCCGACCGCCCGCGCGTACTGGATGGATTGACGCTCGACATTCCCACGGGCAGCCGGGTGGCGGTTCTAGGACCGTCCGGATCGGGCAAGTCCACGTTGGCCGCGTTGTTGCTGAAAGTCGTGGCCCCGGCATCCGGACACATCCGCCTAGGCGGCGTGGACGTTGCCGACCTGCCGGCTGGCCAGGTCCGGTCACGCATGGCGTGGCTGAGCCAAGCCACGCACCTGTTCAGCGACACCGTGCGCGCCAACCTGCTGCTCGGCCGCCCCGATGCTTCCGACGCCGACCTATGGGCGGCGCTGGAGCAGGCGCAAGTGGCGGAGGTCGTCCGCCTCCTGCCAGGCGGGCTGGACGCCTGGATCGGCCAGGGCGGCACGGCAGTGTCCGGCGGTCAAAGCCGGCGGCTGGCACTGGCGCGGACATTGCTGTCCAACGCGCCGGTGCTGATCCTGGATGAACCGGCGACGGGGCTCGACGCGGACACTGAGCGTGCTTTCCTTACGACGCTGAACGACGTTGCGCCGGGCCGCACGGTCATTCTGATCGTCCACCGTCTGCTGGGGGTGGAGCGGCTGGACCGCATCTACCGCCTATCCACTGGCCGTGCCGTCGCAGCAGCAGCGTAATGCAATCCGCAGACGGCTCCGCGGGCGGAGCATTTGAACCCTGCCTCCAGGTTTCGAAGTTCTGAACAATTCAGGTAAATCTTGGCTTTGCCTCAGCCATAGACTGGTCCAGGAAGGTTGCACGTTGACGCGGCCAGGGTGGCAGGGGCTACTAAGACACAAGATAATTTCCTCGAAGGACGCCAAAATGCCGCCAACACTGATGCGACGATGCCGTAACCGGCTGGGCGCAGTCGCGGCCCTCGGGCTGTTGCTCGCGAGTGCAGCCTGCGTGCCGACGCGGAGCGGCCCTCCCGGGCCAAGCTTTCTGGTGTTCTACACGCCGTTCTCGGCAAACATCGATACCGAGGCGTCGCAAATTCTTGGCGAAGCCGCCAACGCCGCAAAGGCAGACCCAACACGCGTGGTGTTCGTGCTCAGCTATGCCGACCAGGTCGGCTCGACCGAAGCCAGCCGTACCCTGACCCGGCTGCGGGCGCAGGTCGTGCGGGACACTCTGGTGGCGGACGGCGTCTCCACCGATCGCATCGTCCTGCAGCCAAAGGGCGCCCGGGGCGGCGATCCCGGTGTCGAAAGCCGGCGGGTCGAGATTGAGCTTCGCTGACCCGGCCCTCTCCGGTCACGATGCCTGACGACGGGCATCGCCATCTGCCGATGCCGCATGACGGCGGTGGCTCGTTGGGCACGCCCGCTGCGGTGCTCCGCCAGGTGTTCGGCTTCCCTGCATTCCGAGGATTGCAAGAGGCTGCCATCGCGCAGGTAATGGGCGGCGGCGACGCCCTGGTGTTGATGCCGACCGGCGGCGGCAAAAGCCTGTGCTTCCAGGTGCCCGCCCTATGCCGGCCCGGTACCGCCATCGTCGTGTCGCCATTGATCGCGCTGATGGACGATCAGGTCGCCGCCCTGCGCCAGCTCGGCATCGCAGCTGGCGCGCTGCATTCGGAAGTGGAACCGGACGAAGCCTGGCAAATCAGCCGTGATTTGGACGCAGGTCGGCTAGACCTTTTGTATGTCTCGCCCGAGCGGCTGCTGATGCCGGGCACCCTGGAGCGGCTGACCCGGCGCGAGATTTCCCTGATCGCCATAGACGAGGCGCATTGCGTGTCGGCCTGGGGACATGAGTTCCGTCCGGAGTATCGCGGCCTCGCGCGGCTGGGCCATACCTTCCCCGGCGTGCCGCGTATCGCCTTGACCGCCACCGCGGACCCCCGGACCCGCGGCGACATCCTTCAGGCGCTCGGCATGGACGAGGCCGAGGTATTCAGCGCCAGCTTCCACCGCGCCAACCTGCACATCGCCGCCCAGGCCAAAGCCGCAGAAGTGCAGGAGTTGCTCGCCTTCCTCGCCCGGCACAAGGGCGAGGCCGGCATTGTGTATTGCGGCAGCCGGGCCAAGACGGAGCGGATGGCGGCGCGGCTGAAGGCAGAGGGCCTGATAGCGCTGCCGTTCCACGCCGGGTTATCGGCAATGGAGAAGCGGGTGGCGCTGGCCAGGTTCCGCAGCGGGGAGGCGGTGGTGATGGTGGCGACCATCGCCTTCGGGATGGGGATAGACCGCCCCGATGTGCGCTTCGTCGTCCACTTGGACATGCCGGACAGCCCCGAAGCCTACTATCAGCAGATTGGCCGCGCCGGGCGCGACGGTGACCGGGCCGACACCTTGCTCCTGTATGGCGGCGAGGACATCGCCCGCGCGCGGCATTGGCTTTCGCAGTCCGCGGCGCCGGAAGCGCAGCAGCGCGTGATGCGGCAACGGCTGGAAAGCATGATCTCGCTGACGGAAACCACGGAATGCCGCACCGCCACGCTCCTCGCGTGCTTCGGCGAGGAGTTAGGGCGGCCGTGCGGCCACTGCGACACCTGCCTATCGCCAGTTGCGCTATTCGACGGCACCGTGGCGGCGCAAAAGGTGTTGTCGGCGATCTACCGCACGGGGCAGCGGTTCGGGGCAATGCACATTATCTCGGTGCTGCGCGGCCAAGAAAACCCCATGGTGGTGAAGCATGGCCACGACGCCTTGCCGACCTGGGGCATCGGCGCCGACCGTTCGCCGGGCTTCTGGCGCGGGGTGATCCGCCAGTTGATTGCCCGCGGCGCGCTGCGCACCGAAAGCGGCGATTATGCGACGCTATCGTTGGTCGAGGAGCATGCCCGGCCAATCCTGCGCAAGGAGACGACCGTCATGCTGCGGGAAGAAGCGGACACGCCAGCCGCCCCGGCACGGAGCAGGGCCAAGCGGGACCGCGTTGCCGCCGGGCCACCAGCCATTGCAGGGGATGACCCACTGTTCGACGCCCTGCGGGCCTGGCGCTCAGGCGAAGCCAAGACGCAGTCCGTGCCGCCCTACGTCATCTTCCACGACAGCGTGCTGCGGGAAATCGCAGTGTCGCGCCCTGGCGATCTGGACGAACTCGGCGACATCAAGGGCGTCGGCGGGTCCAAGCTATCGCGCTACGGTGCCGCAGTGCTGGCGATCGTACAAAAGCAACGATAACCTTCCCCCTCTCCCTCCGGGAGAGGGTCAGGGTGAGGGAAGCCACATGAGCCGCCCCATAGCCCCAACGCCCAAGTCCCTCAAAATTCGAAGGCTAGCAACGCTGCCTCCCTCAACCGTCACTCGCCCGGAGTAGGAGCAGCAATCTCCGCCTCACGCCGAACTGGCTCCAGTATGCCAACCTCCCCCGGCTGTCGCCGGAACACACGCGCGTCGTCATGGAACGCCGCAACGGCGGGGCGATGTGCGATGGAGACGATGGTCGTGCCCGGCAGCCGCCGCCGCAGCATTCCATACAACTCACCCTCTGCATCAGGGTCCAAGCTCGCCGTCGCCTCGTCCATGAACAGCCAGTCCGGGCGCAGCAGCAGGGCACGGGCAATAGCCAGGCGCTGCTGCTCCCCGCCGGACAACCGCTGTGCCCATGGTTCGTCAACGTCCAATTGCGTGGCAAGCCCTCCCAGACCCACATCGGACAGCGCCTGCCGTATCTCGGCCTCAGGGATGCTATCCGCCGGCTTGGGAAAGCAGATCGCCAAACGAAGGGAACCCAGAGGGATATAGGGCCGCTGCGGCAGGAACAGGCTGGACCCATCGGGCTGCCGCACCGTCCCACTTCCAAACGGCCAAATCCCAGCCATTGCCCGGAACAGGGTGGACTTGCCGCCGCCCGAACGCCCCGTGATGACCGTGGACCGTCCAGCAGGGAAGGCAATGCCCGTCCCGTCCATCAACTTAGACCCATCCGGCAAACGGACGGTCACGCCATCCAGCGCGGCAACGGCGCCACCGTGCTCCAACCGCGGCCCAGCCGCCGAAGCAGCATGCGCCGCCGAAACCGCATCCTGGAACCCGGCCAAGCGCGCCACAGTCGCCCGCCATCCCGCAAGGCTCTGATACTGGTTGATAAACCAGGACAGCGAGTCCTGCACCTGGCTGAATGCGCCGCTGACCTGCGTCAGCACGCCGAACGTGACCTCACCCGCGAAGTACCGCGGCGACGCGGCGACGAAGGGAAATATGCCCGCCACCTGAGAATAACCGTAGATCAGGCTGTTCACCAACTTCCGCCGCTTGATGAGCAGCATCCAGTTGCCGACGATGGCCGTAAACCGCGCCGTCAACCCGGCGCGTTCCGCCGTCTCGCCACCCATGAGCGCAATGCCCTCGGTGTTCTCTCGCAGGCGCACCAGGGCAAAGCGGAAGTCCGCTTCCGCCCGCTGCTGCCCAAACTCCAGTCCTGCCAAAGGGCGGCCGATGATGTGCGTAAGCCAGCTTCCAAGGGCCGCATACAAGATCGCGACCCACAGCATGTAGCCGGGGATCGGAATGCCGGCGACCGTGATGATGCCGGACAGCCCGTACAGGATCACCGCAAAGTTGAAAACGCTGACCACGTTCGACAGCAGGTCCAGCCCAAGGGTCAAGGTGTCGTCAACAAAGGACTTCGAGTCGTCGGCGATACGCTGGTCCGGGTTGTCGCTATTGCCATGGGCCGTCACGCTGAGCGTATAGAATGCGCGGCTCGCCAAGTAATCCCGGACCATCCGGTCCACCATCCAGCGGCGCCAGCGGATCTGCAGCAACTGCCGCAGATAGGTCCGGTAGATCGCGACCGGGATATACACCAGGACGATCGGCACGAAGCCCAGCATGAACCCGGCCTCACCGTCACGGTAGGTCAGCAGCAGGCTGATGAAGCTCTGCCAGTCCTTGCTCTGCAGACTGTCGAAGAAGGCGCGGTTCCAGTAGTTCAGCACCACGTTCAGCCCAACCAGGAACAGGTTCATGGCGATGATGGAGCCGAGCAACAGCCGCGCCGCCCACCGCTCCTCCGACCGGAAGAACGGCGAGGCGAGGCGCCAGGCATCAGCCAAAACCGTGCGCAGGCCGCGCATCAGGCGGCTCCCGCCGGAACGGCTTGGCGGAGGCGTATGACGCCCTTCACATCCTCTGGGTTGACGGGCCGGCCCTTACGAAGGATTTCGATCTGCCCCGCCACTGCCAGCCGGCAAGCGACCCGGCGCACCGCGGTCATCAACGCTTGCCAGTCCGGCCGCAGCGCACGGGCGACCTCGCTCGGACAGATGGACTTGCCTGGGCCGCGGTCGGCAGTGAGCGCGAGGATCAGCGCCTCGATCTCAACAGGGCTAGGGTCAGGACGGGGTGCGGCAGTGATGCTGGTCATAGGGCAGGACGCTGGCCCAGTGCGTGCCAGGCCGCAAGTTGCGTTCACGCGAGCCTTGCGCACGTAATCCGGCGTGGCAGTGGACCAAGGAAGCGGCAACGCCACGAACAGAGTTCCTGACGGGCTAGGGGTGCCGCATTGGCGAGCATGCCATGTCGCTTTGAGAGCTAGCCAGGGCAGACGAGTGTCCAACCTGGCGCGTCATCCAAACATCGCGCCGTAGCATGACGCCACCGCTTCCAACCTTGCGCTGCAAAGGGCTGTCGGAGTGCTGGCCGGCTGCACGCACTAAAAAACAGATCAACAGCGCTTAGCCGGAGGTCATGATCGGCAAGACACTGGTCGCAGCGCGGTGCTGCGCCGCAGGGCTGCTACTTGATCTTGGCTTCCTTGAACGGCACGTGCTTGCGTGCGACCGGGTCATACTTCTTCAGCTCAAGCTTGCCGGTCGTCGAACGGGCGTTCTTCTTGGTGACGTAGAAATATCCGGTGTCCGCAGTGGAAACCAGGCGGATCTGGACGGTGTTGCTTTTGGCCATGACAGGATTCCCGATGCCCCGCACCTACAGATGCGGCGAAGGGCGGGAACATGCTCATGACAGGGGCTGCGGTCAAGCCCGGCGTTCATCCCGGCGCATCTAACGCAAGGTAGGCGTGCTGTCCGGCCCTAGCAGAGCCGCAGCATAGGCGGTTGGATGCTCAAGGAGGTAATGCGCGGCAAGCATGTCGCTTTCCCGCGGTTCGCCTGCGGGACACGCAGTACGCTGCTCCAGGATCATGGCAGGCGCAACCGGGATGCGGGACGCACGGTGCCGGTCCAGCGCGGCCCGCAGCCGCTGCACCCCGCGGTCCAAGCTGGAAAGCTGCAACGCCAAGTCGTCCTGGCCCAAGCTGGTGCAAACCTGCGGCAGCACGCCCAGCCCCTGGATCGGCCAGCCGCGCGGCGCCAGCACCCGGCTCCAGGTCACGAACAGCTCGCCGCCATCGGGCAGGGTGCCGATAGTCTGCACCAGGCCCTTCCCCAAGGTGGAGCTGCCGACAACCACGGCCCGGCCGTCATCGGCCAGCGCCGCCGCCAAAATCTCGGCCGCGCTTGCAGTGCGGCCATCCACCGCAACGATCACCGGCACGCCGCCGGTCGCGTCGCCCGACGCCGCCTCCCAACGGTGGTCGGCATTGGGATTGCGTCCCTCCGTCACCGTGATCAGCCCGGAGTCCAGCAGCAGCCCCGCCGCAGCCACCGCTTGGCGCAGCAACCCGCCGCGGTTGCCGCGCAGATCCAGCACCAGCCCGCGCGGCCGACGCGCCGGGGCGACGGAGGGCCCAAACGCAATGTCCAACTCCCGCGCCAGCCGCGCCCCGGTATCGGCACTGAAGCTGGTGATCCGCAGCGCCAGCACCTCCCCGCTGCGGACGGCATAAACCGTTTCCGGCGGAGTGACGGCACGCTCCACATCCACCACCCGGGTGCGCCCATCACGGCCACGCACAGCCATCTTTACCAGCGTGCCCTCCGGTCCAGCCAGCCAGCCCATCACGGTTGCGGCAGAGGCGCCCTGGGTGGAATGGCCGTCCACCGCGCCGATCCGGTCCCCGGCCACGATGCCCGCCTCTCCAGCGGGTCCGTCCGCATTCACGTTGTCCACGATCAGTACGCCGCGTTGCCGCACGAGGGATAGCCCCGCGCCGGCCTCCCCCGACCGGTGCGCGCGGTCCACATCCGCAGCGCCCGGCGGGACGTAACGCGAATAAGGGTCGAGGTGGTTGAACACCTCGTCGAAGAAGGCGCCGATCAGCGCCTGGGTCCCGGCCTGGCGCAAAGCGGGGGAAACCTCCCATGCCGCGGCAAAGACATCGGCCGCAGCGGCGCCCCAGCCCTCAGGCGTCGGCAGCAGCGGTGCGCCGCGCTGGAAATGCGCCTTCCCTCCGGCATCCAGGGCAATCGCGCCGTCACGGAGCTGCACGGTCAAGGCAGTGTCCAGCGCAGTCACCCCCTGCAAGCCCCAAAGCGTGAGCTGCGGGACCGTCACGGCCTCGATGGTCCGGGGAGCGGTGAACGACAGGCCCGACGAGAACACCGACGACGCAAGCGCCAGGTTGAACGCTGGCTCGGCAGCCCTCGGCTGCGCCAGTGCCGGTGCAGCCAGCAGCATCAAAACCAGCAGCAGCCTCATCGCCGGCGTGTGCGTTGGCTCCCGGCGCTGCGTTGCTCGCCGCCCTGGCGGCCCGGGACGGCGTCCGCTGCGGAACGCGCTGGAGACGCCATGCTGAACAGCAGCCCACCGGTCAGCGGCGCCGCCTCCTGCAAACGGACCTCAACGTCCTGAGCCAGGTGGTAGGACATCCGGGTGCGCCGCCCGTGCAGGGACTGCGACGCCTCCTCAAACAGCCAATAGTCGTCGCCGAGCGCCGACATCGGCACGAGTCCGCTGGCGCCGGTGTCGGCCAGCGTCACAAACAGCCCGAAACGCTGCACGCCGCTGATGCGCGCGGCGAAAACCGTGCCGACCTTGTCCGCCATATAGGCCGAAAGATAACGATCAATCGCCTCCCGCTCCGCCAGCGCCGCCCGGCGTTCGGTGGCGCTGATGTGCTCGGCGGTGTCCGGCAGCCGCCCGACCTCCTCCGGCGATAGCCCGCCCAGGCCGAGCTTGAGGCCCGTAATGAGCGCACGATGGACCAGCAGGTCGGAGTAACGGCGGATCGGGCTAGTGAAGTGGGCGTAACGCGGCAGCGCCAGGCCGAAATGGCCGATGTTGTCAGGACTGTAGGCGGCCTGCGACTGGCTGCGAAGGATCACCTCGTTCACCAGCGGCGCCTGCTCTGTTCCCGCAACCTTCTGCAGCACCCGGTCCAGGTCGCGCGGATGCAGGTCGTTGCCGGGCACAAGGGAAATACCAAGGCCGTGCAAGAAAGTACGAAGCGTCTCCAGCTTCTCCTCAGACGGCGGGGCATGGACCCGGTACATGCAGGGCTGGTGCAGCCGCTCCAGCTCCTCCGCGGCGGCCACATTGGCCAGCACCATGAACTCCTCGATCAACCGGTGGCTGTCCAGGCGCGGACGGGGAGCGACGGACACCACCTTGCCCGCCTCCAGCACCACCTTGCGCTCCGGCAGATCGAGGTCGAGGGTGCCGCGTGCCTGCCGGGCAGAAAGCAAGGCTCGGAAGGCAGCATACAGCGGCGCGATCACGCCGGGCAGGCCCAGCCCGTCCCTGGCATCGTGTGCGTCCTGCACCTGGGTGTAGGTCAGCCGCGCGGTGCTGCGCATCAAGCCGCGGCCGAAGCGGTGCCCGGTCTTACGTCCGCCGGCATCCACCCGCATCTCGACGAACAGGCAGCCGCGGTCCTCCTGCGGCCGCAGGCTGCACCACCCGTTGGAAAGCTTTTCCGGCAGCATCGGCACGACCCGGTCCGGGAAATACACGCTGTTCCCCCGGGTCCAGGCAGCGGTGTCGAGCGGCGCGCCAGGCCGGACATAGTGCGCCACGTCGGCGATGGCGACGATCAACCGGAAGCCGCCACCATCCTGCTCCGCAAACACGGCGTCGTCGAAATCGCGGGCATCTTCGCCATCGATGGTAATCAGCGGGATGCCCCGCAGGTCCTCCCGCTTGCCGAGCGGCACGCCGCGGGCACGTGCAGCGGCAGCCAGCGCCTCCTCCGGAAACTCCTGCGGAATGCCGTGGGCATGGATGCAGATCAGGCTGACGGCGCTAGCGTCGCCAATACGGCCCAACCGTTCGACGATCCGGGCGGGCTTGAGACCATGCGCGCCGCCGGCCAGCGGCTCCGCCACCACGATCTCGTCCGTTTCGGCGCCGCCGTCCTCGCCCGGCGGAATCCGCCACTCCGCCTTGGCCCGGCGATCCGTCGGCACCAGCCGGCCCGGGGCGCGGAACACGCCCAGGATACGGCCCGGCTCCTCCGACAACCGCTTGAGCGTGCGCCCTTCCCACTTCCCATTGCCGATCGGGTTGATACGGGCAAGCACCTTCTCCCCAGGTGCAAGTGCCGGCTGGCCGCGGCGCTCCGCAGCCATCAGCACCATCGGCGGCGGGCCATCGCCAGTCCACTCCATCGGACGGGCAATGGCATCCCCATCAGGATCGGTGCCGGTAATACGCACCACGATGGCGTCGGTGTCGCGGCCGGGCGGGGTAAATCGGCGATGTCCGGCCGGTGCGATGGCGCCCTCCTTGGAAAGATCCGACAACAAAGCGCGCAACTCGCCCCTCAGTTCGGGGCTGATCCCAAACTCCCTAGAAATCTCGCGCTTTCCGACCCGGCCCGGGGCCGAGTGGATGTATCGCCGGACCGCATCACGGCTAGGCAGGCCAGCAGCGGGCTTGCGGCCCACCCTAGCCCGCCGGTGCCTTGGCTGGCTTCGCCGCCGCACGCTTCGTGGCAGGCTTGGCCGCTTTCTTCTTCCCCGCCGCCTTCTTCGCCGCAGGCTTCTTGGCCGCCGCCTTGCGGGCCGCCGGCTTCTTGTCTGCGACCTCCGCCGCAGCCCCGTTCGCAGCCTTCTTGGCCGGCGCCTTCTTCCCCTTTGCGCCGGCCTTGGCCGGAACCTTGCCCTTCTCATCCAGCAAGGCGACCATCTGCTCCAGCGTCACATCCGCCATCACCGCCTCACGCGGCAGGTTGGCAACACGCTGCCCATGCTGGGCATACGGACCAAACCGGCCCTTCCGTACCGTCACCGGCTCCCCGTCCCTAGGATGCGGCCCCATCGAGCGCACGCTGTCCAGCTTCTTGGCCAGCACATCCACCGCCCGGTTCAGCCCAACCGCGAGCACGTCGTCATCCGGGTCCAACGAACCATAGATGCTGCCCATGCGGACAAACGGCCCGAAACGCCCCAGCCCGGCCTCGATCTCCTCCTTACGCTCGGGATGGATGCCGACGATGCGCGGCAGCGACAACAGCCCGAGCGCCTGTTCCAGTGTCAGCGTGTCGCCCTCGACCCCCTTGGGCAACGAGGTGCGGCGAGGCTTGCGCTTCTTGTCTTCCGGATCGGCCTCACCCTGCTGCACATAAAGCCCATATGGGCCCCGGCGGACGGTAATCGGCTCGGCCGTCGTGGGATGGAACCCCAGGTCGCGCTTCCCCTCCTTCAGCGTCTCGCTGCTGTCGTCCCCGGCGTCGATCGCCAGGGGACGGGTATACTTGCACTCCGGATAATTGGCGCAGCCGATAAAGCTGCCATGCTTGCCAAGCCGCAATCCAAGCCGCCCCTGGTGGCAGGCCGGGCACAGCCGCGGGTCGCCGCCATCCGCACGGGCAGGAAAGAAGTGCTCGCCCAGGTCCTGATCCAACGCATCGATGACGTCGGATATCTTGAGGTCCCGCGTCTGCTCCACCGCATGGGAGAACTGGTCCCAAAACGCCTGCATCACGGCGCGCCAGTCCACCCGGCCGCCGCTGATGTCATCAAGCTGCTCCTCCAGCGACGCGGTAAAGCCAGTATCCACATACCGCTCGAAGAAGCTGGTCAGGAACGCCGTCACCAGCCGCCCGCGGTCCTCCGGCACGAACCGCTTGTTCTCCATACGCACATAGCTGCGGTCGCGCAGCACCGTGAGGATGCTCGCATAGGTGGACGGGCGGCCAATGCCCAACTCCTCCATGCGCTTGACCAAGCTCGCCTCGGAGTAGCGTGGCGGTGGCTGGGTAAAATGCTGGTCGGCCTTGACTTGGCCCAGCCCCAGCGGGTCCTGCTCCTTCATTGGCGGCAGCATCCGGCTGTCGTCGGGAACGCTCGCCTCCGGCGCGTCGTCCACGTCCTCGCGATACAGCTTCAGGAAGCCGTCGAAGGCAACGATGGAGCCATTGGCGCGCAGCCGGGTCCGGGCGCCGGCAACATCCACCGCAACCTGGTCCAGCTCCGCCGACTGCATCTGCGACGCGACCGCACGCTTCCAGATCAACTCATACAGCCGGGCCTGCTCGGGGCTGAGGCGCCCGGTCACGCTGTCCGGGGTGCGGGACACGTCGGTTGGACGGATCGCCTCATGCGCTTCCTGGGCGTTCTTCGCCTTGCTGCTGTATTCGCGCGCGGCAGCCGGGACGTAATTGGCGCCAAAAGTGCTGTCCACGTGGCCGCGTATGGCCATCATGGCCTCCTGCGCCATCTGCACGCCATCGGTCCGCATATAGGTAATGAGGCCCGTAGTCTCCCCATCCAGCTCAATGCCCTCATAAAGCTGCTGGGCGCATCGCATGGTCGCCTGCGCCCCCATGCCAAGCTTCCGGCTAGCCTCCTGCTGCAACGTGCTGGTGGTGAAGGGCGGCGGCGGATGACGCTTGACGCGCCTGCGCTCGACGGTAGCAACCGTGAAGGCATCGGCCTCCACCGCATCCCTGGCCCGATGCGCCAGGTCGCCCGTGTTCAGGTCAAACTGATCCAGCCGCCTGCCATCAAGATGGGTCAGCCGCGCGGTGAACGGGGCGCCGGCCGGAGTGCGGAAGTGCGCCTCCACCGTCCAGTACTCACGAGGCTTGAACACCTCGATCTCGGCTTCCCGCTCGCAGATGATGCGCAGCGCCACCGACTGCACGCGCCCGGCGCTCTTACTCCCCGGCAGCTTGCGCCAAAGCACGGGAGACAGGGTGAACCCGACCAGGTAATCCAGGGCACGCCGGGCCAAGTAGGCTTCGATGAGCGGCTGATCCAGCTCGCGCGGATGGGCGATGGCATACTGGACCGCGGTCTTGGTGATCTCATTGAAGGTGATGCGGTGGACATGCACCCCGCGCAAAGCCCGGCGCTCCTCCAGCATGGCGCGGACGTGCCAACTGATCGCCTCGCCCTCACGGTCCGGGTCGGTCGCCAAGTACAGCGTATCGGCACCCTTCAGCGCCTTTGCGATGGCCGAAACCTGCCGGTCGCCGCGGTCGTCCGCAGCCCAGTCCATGGCAAAGCCTTCCTCCGGCCGCACGCTGCCATCCTTGGGCGGCAAGTCGCGCACATGGCCGAAGCTGGCGAGCACGGTATACCCGCCGCCAAGATACTTGTTGATGGTCTTGGCCTTAGCAGGCGATTCGACGACGACAACGTCAGTCATAAGATCCTTACCGGGGCACGCTGGCGGGCTGCCCCCCTAGCCGATCAAAGATACTTGATTGCCTGGCAACATTTGGATGCGGTGGTTCAGTTCCAAGGCCATCAGTGCCGCCTGCACCGCATGGACCGACAACTGGCAGCGCCGCACCAGGTCGTCAACGGGCGTGGGCGAGGCACTTAGCAGCGGTGCAACCTTGGCGACAACGGCTCCGATATCGATCGGAGCGTCATAAGGCGCATAGTCCTCGGCAAACCCAGCCGGCATGGGCAACGCAACCTCCATCGGCAAGTGCCCGGTCACGTCGGCAGCGCTTTCCGTCAGGATCGCGCCCTCCCGCAGCAGGTTGTTGGAACCGCGGCAGCGCGGGTCTAGCGGCGACCCAGGCACGGCGAACACCGCCCGGCCCTCGTCCAAGGCAATCTGCGCGGTGATGAGGCTGCCGGAACGCGGCGCCGCCTCGATCACCACGACTCCAAGCGACAGCCCAGCGATAACCCGGTTGCGCCTAGGAAAATGCCGGGCCTGCGGAGCCGTTCCAAGTGGCGCTTCAGCAACAACGGCGCCGCCTTCCGCGACCCGCCGCTGCAGATCGGCGTTTTCCGGCGGATAAGGCACATCCACCCCACCAGCAACAGCTGCAATCGTACGCCCCGTGCGCAGAGCGCCCTCATGTGCCGCCGCATCCACCCCGCGAGCCATGCCGGACACCACGACCAACCCAGCCATCGCCAAGTCGGACGCCAGCAGCTCCGCCATCCGCTGCCCGTTGACCGACGCATTCCGGGCGCCGACCACCGCCACGGCGCGTTGGGTCAGCAACTCGGCGTTGCCAATGACCGACAGCAGCGGCGGCGCCGGGTCAAACGCTGCAAGCGCCGGCGAGTAGCCAGGACCATCCAGGAACACCATCCGCCCGCCAAGCTTGGCAAGCTTATCCATCTCCTTCCTGGCGGCTGACGCAGTCGGGACGGTGGGCGCTTCCTTCTTGCCGCCGGCCTGGGCAAGGCCGGGCAGGGCGTCCAATGCCTCGGCAGCCGTGGCATAGCGGCGCAGCAGGCGGCGGTAGGTCACGGGACCAACCCCGTCGGTACGCGCCAGCCGCAGGCGGTCCAGGCTTTCGGCTGGAGTCATTTGTCCCGGCCGATGCGCGGCTCGGTGCCCGCCAGCAGTCGCCGTATGTTGCCCTCGTGCCGGACGAAGATGATCAGCGACACGATGCCGACTGCCAGGGCCGGGTTGCCGCCGGCCCAGAACAGCATCAGCACCGGCGCCACTAGGAATGTTGTCAGCGACCCGGCAGAGGACCGCCGCGTCAGGCGGGCTGCCGCCAGCCAGATCGCGCACGCACCCAGCCCGACCGGCCATGCCGTGCCCAGGATCACGCCCAACCCGGTCGCCACC
>CAXTOB010000005.1:0-45601 GCA_964245505.1 uncultured Acetobacteraceae bacterium | reverse complement strand
GTGCTGGACCTCGCCGCGCGCCAGCGGGCGCAAGGGCTGGCCCGGCGGCTAGGCGCAGCATGACCGGCGGCCTCGCGGGCAGCTGCGCCATCGCGGTGATGGCAAAGGCGCCGCGGCCCGGGCAGGTCAAGACGCGGCTTTCCCCCGCCCTGCAGCCACACGAGGCTTCGGAGATGAGCGCAGCCTTCCTGCGGGACGTCACCGCCAACATCGCCTTGGCTTCGCGGGAGGCGGCGATCAGCGGCTGGATCGCCTACGCGCCGGCTGGGTCGGAACGTCTGTTCGACGGCATGCTGGAGCCTGGCACCCGGTTGGTGCTCGCGGATGGCGCAATTGAGCCTGCGCCCGGGGTGCAAGGGTTCGGGTTATGCCTGCTGCATGCTGCGCAATCCCTGCTGGAGGCGGGGGCGGGTGCCGTTTGCCTGCTGAATTCCGACAGCCCGACCCTGCCGACTGCGTTGCTGGTCGAGGCGGCACGCCTGCTTGCCGCGCCAGGCGACCGCGTGGTGCTTGGCCCGGCGGAGGACGGCGGCTATTACCTACTTGGGTTCAAGCATCCGCATGCCGGGCTATTCGCTGAGATTGCGTGGAGCACGGAGGCGGTGGCGGCGCAAACCCGCGAGCGCGCGGCTGGGCTGGGATTGGACTTGGTCGAGCTTGCCGCATGGTATGACGTGGACGATCCCGCCGCCCTGCGCCGGCTGGTCAAGGGAGGGCATGGCGGCGACCTCCAGCCCTACCCCGCCCCAGCCACCACCGCCGTTGTCGCCCGCCTCGGCCTCGCACAACGCCTGGAGGCGTGAGACGGTCCGACCTCCTGCCGGTGAAGGCGTGATCGCAGAGGACCATACGATCCGGTGAGGTCGGCAACGCCCGGTCACTTTCATCGTTGGCGGCGCGACGTACGCGGAGCAGGGCGATGGAATTGCGCGGCAAGGTGGCGCTGATTACGGGGGCGGACTCCGGCATCGGCCAGGCGACGGCGGCGGCGTTTGCAAATGCGGGCGCTGACGTGTGCATTACGTTCCACACCGACGAGGACGGCGCGAAGGAAACGAAGCGTCAGGTCGAGGCAGCGGGGCAACGCGCCATTGTCATGCAGTGCGACGTGGCGAATGCCGGCAGTGTGCAGGCCGCATTTGACCGCACGGCGGCCGATCTTGGAACCCCTGACCTGCTGATTGCCAACGCTGGTACGGGCATGGGCGGCATGCCCGTGGCGGAGATGGACGAAGCCAAGATGATGGAGGTGCTGCAGACGGATCTGGTGGGTCCGCTGTTCTGCGCACGCGCCTTCGTCCGGCAGCGCAAGGCGGCAGGAGGGGCCGGGCGGCTGATCTTCATCGGCTCGGTTGCCGGTCATCTGCCGACGCCGGGCAGCGCGCCTTATGGGATGGCCAAGGCCGGCGTGAACTCGCTTGTGCGCAGCCTGTCGCGCGAGGTGGCGGACGACCGAATCAACGTGAACGCCATTGCCCCCGGCTTGATCGAGACGCCGATGACGCAGAAGCGCTTGGACGATCCTGAGCAGCGCGAGAAGTCCATGCAGAACATCCCTTGGCGCCGCCCAGGCCGTCCGGAGGAAATCGCAGGCCTGGCCTTGTTCCTGGCGTCGGATGCAGGGGACTACGTTACTGGCCAGACCTTCGTCATGGACGGTGGGCTGACCATGAATTGGGGTGGTGCTTGAGCAGGTGCATGCTGCTTGGCGGCCAGATAGCCTGTTTCCGTGGGCCAAGCCGCTTACGCGGGTTTCGGTCCTATCAGCGAGAAGTCCTGGAAACGTCTGTTGAGCAGCTCATGCGGGCAGCCGGCGGACGTGCATACTTAGGAGAAGAACAATGCATGATCTTTACCGCCGCGCGATCCTGGCAGCCACGGGGGGCGCGGCTTTGACTGCCGCTGCACAGGCCCAAGGAACGCCAGGCCCGATGCGCGGGGATGAGGGCGCCCCGATTGCCGGACCGACCAATCCGGCGCGCCAAGCCGAGGAGCCGTTCACGATCTCGCCGCCCAAAACCGACCATGGCAGCATGCCCAACCTGAAGTGGTCGTTCACCGACAGCCACATGCGGTTGGAAGAAGGCGGCTGGGCACGGGAAACCACTGTCCGCGAGTTGCCGGCGTCGAAGGAGATGGCCGGGGTCAACATGCGGCTGAAGACCAATGCCGCACGGGAGATGCATTGGCACAAGGAAGGCGAGTGGTCCTACATCCTGAAGGGCCGCGCCCGCATCACCGCCGTGGACCAGGACGGCCATACCTTTCTCGCCGATGTGGGCGAGGGTGACCTTTGGTATTTCCCGTCGGGTATCCCGCACTCGATCCAGGGGCTGGAAAGCGACATTGACGGGGTCGAGTTCCTGCTGGTGTTCGATGATGGCAGCTTCTCGGAGGACAGCACTTTCCTGATCACCGACTGGCTGGCGCATACGCCTCGTGACGTGCTGGCGAAGAATTTCGGCGTGGCCGAGGAGGCGCTGGCGCACCTGCCGGAGAAGGAGCGATACATCTTTCCGGCAGCAGCGCCGGCACCGTTCAATCAGGATCAGATGGGCGGCGCGGGGCCGGTGCCGCAAACCTTCGCCCACCGCATGATGGCGCAGGACCCGCAGCGTATGCCCGGCGGCTCCGTTCGCATCACCGACACCAGCAATTTCCCGGCGTCCAAGACCATCGCCGCAGCGCTGGTCGAACTGGAGCCGGGCGCCATGCGCGAACTGCACTGGCATCCGAACGGTGCGGAGTGGCAGTACTACCTGGAGGGCCAGGGCCGCATGACGGTGTTCGGGTCTGAAGGCAAGGCGCGGACCTTCGATTATCAGGCTGGCGACGTGGGCTATGTGCCCTTTGCAATGGGCCACTACATCGAGAATACCGGCTCCTCTACGATGCGCTTCCTGGAGGTGTTCCGCAGCGACCGGTTTGCCAGCCTGTCGCTGAACCAGTGGATGAAGCTGACTCCGCCGGAGCTGGTACGGTCGCACTTGAACATTGCGCAGAGTGTGCTGGATGGATTGCCGGTAGAGCAGCATCCCGTCGTGCCGGCTAGGCGCCAGACATGAGCGGGTTGCTGGCCGGCAAGGCTGCGGTCGTGACCGGCGCGGCCCGGGGGATTGGGCGGGCAACGGCAGAGGCCTTTGCCCGTGAGGGGGCTGATGTCCTAGGAATAGACATCGCCGGGCCAGTCAGCGCGACGCTGGACGTCGAGCAGGCGACGCCGGACCAGCTGGCGGAAACCGGCGGCTTGGTGGAGGCGGCAGGCGGCCGGTGGATGGCCCGGACCGTGGACCAGCGCGATTTGCCGACGTTGCGCCAGGCGGCGGCGGATGCGATGGCAGCGTGGGGGCGCGTTGATATCCTGTTTGCCAATGCAGGGATCCAGGGCTTCAAGTCCATCCTGGAGATGGAGGACGCGGATTGGCATGACCAACTCGACGTCAACTTGACCGGCACCGCCAATGCCATACGGGCCTTTGCGCCGCATATCGTGGCAGGTGGGCGAGGCGGGCGGATCATCGTCACGTCCAGCACCCAGGGGCGCCATGGCACCCGGTTCGGATCGGCCTACTCCGCGTCCAAGTGGGGCATCATCGGGTTGATGAAGTCGGTGGCGCTGGACCTGGGGGAGCATGGCATCACCGTGAATGCCGTCGTTCCCGGGCTGATTGATACGCCGTTGACCCGGCATCACGAGCGCTATGCGCAGGGGGTCGGCGACCTTCAAACCAAGGAGCCGGATAAGGAGCTGGAGGCGGAGGCTGCCAAGTCATTTGCGAAGAAGACGACGTTGGACGTTGCCTTCATCGACCCGGCGGATGTTGCCCCCGTGGTGCTGTTCCTGGCTTCGGATGCTGCACGGATGGTGAGCGGCGCGACCTACGACGTAACGGCCGGTGACAGCGCCAACAATGCGGCTTGAAGGCAGTTGGGACAACTTGCGGCCTCGCGTGCATGTGTTTGAGGGGCCGCAGCGTAAACACAGGATTGTTGGTTTCGGCGCGGCAAAAGTGTGTTTAACGCGCAAATGTCCCAATTTTGGAGGGACATCTCAGGGGAGGTTCAAGTGATCCGCAAGCTTTCGTTCGTTGCCGCCTTGACAGCGGCATTCGCATTGGTAGAGCCGGCCTATTCCGCGCCGGTTTATGTGGCTCTCGGTGACTCCATCACCTTTGGCGAGACCGACCTGAATTATGTCCAGTCATATGGCAACCGCGGCTATGTCAGCCAGTTCGACAACACCCTCGCCGCGAGCAACGGCGGCGTTGCCCCGGCTGTGGTCAACCTGGCCATCGATGGCGAGACCGCATCCAGCTTCATGACCAACGTCGGCCGCACTCCGCCTGTCGTCGGCCGGGGTGACGCGGCGCTGCAGCTTGAGAACCTGAATTACGGCAACAGCACTGCGCTTTCGCAGGGTGCCGTGTTCGCCAACACGGTCTCGGCGGAACAGGCACAGGGCAACACGATCAGCACGATCACGATCACGCTTGGGTTCAACGAGCTTGCGGCGCTTGCGCCGACGCAGAACACGCCTGCTGCCGAGGCCGCGGCAATCGCGCAGATTCCGGCCACGCTGGCTGCTTACCAAACCAACTACACGGCAGTACTGAACGAAATACGCAGCCTGGCGCCGAATGCGAACCTTTATCTGCTGGGGTATTACAATCCGTTCCCCGCCGATCCCAACAGCCCGGCGGCGCCTGTGTTCAATGCCGGCGGAACCGCGCTCAATGGCGTCATCCAGAGCTTGGCGGCACAGTTTGGCGCGGCCTATGTAAACAATGCCACGCCGTTCCTGGGGAATGAGGCGCAGTACACCTATCAGGCGGTGCAGCCCGCCGGGTCCAGCGTGGGTGGCGCTTATGGCGGGACGCTGCCGATTGGCAACGTCCATCCGAATGCTTTGGGTTACAGCGTGATTGCGGCAGATGTGGCGGCGTCCAGTGTGCCGGAGCCTACAAGCCTGTTGCTGCTGGCTGCCGGCATCGGCGGACTAGGGCTGATGGGTCGGCGGCGCACGGCGGTGGTCCACTGATGGGCTCACCGGTCCGCTACGACCCTTCGCTGGAGCATGTTGCGCCTGACGAGGCGGAAACCCGCGATGGGCTGATTGAGACGATGCGTGGCATCGCTCAAACAACCTTGCGCGACTATGGCCACGCCATACGCAGCGTGCACGCCAAGAGCCATGCGTTGCTGGAAGGCGAGTTGACGGTGTTGGAAAACCTGCCGGCCGAATTGGCGCAGGGCCTGTTTTCCCATCCCGGCACATATCCCGTGGTGCTCCGCCTCTCGACCAATCCCGGCGATATCCTGGATGACCGGGTGTCCGCGCCGCGCGGGCTTGCCATCAAGGTGGTCGGCGTCGAGGGCGCTCGGTTGCCGGGGTCGGAAAATGCGGTGACGCAGGACTTCGTGATGGGGAATGGCCCGGCCTTCGTGGTGCCCGATGCCAAGGCGTTCCTGGGTAGCCTCAAGCTGCTTGCTGCCACGACCGACAAGGCGGAGGGCGCAAAGATCGCACTGTCCACTGCGTTGCGTGGGGTCGGTGGCGCACTGAAGGCTGTAGGGGTGGAAAGCCCGCAGGTGAAGAGCATGGGCGGCCAACCGCTGACCCATCCGTTGGGCGAGAGCTTCCACAGCCAGGCGCCGCTGCGTTATGGCGACTACGTGGCCAAGGTCATGGTCACGCCCGTCTCGCCGAACCTGGCAGCCTTGAAGGACCAGCCGCTGGACCTGCGCGACAATCCCAACGGGCTGCGCCAGGCAGCTATTGACGCCTTGGCGCAGGATGGGGGCGAGTGGGAGGTGCGTGCCCAGCTTTGCACCGACTTGGAGCGGATGCCGGTCGAGGACGCCTCGGTGGTCTGGCCGGAGGAGGCTAGCCCCTATCGTCCCGTTGCCCGCATCCGGGTGCCCGCGCAGCCTGCCTGGAGTGAGGCGCGTGCGGCGCAAGGCGATGACGGGCTGGCGTTCTCCCCCTGGCATGGCCTGGTGGCGCATCAGCCGCTGGGCTCGATCAACCGGGTGCGCCAGCCGACCTATGCGGCAATCTCGGCGTTCCGGGCGGAGCATAACGGGCAGCCGAGTCCGGAGCCGCATGAGGTGGTTGGCCTGTCGCACTCGCCCGCCAGCGCAGTGGGGACAACGCCAGGGCGCGAAGGTTTGCGGAATGCCCGGCGCCGCATCCGTAAGGTGGGCCTTGGCTCTCGCGCCGCAGCGGGCGCGGCAGGCGGCCTGGTGGGCGGGTTGCTGGTGTCCGCGGCTTTGGTGCTCAACCAGGCAGCGACAGGCCGTCCCTCCGACTTGGTGCAGCTTGAGCGCAAGCTGGGATTGCCGCGGACTCCGTCGTGGCTGCATGGCGATGCCAACCTGGCTGAGGAAGGGACGGCGCATGGCGGCCACCTGGCGCTGTCGGTGGCATCTGGGGCGTTGTATGGCGCTCTGAAGCCGGAAGGTGCGGCGCCGGTCGAGGCCGGGCTGGCGTTTGGCATGGGCGTCATGGCGCTGGCGTATGGCGGTGCTGGCCCGGCGCTACGGCTGACACCGCCACCCTGGCGCGATACGCCGGCCAACACGCTGCAGCATGTCATGGTCCATGCGCTGTTTGGGGTCGCCACGGCGATGGTCGCCGATCGTATCATGCGGCGGGACCGGTGATGGGGGCGCGCATGGATACGATCCTGACCGTGAACGGCCGGGAGCACCGGTTGAGTCTGGACCGGCATATGACGTCGCTGGACACGCTGCGCGAGCGTTTCGGACTGACCGGCGCCAAGAAGGACTGCGACCAGGGGCAGTGCGGCTCCGGCACGGTGTTGGTCGGCGGTGACCATATGCTGGCGTGCTTCGCGCTGGCTGCCGCCGTGGATGGCGAGGTGACGACCAGCAAGGGTTGGGCCGCCAAGATCGGCATCGTCAGTGTTAATGCCGCGGTGGCCAATGCCGTCCACCATGCGACCGGGCGCCACATCCGGCAGTTGCCGATCCGGATGGAAGCTCTGCTGTGATCTGGCGGCAGGTGACGGCAGCGGCAAGAAGCGCCATCCGGCCGACCACCGCCCAAGCCGCGCGGAGGCAGCACGTGTTGCCGAGGGCGGTTCCAACGCCGGGCCAACACGGCCCGCCAAGACCACGAACCGTTTACGACACCTCCGGCTGCAACCGTTCATCCATCTCAACCCGTCATCCCTAGGAGCTACGCGCCATGTCCTCCCACCTGTCCAGCGGCGAACGCCCTCTTGCCATTGTCACAGGCGCTTCCACCGGCATCGGCTACGAGTTGGCCAAGGTCTGCGCCCGCGAAGGCTTCAACCTTCTGGTCGCCGCTGACGAGCCTGCGATCCAGGATGCCGCCGAAGATTTCCGCAAGCTCGGCGCTGCAGTGAACGCCGTGGAGGCCGACCTGTCCACGACGGAGGGCGTAGATGCGCTTTATGCGGCGGTGAAGGGACGCCCGGTGGAGGCGCTGCTGGCGAATGCCGGGCGCGGCCTGGGCCATGGCTTCCTGGATCAGGACTGGGCGGCGGCGCGCAAGGTGGTGGACACCAACGTGGTTGGCACGATCTACCTGCTGCAGAAGATCGGCCGCGACATGCGGGAGCGTAAGCAGGGGCGCATCCTGATTACTGGTTCCATCGCGGGGTTCATGCCCGGCACCTACCAGGCCGTTTACAATGCCACGAAGTCGTTCCTCGACAGCTTCTCGTTCGCGTTGCGGCATGAGGTTAAGGACCAGGGCATCACGGTCACCTGCCTGATGCCCGGCGCAACCGAGACCGAGTTCTTCGAGCGTGCGGACATGATGGACACCAAGGTCGGCACCTCCAAGAAGGAGACCGCCGCCGAAGTCGCCGAGACCGGGTTCAAGGCGATGATGAACGGCGATGGCGATGTGGTCAGCGGCTGGAAGAACAAGCTGCAGACGGCCATTGCCTCCGTGACCCCCGCCGGCCTGCTGGCGGAGATGCACCGTGCACAGGCTGAGCCGGGCAGCGCAAACAACTGAAGGTTGCCCATGAACAGCATCCAACTGGCGAAGGGTCTGGGCTGGTTTAGCCTGGGGCTTGGACTCACGCAGATGGCCGTTCCGGGCCGCATGGCGCGTGGCCTCGGTCTGCCGGTATCGGCGGCGCTGGTTGGTCTGTTTGGGATGCGGGAGGTCGGCGTCGGGGTGGCGGTGCTGACTTACCCCGGCAGCCCTGGCCTGGTTTGGGCGCGTGTCGGCGGGGACGTGTTGGATCTCGCGGTGCTCGCATTGCACCGGGGCGGGCGACGGCGTCAGGAGCGTGCAATGCTGGCCACCGCAGCGGTGCTGGGCGTGACGGTCCTGGATGTCGTGTGCGCGGCGGCGCTGACGCGTCGGCAGCAGCAGGCGACGTTGACAGCGCGCCGGACGCGGATCGGTCACGCAGCGGAGTAGGTGGTCAAGCCTGAGATGCGATGCACGGCGAGGCCAACCCGCGAACGCGCACCAGGAACCGTAGCCGGGCCACTTCGTTTGGTCGTGCGCATTTAGGGGACTGCCATGCCGTTCATTGAGACCGCTGATAAGACGTCGCTGTTCTACAATGATTGGGGGAGCGGTAAGCCTGTCGTGCTGATCCATGGCTGGCCGCTGGACTCAGACATGTGGGAGTATCAGTCCACTTTCCTCGCGTCGCACGGTCTGCGCGTCATTGCTTATGACCGCCGCGGCTTCGGACGCAGCAGCCAGCCCTGGACCGGCTACGACTACAACACCCTGGCGGACGATCTGAAGGCGGTGCTGGATGGGCTGAACCTGGAGGGAGTGATGCTGGTCGGCTTCTCGATGGGCGGCGGCGAAGTCGCGCGCTACATGGGCCGGCATGGCGGGGCGCGGGTGGCAAAGGCCGTGCTGGTCTCGGCGGTGACGCCGTATCTGGTTCAAGGTCCTGACAACCCCGACGGGGTGCCGCGGGCCACCTTCGATACGATGATCGCGGGCCTGCAAAAGGATCGCCCGCAGTTCCTGGCGACGTTCGGGAAGCAGTTCTTCGGCGCAGGGCTGCTGAACTTCACCGTGACTGCCGAAATCCTGCAATGGTCGCTGATGATGGCGTTGATGGGCTCCCCCAAGGCGACGCTGGACTGCGTGCGCGCCTTCTCGGACACCGACTTCCGGGCGGACATGGGCACGTTCCGGGTGCCGACGCTGGTGATTCATGGAACGAGCGACGCGACCGTTCCGATCGAGAAGTCTGGGCGGATTGCGGCCAGGATGATCTCGGGAGCGGAGCTGCTGGAGTATTCCGGCGCTCCGCACGGGCTGTTTTTCACCGAAAAAGAGCGGCTGAACCAGGACCTGCTCGCCTTTATTCAGAAGTAGCTTCGCTCCCAGTGATTAAGGCCTAGCACGGGAACGCGCTGACCCGAGCCGGGCCGCCTACCCCGGGCGGCCGGCTTGGTGAGCCGGGAGACATTTCTACCAACATACGAACACAGGTTTGTTTGTAGCGGTAATCCGGAAGTCCTGCTTTACGCGCGCCGGGCCTAGCGGGCTGCCGTCCGGCAGGCCATGCACCTTATCCAAGACAAGGAACACCGTAATGCGCGCACTCACCTGGCACGGCAAAGGCGACATACGCTGTGACAACGTGCCTGATCCCACGATTCAGCACGGTCAGGACGCCATCATCAAGGTCACAGCCTGCGCGATCTGCGGCAGCGACCTGCACTTGATGGGCGGCTTCGTGCCGACCATGGAAAGCGGCGACGTGTTGGGCCACGAGTGCATGGGCGAGGTTATGGAGGTCGGGCGCGACAATACGAAGCTGAAGGTCGGCGACCGCGTGGTGGTGCCCTTCACCATCTGCTGCGGCGAATGCCGGCAGTGCAAGTGGGGCAATTGGTCTTGCTGCGAGCGCACCAACCCCAACGGTAAGATGCAGGCGGAGCAGTATGGGTATCCGCTCGCCGGGCTGTTCGGCTTCAGTCACATCACCGGAGGTTTTCCGGGCGGGCAGGCCGAGTATGTCCGCGTACCCTATGCCGACGTTGGCCCGATCAAAGTGCCGGCGGGCCTGTCGGACGAGCAGGTACTGTTCTTGTCCGACATCTTCCCGACTGCGTTCATGGCCGCCGACCACTGCGAGATCAAGCCCGAGGACACGATCGCCATCTGGGGCTGCGGTCCCGTCGGACTGCTGGCGATCAAGTGCTGCCTTATGCTGGGGGCGCACCGGGTCATCTCGATCGACACGGTACCGGAGCGGCTGGCGGCTGCACGAGCTGCCGGGGCGGAAACGCTGGACTATGCCGAGGGCGACCTGCAGGCCAAGATTTCCGAGATGACCGGCGGCAAAGGACCTGATGCGGTGATCGAGGCGGTGGGCATGGAAAGCCATGGCACCACCACTGCGCAGACCATCGTGTCCAGCGTCATGGCGGTTGCCAGCAGCTTTGAGCGGCCGTTCGCACTTAATCAGGCCATCCTCGCTTGCCGGCCCGGCGGCATCGTGTCCATGCCTGGCGTATATGCCGGGCAGGTTGGACCTATCGCCTTGGGCGCGTTGATGCAGAAGGGCCTCACGCTGAAGACCGGGCAGACCCACGTCCAGCGTTATCTGGCGCCATTGCTGGAGCGGATCGAGAAGGGCGAGATTGATCCGTCCTTCATCATTACCCACCGCGCGGTGGGGCTGGATGACGGGCCTGAACTGTACAAGACCTTCCGCGACAAGAAGGACGACTGCATCAAGGTCGTACTGCGTCCGAACGGGTAGCATCGAAGGATTTCGCGCCCTCGCAGCCGTGATTTCGCGGGGCGGGGGCGCTTTGGGGTGAGTTGCAGCCAACCGACCAAAAGCCGGAGGCAGTCACATTTTACCGGCAAGGAGATGCGCCGCCGTGACGGTGGGCCAGCCTTAGCTGGTCTCAGGGTCCTGGAATTTGGGTAGCCTACTGCGGCCTTCTCTTTGCGCGGGCTAACCGTTCCGAGGTGTCGGGAGCGTTCATTTGGTTCGCCAAGTCCTCCGCCATCATTCCACGGGCGTCGCACAGCGATGGATCCGCCCCACGGTCCAGCAGCAACTCCAAGATTTCCATTCGGTTGAACATGGCCGCCGTCATAAGCGGAGTCCGGCCATCGCCGCCGTGACCGTCCACTGCCGCGCCGCCATCCAGCAACGCGCGCACCACATCTGCGTCGCCCTTGAAGCAGGCGCCGGCAAGCGGCGTCTGGCCGCGATCGTTGGCAATGCTGGGATCGGCGCCTGCCGCGAGGAGCCGGCGCACTGCATCGGCATGACCATGATAGCTCGCCAGCATGACCAGCGTGTCACCCTTGTCGTTCCGTAGGTTGGGCGGCAGGCCCCTCGCCAACACCTGCTCCAGTTCCTCCGCACGGCCGCTCCGGGCGTGGTCGAACATGCGGCCTGCGAAGGCAATGGTGTCGTCGTCGAAAGCCGGCGGCTTCTCACCGTCAGCCTGCTTTCCGTTGTTGCCGTTCCGCATTGCTCGCTCTTGGGACATTTAGCGCTGGCAGGACCACTGTAACCAGCGATCTTGTGATAGTAAGGCTGGGAGTTCCTATATCGCGAATCACCCGGTGTTGCCAGGCGTTCGCCGGCCATGCCGCTCGCTGCCGATCAGCCCGTCAGCCCCGTACTGTAAAGGAGGCGTCCCTTTGTCCCGCACCTCAACCAACCTGATGTGGGCTGATGCTCTCGCCGCCGTTGCGCGTGCGGACCGGTTGCACCGTGAGTTCTTCCGCCCGGCCTCTGCCGGCTGGGAGCCGCCGGTGGACCTGCTGGAAACTAGGGAGGAACTGATCCTGATTGCAGCCCTGCCCGGCGTCCGTTCGGCCGATGTTGACCTCGTGGTTTCACGCGGCGAGCTTGCCATCGTCGGTACGCGGCGCATGCCGGAGACCTACGGACCCGTCCGGATCCATCGCATGGAACTGCCGCACGGCCGCTTCGAACGCCGGGTTGTGCTGCCGCCGGGTTCCTATGAGCTGGTGCGCAGCGACTTGGCCGATGGATGCCTGACCGTCGTACTACGGAAGGTTGCATGATGGACGCGCCAGCCACTGTTCAAGCAGACACCGTGGTGCCCGACGATGTTCTGATCCTCGTGGCCACACGGGAGGCGGTGCTGTTTCCCGGCGCTGTCGTGCCGCTTGCGGTGACACGCCCTACGACGGTTGAAGCGCTGCAGGCGGCAGCCCGCAAAAGCCAGCATGTCGTCGTGGTCCTGCAACGCGATGCCTCGGTGGAGGCGCCTACCCTTGCCGACCTGCACGGCATCGGCACCGAGGCCCGCCTGCTCCGCTATCTCACCACCCCGGACGGCACACACCATGCCATCATCCAGGGCACCGGACGCGCCCGGATCGTGTCGTCCGTCGAGGGCCTGCCCTATCCGGCAGTGCGGGTCGAGCGCATAGCCGAGCCGGAGGCGGACGGGGCGGAGATCGCCGCCCGCACCCATCAGCTGCGGGAGCGCGCCCTGGAAACCGTCCGCCTGCTGGACCAAGCGCCGCCGGATCTGGCTGCGACGATCCAGAACGTGGAGCCGCCTGGCCTGCTGGCCGACCTGGTTGCGGGCCTGCTGGACCTGACGCCGGAGGAGAAGCAGGAGATCCTCGACACCGTGGAGCTGCGCCCCCGCCTCGACCGGGTGCTGTGGCGGCTTGCCTACCGCCTGGAGGTGCTGCGCTTGTCGGCGGATATCGGCAAGCGCACGCAGGAGACGATGGCCGGTCGCCAGCGCGAGTTCATGCTGCGGGAGCAGCTGAAGGCGATCCAGAAGGAGCTGGGCGACGACGACGGCGGCGCCCCGGAGCTGGAAACCCTCAAGCAGGCCCTGGCCGACGCCGGGCTACCCGAGGACGTGGAGCGCCAGGCCAACCGCGAGCTGCGCCGTCTGGAGCGTATGCCGGAGACCAGTCCCGAAGTCGGCATGGTGCGGACCTACCTGGAATGGCTGTCGGAGCTGCCCTGGAAGCTCGGCGACACTCCGCCGATTGACATCGCCGCGGCCCGCAAGGTGCTGGATGACGAGCATTTTGGGTTGCAGAAGATCAAGCGCCGCATCGTCGAGTTCCTGGCGGTTCGCAAGCTGAACCCCGGCGGCAAGGGTCCGATCCTGTGCTTCGTCGGCCCGCCCGGTGTTGGCAAGACCAGCCTGGGCCAGAGCATCGCCCATGCGGTCGGCCAGCCCTTCGTGCGCGTCAGCCTCGGCGGCGTGCATGACGAGAGCGAGATACGCGGACACCGCCGCACCTATGTTGGGGCGCTGCCGGGCAACATCATCCAGGCATTGCGCCGGGCGGGATCGCGCGGTTGCGTGATGATGCTGGACGAGATCGACAAGCTCGGCGCCGGCGGCTTCCAAGGCGACCCGGCGTCCGCGATGCTGGAGGTGCTGGACCCCGAGCAGAACAGCACCTTCCGCGACACCTACCTGGCCGTGCCGTTCGACCTTAGCCGGGTGCTGTTCATCGCCACGGCCAACCAGCTTGACACCATTCCCGGCCCGCTGCGGGACCGCATGGAGATCGTGCAGTTGTCCGGCTACACGGCTGAGGAGAAGCTGACGATCGCCAAGACCTACCTCGTCCCGCGGCAAATCTCCGCGAATGGGCTGGCCGCGGGGCAGGCGGAGATATCGGACGAGGGGCTGTCAGACATCATCGGCGGTTATACGCGCGAGGCCGGGGTGCGGAACCTGGAGCGCGAGATCGGTGCCGTTTTCAGGTCTGCGGCTGTGCGGGTTGCAGAAGAGAAGGTGTCCGAGCCTATACATATCGGGCCGGACGATCTGCCGGGCATCCTCGGGCCAAGCCGCTTCGAGGCGGAAGTGGCTGGGCGTGCGGCAGTGCCGGGCGTTGCAACAGGGCTGGCCTGGACTCCGGTGGGGGGAGACATCCTGTTCATCGAGAGTGCTGCCATGCCCGGCTCGGGCCGGCTGATCCTGACGGGACAGCTTGGGGAGGTCATGCGTGAGAGTGCCCAAGCCGCGCTGAGCCTGCTGAAATCGCGTGCCGGGCCGCTTGGGGTGCCTGCTGGGGCGTTCGACCGCGACATCCATGTCCATGTGCCGGCAGGGGCCATTCCGAAGGACGGACCATCCGCGGGAGTGGCGATGTTTATGTCGTTGACGTCGCTGCTGCTGAACCGGGCTATTGACCCGGCGGTGGCGATGACCGGCGAGATCAGCCTGCGTGGCCTCGTGCTGCCGGTCGGCGGCATACGCGAGAAGGTGGTCGCGGCGGCTCGGGCGGGGATTACGACGGTGATGCTGCCGGCGCGCAACCGCCGGGACTGGGACGACATCCCGCCCAGCGCCCGCGACGCCCTGAAGTTCGTGTGGCTGGAAACCGTGGATGATGCGCGCGCGGCGGCGCTGCCGGAAAAGGCTGGCGATTTGGCGGTCAGCCCAGAGCCTGAACAGGCCGCCTGAAACGGCTAGAGCGGGTTTGGTGCAGATAGAAGCACCAAGCCCACTCCAGCTAGAGCCGTCTGATCTGAACATGCTTAGCTGCTGGGCTGGTGGGTTCGTCGCGTTAGTCGTGGCATTGGTCGTGACCGGGACATCGGCGGATGCCCTTGTTCTCGACAACGGCGTCGTGAACGGTGGACATCTGCCTTGCGGTTCCGGCCAGGAACCCCTGCCCCCACCCGCCGTTCCCCGCTGAAGGCTCCATTTGGGCCGGACCGATTTTCCAGTGGCAGGGCAGTGCATGGCAGCGGACCATTACGACGTGATCGTCATCGGGAGCGGACCCGGCGGCGCCTCGCTGGCTCACCGGCTCGCGCCTACCGGCAAGCGCATCCTGATGCTGGAACGCGGGGGCTACCTTCCCCGGTCACAAGCCAACTGGGATTCGAAGACGGTTTTCGTGGACGGTACTTATCAGGCGGAGGAAACTTGGTACGATCCACGTGGCAGCAGCTTCCACCCGGGCCTGCATTACTGGGTCGGCGGCAACTCGAAGGTGTATGGCGCTGCCCTGTTCCGCCTGCGCGAGCGCGACTTTGGCGAGGTGCAACACAAGGACGGCATCTCCCCCGCCTGGCCGCTCGGCTACGACGTGTTCGAGCCGTACTACACCGAGGCCGAAGCGCTGTATCATGTGCACGGGCAGCGCGGGGAGGACCCGAACGAACCCTGGTCGAGCGGTCCGTATGCTTACCCGGCCGTCAAGCACGAGCCGCGCATCGAGGAACTCTCGGGAATCATGGCAGGGGAAGGGCTGCACCCGTTCCACCTGCCGCTCGGCATCAAGCTGGACCAGAATGCCGACGGGTCGGCCACCACATATAGCCCGTGCATCCGCTGCGATGCCTTCGACGGGTTTCCTTGCGCGATCAATGCGAAGGCGGATGCGCAGGTGATCTGCGTTGATCCTACCCGGGCTGCCCACCCGAACTTCACCCTGCTGACGGGGGCGATGGTGACGCGACTCGAAACCGACGCATCCGGGCGCAGCGTGTCCCGCGTCCATGTCGTGCGTGACAATCAGTTCGAGCAGTATTCGGCCGACATCGTCGTGGTGGCTGGCGGCGCGCTCAGCTCATCGCTGCTGATGCTGCGCTCGCTGTCCGATGCGCACCCGCGCGGACTGGCGAACGGGTCCGATCAGGTGGGCCGCAACTACATGCGGCACAACATGTCGGTCGTTATGGCGCTGCTGAAGGAGCCGAATCACACCGTGTTCCAGAAGACGCTGGCGATGAGCGACTACTACTTCGATGCGCCGGACTGGAAGTATCCGCTCGGTTTGGTCCAGCTCTGCGCCACTTCGCACGGGGAGCAGATCAGGGGCGAGGCCGGGCTCCGAGAGCTGATGTCGCTCGTCCCCGAGATGACGTTCGACAAGATGGCCGAGCATTCGCTGGACTTCTGGCTGCAAACCGAGGACCTGCCCCGCGCAAACAGCCGCATCCGGTATGACGGGGACCGGGTGGTGCTGAACGTTGAGGAGAACAACCTGGAAGCGGCGGCCCGGCTGCGCCAGAAGCTTAAAGACCTGTTGGCGCCGATGCACGCCTGGCCCGCACTGATCGAGCGCCGGCTGTATCTGGGCAAGGATATCCCGATTAGCGGCACGGCGCACCAGGCCGGGACCATGCGCTTCGGTCCAGATCCGGCCACCTCCGTGCTCGATCTCGACTGCAAGGCGCATGAGCTGGATAATCTTTATGTCGCTGACGCGAGCTTCTTTCCGTCCATCGGCGCGGTGAACCCGACGCTGACGATCATCGCCAATGCGTTGCGTGTGGCGGATCGCATCAAGGAGCGTTTGGGCTAACGTGTTGCGGCTGCAAGTGCCGTTGTGACCGCTTCCGCCACCGTTCGGGTTGGCGCAGTTGCGGGATGTGTCTTGGCAGTAGCGCTGGCGGCCACCTTTGCTTCGCGGTGGCGTGGTGTCCGCATCCTGCGGGTCAGCCGCGTCGTGGCCGACCTCGACCGGGCTGAGCAGTTTTACCGCGACGGGCTTGGGTTTCGCCGCGTTGGCGCTGGCCCCGGCGACCCGGCGTTGGCGGAGTTGTTGGGAATGCCGGGCGCTGTGATGCAGCAAATTGTCCTCCGCCTTGGCGGCGACGAGGTTGCGCTGGTGCGTTTTGATCCAGCAGGTCCCGCCTACCCTGCGGACAGCCGCAGCAACGATGGGTGGTTCCAGCACTTGGCGATCGTTGCCGGTGACCTGAATGAAGCATTCCAGCGCGTGTCCACCCGGGCGCCTCAACCGATCTCGATTGGTGGCCCAGTGGTCTTGCCGCCGCGTAACGGCGGGGTGTCTGCGTTCAAGTTCCGCGATCCGGATGGGCATCCGCTGGAGCTGATCCACTTCCCGCCGGGCACGGGCCGGACCAAGTGGCAGCGTCCGGGGGCCGGTACCTTCGGGATTGACCACAGTGCCATCGCTTCTGCCAGTAGCGCGCGGAGCATCCGGTTTTATCGCCGGCTTGGCTTCCGGGTGTCGGATCGGTCGTGGAATTACGGCCCGGCGCAGGAGCGTTTGGATGGGCTGTCAGGGGCGCAGGCGCGTGTGACTGGTTTGCGGTTTCCGGGTTCGGACGGGCTGGGGCTGGAAATGCTCGCCTATGTGCCGCCGGGCCGGGTGATGCCGGACGCACCAGCAAATGCGGCGGTGACGGACTGGGTGACAGTGCTTTGCCCCAATCTGCGCCGGGGTGTGCGCCTTGAGAACGGCTCGCTGGCGGCGCTGGTGCGGGATCCGGACGGGCATCGGATCGTGATGGTAGGCGGAAGGCGGCCTGCCGAGTAGGTTTGTTGTTCGCGTGCCGAAGCTTGCGTTTGGGTCTAGGCGCTGTGCAGTGGGACCTGACCGCGATCTGCTCTAGGGCTCGGCGACCGAGCCCGCCTGCCGCCCGCTTACGTAGGTGGAGGCGAGCGGATGGGCTGCAACGTCGGACAATGGCAGGGTGCGAGGCGCCAGCATGACTAAGCCCAGACCACCGACTAGGCCGAAGTTCTTCAGGAACTCCCAGAAGTGCTCCAGCCCCTCGCCTTCCCGGAACCGCCAGAAGTCCGAGTAACGCCAGAATTGGTGATAAAGCACCGCAGTCACAGCACAGAACCCGGCCAGCACGAAGGCGGCCAGCCGGTCGTGCCATCCGATGACGATGCAGATGGGCGCGGCGACTTCGACAACGATGGCTGCCGCCAGCATGGCCGGTGCAAAACGGCCATTGCCGGCTTGCTTCAACGCGGAGGCACGGTTGATCACCTTGTCCAGCCCGCTGAATGGGAACAGCACCACCAAGGCGATGCGGAGCAGCAGCGGCGCGTAGTCGTTTAGCAGCGTCATCGTTCCCGCACCTTCCCGGGACTGTGCGTCCCGAGAAGGGAACAACCATGGGGCCGAAAGGTTCAGCCCTCCAGACGACATGGAGGCGCGAATGTCCGACCAAGCTGGCCCGAAGCCCAGCATTCCCTACTGGCATCTGTGGACTGATGACGCCGGCGTCAGCCATCAGTCGCAGTGCGCCCTGACCGAGTATGAGCTGCAAGGCATCGGCAACGCCGCCCCGCAGTGGAATGACAAGCAGGCTCGATCGGGGGCGACGGTGGTGTTTACCGTCCAACCCGTTGGCTGGGTCGGCGATTGGCATGAGAATCCGGCTCCGCAGTGGATCGTCGTGCTATCGGGCCGCTGGTGGATCGAATCCATGGACGGCACCCGCATCGAGCAGGGGCCGGGCGAGTTCTCGTTCGGCGAAGATCAGGGTTGCACACCGCAAGACGGAAAGCGGGGCCACCGGTCCGGCACGATTGGCGACGTGCCGGCAGTACTGATGACGGTGCAGCTTCATGTGCCGCCCGTCCGTAACCCGTGCCACTTGCGGTAGCGCTCATGGACGGCTTCGACATCCTGGACCCGCGCTTCCGCGCCTACGTCCTGCCGAATGCGCCGCTAGTAAAGCTGGGGGACGGGTTTGCGTGGCTGGAAGGCCCCGTGTGGTTTGCAGACCAGGATTGCTTGCTGGTCAGCGACTTGCCGAACGACCGCTTGCTCCGCTGGAGCGGAAATGGCGGCCTATCGGTGTTCCGCGAGCCTGCGGGTTTTGCCAACGGACATACGCGAGACCGGCAGGGGCGGCTGATTGGCTGTTCCCACCGCCATCGCTGCATCACCCGCACGGAGGTGGATGGGGCGGTGACGGTCCTGGCCAGCAGCTACGACGGCAGGCGGCTGAACTCGCCGAACGACGTCGTTTGCCGGTCGGATGGGACAATTTGGTTTACCGACCCGGTTTATGGCATCAGCACGGATTACGAGGGCGGCAAGCAGGAGCCGGAACTGCCGCCCGCAGTTTACTGCCTCGATCCCGCCACGGGTGGCCTGCGGGTAGTGGCGGACGACTTCAAGGGACCGAACGGCATCGCGTTTTCCCCTGATGAGCGGCTCCTCTACGTTTCGGAGACCGGCGGGCAGTTCGATGCTGATCCCGTGCAGTATATCCGGGTATTCGATGTGGCTGCGGGCGGGGCGCTGCGGCATGGCCGCGAGTTCCATCATGTTGCGCCGGGTTATTCCGACGGTTTCCGGTTGGACGAGGACGGGAATCTATGGAGCAGCGCGGCGGACGGCGTGCACTGCATCGCACCAGACGGCACGAAGCTGGGCGTGATAAAGGTGCCGTTCCGGGTGTCCAACCTGACGTTCGGCGGGCGGAACCGGGCGCGGCTGTTTATCTGCGGGTCGCACACGCTTTACGCGATCTACACCAATGTTCGCGGCGCACAACGGCCCTGACTACGTGTGGACGGCTAGGCACATCTGGCAAATGAAGGGCCAGGCTTTTGCAGCCTGACCCTTCCATAATTCTCTGTTGTGGTGGACCGGTTAAATATCGAGGCGCCGGGCCAGCCGATGAGCTATTGTGGCGACGCCGACGAATGTCGCCGCCCAGAACGCCGTGCGGTGCCGGCTGGTGAACATCTCCCAGCTGCCGGTGCGGGGATTACGGTCGTCGAAGCGTCCGTGTGCGCCATAAGCGCCGCGAACCGGCTGGAACAGGTTATCCGGCGCATCGGCCGGCTCCGAGGCTTTGGCAAGCTGCCCGCTGTAGCCGGATTTGGCCAGATAGCGGTCTATCAGCTCCGGCGCGATGCGGTTCGCGAGAACAGCCACAACCGTTGGGAACCCGACCCAAATCTGCCGCCGTGGGTGGAAGGCGCCGAATACGATCGCACGCGCCGGCACCTCTGGCTGGTAGATCGGCGGCACTGGCTGCGCCTTGCGGCCCATCTTGTTGCGTGCCCAATCGAACTGAGGCGTGTTCACCGCCGGCAGGTCCACCATGGTGAGTGTCACCTTGCACTTATCATGGATCAACTCGGACCGCAGGGAGTCGGTGAAGCCGCGTATCGCGAACTTGGCGCCGCAGTAGATGGATTGTAGTGGTACCGACCGGTAGGCGAGAGCCGAGCCGACATTGACGATGGACCCCTGGTTGCGCGGGCGCATCCGCTTCAACGCCGCCATCATGCCGTGGACCTGCCCGAGGTAGGTGACCTCCGTGCCGCGCTTGATCTCCGCAGGCGTCAGCTTGCTGACTGGGGCGAACACGGTGGCCATTGCGACGTTCACCCAAACGTCAATGGGGCCAAGTTCCTGCTCGACCCGGTCCGCTGCCGCCTCCACTGCCTCGGCATCGGCGACGTCGGTCGGAATTGGCAGGGCACGAACGCCGAAGCGGCGCAGTTCGGCAGCGGCATGCTCCAGCCGGTCCGGATCACGGGACAGCAACGCGATGTCGCAGCCCTGCCGGGCAAACTCGGTGGCCGCAGCGCGGCCGACGCCAGCGCCCGCTCCGGTGATAACAACGATTTTCGGCATGGCTTCGCTCCCTTGATGCAGGTCGAACGCCGTGCCGCCCGGGGAGGTTTGCCAGCCTGGTATTGACGTGCGGCTGGGCACGCCGTGGCAGAATGCCCTTATGCTCACGAGGGCAGCACCGGCGTTACGCCTGAGGACCGTGCTATGCTGCCTAGTTAGAACGCCACTTGGGTCCGCGCTTACAAACGGCCCCGTATGCACTCACGTAGGGCATAGTTCTAAAATCGGGACAACCTCCCGTTTTCGCCAGAGGCTGCGTGCGATACGTGCAGACGATGAGCATTGGGCCACACTGAGAGTGCGATGGGCTTGAACAACTCTTGGCAGGAAGATCGGCACGTTTTGGACGACATGCGGTGATAAAATGGCTGGGGTAACGAGAGTCCTAGAACCTTTTGAGCCAGGGCGGCCCATGGTGCGAAGACCATCTCAGGCGGCGAACCCGGTCGTCTCAGCCGGTATAGGCGATATTCAGATACACCTGTCCACTCGCGGTTCCGCTCGTGATGGTCAGCTTTGATGCAACGTCCGCAACGCTCAGACCGGCAAAGGTCGCGGACTCGTTGACACCCGTTCCGGGGCCGGCGAGCTCGGAATGGATGGTCGCACCCTTGTAGCCGTCCGCCCCGTCGGATGCGGTCCACGGCTTCGTGCTGACGCCGGGCACGAACCCCCAGATCGTGAGGCTATCGCCGCGATGGAAATTGACGACCGTGCTCCAGGTCGTGCTCCCTCCACGGCCATCCACGAAGAAGGTGTCTGTGCCACCGTCGCTGCCGGTGGCGCCGACCAGGAAGTTTGAGCCGCCCCCGCCGTCGATGACGTTGGTGCCGGCCGTCACAGTAAGGGCGTCGTCGCCGGGTCCGCCATGCAGGAAGACGTCAGGCACGTTGGACGCTATGGCGACGCCATCCGGGTTGGACAAGATGAATTGTTGCCGCAGCGACGCGACTAGTCCGGAGTAGGTCTCTCCGGCGGCGCCCTCGGACGTGTCGGCGGTGGTGTCGGTGATTGAAAAGGCGGCCGGTGGCGTTGGCAACGGTGAGGGGACAGGACTTGATGTGCTGCCGACGCTCACTGTCTGTGTCCCGTCACTTAAGAGGGTAAGGCTAACAGCGGACGCCACGCTGCCGCCGTATGATGCGCCGTCTAGATACAGGTTGCGGTCCATTGCAGACGTTCCGCCCCAGGCATCATTGAGGAAGTTCAAGGAAACCTGGTGCGATCCTGGCCCGAAGGCGCCCTGAACCTGGTAAACCTGATCCAGTCCAGACCCATGGGAAACCGTGGCGGTCTGGATGTCGCCGATCTGCACCCCGTCCACCGCCACCGTGAACTGGGCGTCGCCCAACCACGCATCCTCCGCCACCAGCAGCGTCACGGTGTCCGGACCCGATCCGACGTAAATGCTCGGCATGGCTGCCTGTATGGTCGTGAGATCGCCCTGCACGAGGGAGAAGTATTGCGCGCCACCGATGTATTCGTTCAGCTGCGCTCCTGCGATCGGCGAGCCGTCAAGCGTCGCGTCGTCCAGGAACAGGTTCCTGTCGCCGCTGGGACCGCCGCCGAAGTTATTCAGGAAGTTCAAGCCGATGCTATGACGACCCGTGCTGAAATCAGACATCATGTGAAATATCTGCACCGCCCCGTCCGCATGGGACGCCGACGTGGACAGGACGCCGCCGATTTGGATGCCGTCAATCGTTACGATGAACTGCGCGTCTCCTTCGTATGCGTCTTCGCTGATGCCGAGCGCGAGGTCATGCGCTCCCTGCCCAACTGTCTGATCGCCGGCTGGCGCCGGTGTCGGGGCGGGCGGAGCTGTTGGCGGAGCGGGCGGCAGGTCAACGCCGCCCAACGCTGCGTCGCCATTCGCGTCCGTGGCGCCGTAGAAGTTGTAGCCTCGTCCGTCGGGAGATGAGATGGCCTGCTGCACGACTGCCGGGTTCGCGCCGTCCTTGGAATAGGCGCGGATGTAATCGATCAGCATGTCGGCAGACTCGCCGATCGGCGCACCCGCCCAGTGGCCGCCAACGGCCAAGTTGGCCAGCAAATACATCGGTTGGTCAAAGCCGGCAGGCGTGGCAATCGTCTGGTATGCAACGCCGTTGAAGTAGAACGTCAGTGTATCCGGCTCCCAATCGACACCGAACGTATTGAACTGGGTGTATAGGTCCGCCCCGTTCGTGTCGTTCCACTGACCCTGCCCGCCCCCGGCTTCGACCTGGCCGTTGTGGAAGGAGTATGCCCCGCCGTCGCCGCCCGGTCCCGCCGCACCGAAGCCTTCCAGAGGATCAAGCTCCGGCGGCCAGACATGCTGTTGCGGCAGCATCCAGAATGCAGGCCACATGCCTGCTCCCTGGGGCAGCTCGGCACGCATCTCGAAGTAGCCATAAAGCTGCGAGAACGAGTGGTTGGTCGTAATAACGCCGGAGGTGTAGGGCGCGCCGTAAGTCTGCGACAGGCTCGGGGATGGCGCGGCATGGATGTCGAGGCAGCCGTTCACGGCCGAGAATGGATTGATGCCGACAGTTGGGTCCGCATACATTTCGACTTCATCGTTCAGCTTGCGCTCCCCATAGGACAGCGTTGTGTCCCAGGTGCCGCTATGGCTGGGGTCGCTAGGGTGGGACGGGCCATTCGAGCTGAATGCATTGAATTCGTCATCGAAGGTCAGCTTGAACCCGGTGAGATCGAGTGTACTCTGGGATCCCATGAAGGCCCGCCTGCGTGGATGCTGAGGCTGCACTGGCGGGCACGCACCTGTCCGGAATCGGAAGGTCCATACCTGCACCGGCGACCGGTCTAGGCGTCCTAAGGCATTGCCGTTTCGGGAATGTTAATTCGTCTTGGCGGGACAAAGCACGGCGTGCGGACCGGACGAGCTATTGGGTCGTCCCATGCCGGCGGGCGGCCACGCTGGCGAGGCTGTCGGAGCGGCCGGCTTCGGCTCATTAGATGCAATCGGGCAAACCTCGGCAGCCCTGCCTGGCAATCCCGAACCCCGTAAACGGTCCTGGCTGTAATACGGCCTACCACAACCACTACTAGAGTAAATGAATATCGAGGGCTCGATGCGCGAGCGTGAAGGAATATTACAACATGACATACGGCAAGGTTAGTAGTCTGGCCGCTAGATCCCTGCATCGTTTGTGATGGGCAGAAATCATCATCATCGGTTAAGACTGGCGAATGCTGATGAGGGGTTGCAATGCGGGATGGTGGCATTTCTACATGAGCCGCTCCCAAAGGCATGGCATTGGTCGCGGTAATGTCTGACCATCGAGTATTGTTGAGAACAAATGGCAACGTGCCGGGATGATGTGCCAATGACTGATGGTCTGACATGCCGCATCTTCACGGGCCGAAAGCAGGTCGCTGCAGCTGCACCCACAGTGGAAGCCCTGCGCCGGGCATACGGACTGGACGGCGACATGACCACCGACATGGGATGGTTCGTGTCCCGGACGGTGCTGTGGGGCAACAGCCCCATTGTGGTGTTGGTAGACCAGGGGAAAAAGCCGGTTGCTGCCGTGCTGCTGTATGAGCGCCGTTTTTGCCGGGTTCCTACCGGCGTGATCAAGGGCGGCAACGGGGCGGGCGACGGCGTGGTCGTTGCTCCGCTGCCGCTGCGGACGGCAGTGCTGCAGGTTGCTCTCGCCAAGGCCTTGTCGTTGCCGTTGACCCATACCGTCCTTGCCGCAGTACGTGGGTTGGACGCTCAAGCGCCCTCGGTCCGGCCAAAGGTTGAGCTGGATGCCCAATGGCGCGCACGACAGGTCGGAACCCACCTTTCGCTTGCGGGGGGTTTTGAAGGCTTCATGTCGCGGTTGCGCACGCGTAGCCGCAGGAACTACCGGTATTTCCGACGCCGGGCCGAGAGCGAGCTTGGCGTCGTCTTCGTGCCTAACCTCACGAACGCCGAAGCCTGTCAGGCGGTCAGGGAGCTGCACGGCGTTTCACTGCATCCGGTGCCGCGGGCGCGCGCGATGCGATTTCAAGCGGCAATCCAGGATACGCCGGGCTCCTTCGCCATGGGCGTCCGTGACCGGTCAGGACGATGGCTGAGCTACATCGCGGGCTGGCGGCACGCCAATACCACGTTTGTCGAGTGGCAGCTCAATCATCATGAGTTTGCGGCGGCGTCGCTTTCCACTGTGATGCGGACCTACTTCTTGGAACACGAAGCGCTCGCAGGGGTGCACGAACTCATCTTCGTCGGCGGCACTTCGGCGGCGCTGGGGCGCTACTGCAGGCCGGACCGCTGCTTCGACGTCGTCGCGATCCGGCGAGGGTTCCGAGGTCTCGTTATCAAGAGGCTTGTGACCCGGCTTCGGCCTCACAGCCAGCTTGCGTTGCAGATGCGTGGAAGTCCGCCGGATCCGCAGGTCTTGAGTTCTGAAGTCGAGGAGTTCGCATAAGGCGGCCGAAATGAAACGCGCTCGGCACCTGGCGGGACTGCGGGACGCTGATTGCCGGCGTTACAGGGCTGTCTTGCGTTCACGATCAACGGGCGGTTTGTCTTGGTGGCCCAGGGTCTCTCCCGAGACTGGGGCGACGCCCTCGGCTGGCCGGCTGTGATTCAGTTGAAATCAGCCAACAGGCTAGAGTGGCCTAGAAGATTGAGGCCGTGGCCGGCGCAGCAACGGAGAGGCCAGGTCCGCTTGTGCAAACCGCGTCGCGGTGGCCCGGCTGCCTGGCAAGCGCAACTGCGACGGGAAGCGTTGGGCGAGCGAGCCTGCAGACTGTGAAACAATACCGAGCGGATGCAGCTTTTCGCGGGCATTGCGGGCGGCAGTGTCTGCCGCCACGCGCCGGGCGAATTCAGGTGTATATACCCCGTATGGGTCAATCACTGGTTGTGGCGGCAACGCCGCGGGTCGCACGCTAGCTGTACCGCCATAGGCGGCCGCCATCGGCCATGCCTGCATGACGCGGCGGCCATACTCGTCCGCCAAGTCAGGCGTACGAGAATGATAGGCGCCAACAGCAGCAGGCCAGGTTCCCAATTCCGCTTGCAACCGTCCCAAGAACTGCGCGGCGTAGCGCACGTTGGCAGCGGGATCGAATGCCTGCTGCAGAGAGGCAAACGCGTCGGGATGATGCATCAGGTTGACTTGCATGCAGCCTACATCAATGGATTGTATCCCGGAGGAGCGGAACGTTCCCACTGCGGCAGCTGCCTCCTCCGCAGTGTTGTAATAGTAGCCGGTGCCGGCGACGTTGATAGTCCACGGCCAGGCAACCAGCCGCCCAGTAGGCAGCACGCGCCCGCTTTCGGTGCGGGCGATGGCGGACAACAGCGCAGGCGGCAGCCGAGCGGTGCGCTCGACCCCCTGTATCGCTGCCTGGCATGCCGCCTCATCGCCCGTCGGCGCAAGCGTTGCGGCATGCACGGCAATGGGCGTGAGAACGCCAAGTGCGAATGCTACACGCATGGTATCAAGCCACCCACGATTGCGTGTGGGGCGTGGACACGGGCAGGACGGGTCGTTCCGACGCTCGGCCGTGCTGGACGTGGGTGACAAACCTGCCTCCGCCTGCGGATCGAATCTTATCCAGCGCATACTTTGCTTGGCTGGGGATTTTCACCACTCCGAATGAGTCACATTGCCCGCAAGGCCTGCTGAAACCTGCAAATTCATGGTTGCACATCGGCACTCCCCTCATCGCAAATCCAGTTGCAGCCGGGCTCCAACTGCTCCATAGCGTTGACGTTTGGCCTGCCCAACGTATCCAAGTGAACGGTAAAGTTGATCGTAGACTGATCATCCGGCATCAGGGGCTCGGTCCGTCCCTGGGCAGCGGCATAGCGTAGGGCGCAGGTACTCCAGTACCGCGCGCCGAAATCGATGGCAGAGACTTCAGCCGTTCCATGCAATCGGCACAGCAGATAGGTTGCCGCTGCAGCACCGTGACGAACGGGCACGCTTGACTGCCTAACTAAATGGGTATGCCTCGGCACTAATGTCCACGCTCGCGCTGATCTTCGACCCATACGCCCACCGTCAATACACCACAAACATAATGTTCCGCCAATGCATCATCTGACGATCATCTATCCAGGTCAATTGAGGCTTTAACCTTGTAGCTTGCCGCGTGATCCGTTCTGGATGGCTGCAGTGCCGGGCCGTGCCTGCCGGCCTTGACGCCAAGGTAGGAATACGGTGCAGCGAGGATCGAGCAATGCTGCGGAAGCGCAGGATGAGTTGCGGGATCAAATTTTAGGTCGAAGGACGCCAACTCTGCATGCCGACGATACCGTCGGGTTCCAACGGGCTGGCCATGCCGTGGAACCTTGATATGAGGCAGGACGTGAAGATGCCGAAAGGGAGCACACGAGGGCGAGCCAGCGATACCTGCCGTTCCATCAACCCACTCTAACCATGCTTCCTCGCCTTCGTGCACTGGCAATTGCAGAACATTCGTCTGAATCCTCTCCGCCGCCCATCCTAAGGCAATAGCGGCACTGAGGTCAGCCGAAGCATTACCGTCCAACGGGATTTGGAATTCGCGCATGCTTCACGAGATAGCAGACGGGATGCCGAATTCTAAGATCACGACGCTGCCGTGAACCACAAATGCGGCAATTATCTGGTCGTTATGCCAGGACCCTGTAGCGTCTGACGTCACTGTGCCAAGCCTTCCGGTGATAGCAGCTCAAAGCTCAAGTATCCGCTCCGGGGTCATCCGGCCGCGGGCGATGTCGGCCACGGCGCGGACGTTGCCTAACAGTCGGCCACGGCGGTCAATCCAGGGCTCCGGCCGGACCGAATGAACTAGGTTAGCTGCAACATTGCGCCCAACGCTGCGGGCAGCGCGTCCCAAGGTGTAACTCCCTTTCTGAAACAGATAAATCGGGTTCGCAACCTGCGAGTAGCCCAGCTTAAGTCCAGAGGTGCGTCCTTGCTTGTCACCAAGGTGAACGCCGCGCGCCCCACTCAGTTTGACAATGCGCCCATGCCGGCCAAGGCGATGGGTGAAGTCCATGTCCTCCGACCAGGCGTATAGCGGCAAACGTTCGTCAAACCGAACGCCATGCGCCTGAGAAATGTCGTGGCGGATTGCCATGTTGCAGCCGTAGCCGTGTGGCGCGGGGATGACGTCATCACGCGGCGGCATCCGGCCATCCGCGTCAATCATGGCTTGGGCCTCGGCAGGGCTAAATCCTGGACCCTTGCTGCCGTCGGCGATCAGGTCGCCTGTGGTCACCACAACGCCAGGATCCGACTGCATAGCGTGCAATGTGGCTTCGACATATCGCGGCGCCATCAGGAAGTCATCGTCGATAAAAAGGATGGCGCTGCTGGTTCTGAGCCTATCCAGGATCGCGTTGCGTTGGGCCGGTAGTCCTGGCGCCGACGTGATAAAGTCCGTGTCGTGACCGTCCAGCCCGGCGATGTCTTCCGGCGACGTGCAACACACCAGAACACGGATAGGGAGTGTCGTCTGCATAGCTACGTGGGCCAGGGTCTCACGGAGGATACCAGGACGGCCTTTTGTAGCGATCCCTATAGCAATGCCAGTTGGCGCAGCCGTTAAATCAGATTTGCCAGTGCCTGGCATCATTGCTGCCCCAAACATAATTCTCCTACCATAGCAGAACAGTGTGCAGTGCAGCAATGTCCTGCCGATGGGCCCGCGTAGTTGTGAACACAGACGCCGGGTCTATGTACGTATTCCATCACTTAGGCGTGACAAAGCTCGCAATGCGCAACTAGTCCGGGCATCTTCGCGCTTGCTGCGGTGCACAAACCGGATGTCTCTTTTCGGACTTTGGATGGCCCGGCCGAACATAGCGGGACCGCTTCATGGACCAGGTTGCCTCACCTACACCAACTGCTCTCCGGTTTCGTGGCTGGATTTCCGTGCGGTCCCGGCACGTTTTCAAGGGGCATACGCACCTAGATCAATGGTTTTCGGCGGCAGATGGCCTTCTTACGTTCAGGATGGCCCGGACAGCCGCAGTACGATCGTTTGAATGGCACACCGAGCACGGCGAGGTCGCGCCCAAGTGCGCCGCCTCCAGCAAGGCTCTAGGTGGCGTAAACGCCATTGGCTTGGGTTTGAGTGGCGATGGCGGGTTGCAGAGACATCATGTGTCCCGCCGGAGTAGCCGCAGCACAGATATTGGCATCCGTCATGCGGCAGCCGCCGATCGAGGCAGCGAAGAAAGCCGGGTTCGCTGCGATCATCGCGTCTGCCGTAGGGGGAAAGTCGGAGAGATCTTGACCGTCCCCCCAGTCCGCCGGATCGGCATTGAACACGATCCATTTCGTTTGGAAATAGCAACATTACAAATTCCACATTGCCATAATTCCGTCACTGGTGCCGTCGCCTGTGCTGCATATTGTCGCCGCCACCGTTCTGATCGTTGCAACTCTGGTTATGGCATGGTCGCTTCCAATCTAACTGTTAGACCAGCAAATATAACTTGGACGGTCTCAAATGCTTCGCAGCAAACGCCAGTCGGCACAGCCCTAGCGTGGCTCTGTCAAGTGCATCTTAAGGTTGCGGCCGTACCGAAGCCGAATTCAGGGCGGCTGAGACAACATGCCATAAATGTTACATAGATCGTGATATGATTACTGCATCAAAATGAACTTCGATGGGCTTCACTAACTTTCTACTTCCATGCCATACCATTGCGTTGTAAAGATATGCACAACGCTTGTTTGGGGTGGAATAACGCTGACTCCGCGACATCTCGTCGTTGGAATGTGAACTGAGCCATGCAACCCTCAATTATCAGGCACCCCGCATGATCCGGAGACTTGACGCTATTGCAAGCGGCGGGGCAACCACGGTTGCGGCAACCCTAGACGCCTATTCCGGCGTCAGGGCGACTCGCAGGTTGGCCGGTAAGCCTGTCTGTGCTGCTGTGCTCATCGCGGCGGACATGATTGCTTTTGGCGCCGCAGCGCTGGCGGCCTGGCTGATTGCCACCACCGGCGTGCTGGCGCCCGTGACGGGCGGGGCGTTCCCGGCGGCATCGCCGGAAGCACTTCGCTCTGCCCTGGCCCCAGCGTTCATACTCGGCGGGCTGCTGGCCTACTTCTTGGCGAAGGGGCATTACAGCCGTCGCCTACCATTCTGGTGGGAGTTGCAGCAGGTTCTAGTCGGCAGCATCTTCGCGCTGCTGTGCAGCAGCTTCGTGGAATTCACCTTCAAGACCGATGTGTCCCGGGTGGTTGTATTCTGCATCTGGGTGCTGTTTCCGCTTGCTTTGGTTGCGACGCGCCATGCCGCGCGGAGGCTGCTGAGCGGAGCAAACTTGTGGCAAATCCGGACCGTTATCGTTGGACATGGTGCGGCTGCTGACCGGGCAGCGGAGGCGCTGACGTCTGAGCATGACCTTGGGTATGCGGTAATCGGCATTATCAGCCCTTCGGTTGTTGCAGGCCTATCCACCGCGAAGCCATGGACCCGGCTCGTGCAGCAGTTCTGGGCCGACTTAGTTGTGATTGCTCCCGAGGCCGATGAAACTCTTGACCGCAGCCGCAACGAGATGCTGGTGCGGGAGCGCGTGCCTTTTGCTGTGATGCCCCACGCAGAGGGCTTGCCGGTGTCCGGCTGCGTACAGACATACTTCTTCAGGCATGACTTAGTTATGCTGTCCTACCGCAACAACCTGTCGCAGCCGCTCGCACGGACAGTTAAGCTGGCGCTGGATGCCGTTGGCGCGGCGACTATACTGCTGGCCATTTCGCCGGTCATGCTGGTGGTCGCCTTGCTGGTAAAGCTGGACGGCGGGCCGGTGTTCTTCGCGCATCCGCGGATCGGAGCCGGGGGGCGCCGGTTCAACTGCTTGAAGTTCCGCTCAATGCGGGTGGACAGCGCCGAAGTGCTGGATCGCCTGCTGTCCACCAACCCGGCAGCGGCCGTCGAGTGGGCCGCGACCCAAAAGCTACGCAACGATCCCCGGGTCACCAAGATCGGCGCATGGCTGCGCAAGACCAGCCTGGATGAGTTGCCGCAGCTCCTCAACGTGCTGCGCCTGGAAATGAGCCTGGTCGGTCCTCGCCCAATCGTTGACGCGGAGCTGCCGCACTACGGCGACAATATCGCTTATTACTACGAGACCCGGCCAGGCTTGACTGGCCTGTGGCAGGTCAGTGGGCGCAGCGACACGACCTATCAGCAGAGGGTCCAGCTTGACACCTGGTATGTTAAGAACTGGACGTTGTGGCATGACATCGCAATCCTGGCCAAGACTGTCCCGGCAGTGCTTGACCGGACCGGGGCTCTCTGATCTTGCGTTGGCCCTGGTCATCGCCGGCACCAACGCCGATGAAGGTGGCGCCGCGGACAGCAGCCGCTGCACGCGTCGAACCAAGGTTGCTTCCTCCGGGTGAGGCTTTCACGCCGACTAGGCCCAAGCCAGGCCGGCGCCAATTGGTCGGGCGGGAAACCGAGCTGGAGCGGATACTACAGGCGCTTCAGGAGGAACAGGCACACGTCGTACTTTACACTGAGCGTGGCCGGGGTAAGACCTCGCTGGCCAACCTCGTCATCGAAACCCTGAGGCAAGCCGGAGTGATCGTGGCCCGGCATACCTGCGAGGCCGGCAGCACCTTCGACGGGATCATGCGTGGTCTATTGCGTGACCTGCCGCGCTCGCTTTTGGCGACACCGGCCAATGACCCCAACGAAGTCGGTTGCGAGGCCGCGTTGCCGGCCCGGGACCTGCGTCCGCGTGACGTGGTCGCGGTAATGGACCGGCTGACCTGCCGCGCTCTGGTTTGCGTGGTGGATGAGTTCGACCGTGTCCAGGACAAGGATACCCGCACCCGCCTCGCAGACACGATCAAGCAGGTATCCGATCAGGGCATCCCCCTGCTGTTCATGGTGGTCGGCGTGTCGGAGAACTTAGAGCAGATACTGGGGCAGCACCCATCCATCCAGCGCAACCTGGTCGCCGTGCAGCTTCCGTTGCTGAGCGACGTGGAGATTGCTGCAATCATTGAGATCGGCGCGCAACTGGCTGGTTTCACGGTTGTGCCACCGGTGGCGCAGAACGTTGCCATCTTGGCTCGGGGCAGCCCCTACATGGCACAGTTCATCGGCCTTCGCTTGGTTCAGTCTGCCAGGAAGCGGGGCAACGCCGACGTATCCGAGGCCGACCTCGCCAGTGCCGTCAATCGCCTACTAGCCGAGGCGTCGCCTCATACGTTGGCTTTTTATGCCTCACTCACGTCCGGTGCGACCAATGCGGAGATGGTCCGCGCCTTGCTGGCACTTGCGACTGCCGGTCAAGATGTTTGGGGACGCTTCGCCGTCCTGCCCTCGTTCCGGGACGGGGTCGCTGTGGGACAGAATCACATCCGGGCTGAAAGCTGGGCTCGCATCCTTGATTCTGGAGCCCTGCGCTCTGTACCGGAGCGGTTTGGCCTTTATACCTTTGCCGACCGGAACTTGATGCACCATATCATCCTGCTCGCCGCGCATGACGCCCAGCCAGGGTCGGGCAAGCCGGTCGCGGCGCCGGGTAATCCTGGCGTTACTGGGATGACGGCGCCCGCCAACGGGCATATTGTGGCAGCGAGGGCTTGATGGATATCTCGGTCGGAAATTCGAGCCTTGCACAACCGGCCTCTGAGGGCATTCAGTTTGCGCCGATGCTGCGCATGTTGCGCCGTCGTGCATGGCTGATTGGGCTGTTCGCCGTCGTAACCGCCGCTGGCGCCTACGCTTACGCGCGAACCGTGCCGAAGTCGTATAGCGCGTCCAGCCTGATCGCCGTGGAGGGCGACCGGATCGCCATTCCGGAATTGCAGGGCGCCCTTCGGAGTGACAGTTCGTCGGACCCGCTACCCTGGGTACGGACGGAGATGCAGGCCATAGCGTCCCGCGACCTTATGCAGGTTGTCGTGGACAAGCTGGACCTGAAGGACGTGCCGGAGTTCAACCCTGCCCTGCAGCCGCCAAGCCTGGTGCAGCAGATCAAGGACAAGATCCAATCCCTGCTTCCGACCCAGCCGGGAGTGGAGCCAGCAGGGTCACCAAATGAGGCTGTGCTCGGCTCGGCGCTCCGGTCGCTGGCGATCTTCCAAGATAACCGTAGCCTGGTGATCGAGGTTTCTTTCCTTTCACACGACCCGGTGCTGGCCGCCAAGGTCGTGAACACGCTGGTCACCGAATACATCGCATCACGGGCCAAGCGGCGTGTGACGGCCAACCAGGGGGCTAATACCGCCCTGACGGAACGGATTGACCAAGTGCGGCAGGATCTCGCCGGGCTGGAAAAGGAGATGCGCGACCTCCGCACCAAGGGTGACCTGGTTGGCACGCGCGCCGGCAGCGTCGGTCAGCAGCAGGTCGAGGAGCTTGCCACTGCTGCTACCCGCGCGACAGTCGAACGTGCGCAGCTGCAAACCAACTATGAGCGGGCAGTTGCCCTGTCCAATCAAGGCTCCTCGGATGCCCTAGCAAACGTCTTGGGGTCCGGCACGGTGTCGCGCTTGCGGGATCAGGAGGCGACGGCGACGCGTAAGCTGGCGGAGCTGACAACCCGCTACGGCTCAGGCCATCCCAGCGTGCGCAGTGCCCAGGCGGAGGTGGCGACGGCGCAGCGGCAGTTGCGGGAAGAAACGGGACGCATCGTCGCGTCGCTCGGCACCCAATTGCGCGCCGCACGCGAGAACGAAGCCGATATGCAGAAGCAGCTGGAGGATGCCCGGCGCACCGGGGTATCCGGCGAGAACTCCCGCGCCCAGTTGGACCAGCTCCAGCAGGAGATCACAACGCGGCGCACGCTATATCAGACGTTGCTGGAACGGGCACAGCAGACGGTAGTGCAGCCGAGTGGCACCGAAACTCCAGATGTTCGGGTTGTGGCGATGGCGGCGCCCCCGGGTGGCCCGACCAGTCCCAACATGAAGCTTGCTGCAGGGGCTGGCGGGATCGCCGGCGCGATGCTGGGCTGTTTGTTTGTCATGGCCCGGGCTAGTTCTGCAGGAGGCTTCTCCAAGCCGGCCGACTTTGCGGCGGCGGGGTTGCCGGTGCCTGGGGTGGTATCCCGTGCGGTGCTGGGCCGTAGCCGCCGCCGGATCCATGCCATGCCAGTGCCTTCTGGCCGCGACGCGGAGGGGCTTCGAACCCTGCGGTTCCGCCTTGCTCGTCTCGGGCAGGTCAGTGCGCCACGCAGCGCGGTTTTCGCCGGGCTACGGGACGGCGACGATGCGGTCCGGGTAGCGGTGGCAATGGCCCGGGTGGCTGCGATGGACGGCGACCGTGTGCTTCTTGTGGAAGGCGACCTGCAATCGCCGAAGGTGGCCGCATTGCTGGGAGCGGCCCATGATGGCTTGATCGAGGCTTTGGAGGGCAAAAGTGGCTGGCTGGACCAAGTCTCGCACGACACTGCTACGCCGTTGCAGGTGTTGGCGGCGGCGCAGCCGGGCGGAAAGGCTCACGTTTTGCTTGGCAGCACCGCCTTTCAGAACTTGCTGGTCGAGGCACAGGCGCAATACGATCTAGTGGTCCTGACCGCGCCGGCGGCTGAACAGGCTGACGCCCTGACCTTGGCACGGCACGCTGACGCCGTGGTGCTGGTGGTTTGCACTTCGGATCCACAGGAACCGACCCAGGCTGCCGCCTCCCGGCTGGGCTCAATGTCGCGTAATCCTCTGGCTACGGTGCTGATCGACGGATGATTCTTGCCCTGGCCATCTCTGGAGCCGTGCTTCTGCTGCTGGCGGTGCATCCCTTCATCACCTATCCCCTGAGCCTGTGGGTTCTGGCACGAATCCGGCCACGGCCCGTTCTGACGGCTGGACCAGTTCCGAGCCGGGTGGCGTTTTGCGTTTGCGCCTACAATGAGGAAAGGGTGATACGCGCTAAGGTGGAGAATATGCTCGTTGCCGGGGAGGCGCTCGGCGGGCTGGACGTCCTAGTTTATGTGGACGGCGAGACGGATGGGACGGCGGACATCGTCCGAGAATTCGGCGACCGGGTCTGCCTGGTCGCTTCGCCGGCGCGGCTGGGTAAGACGCACGGGATGAACGCCTTGGCCGCCCTGACGACAGCCGACATCCTGGTGTTCAGCGATGCGAATGTCTTGTTCGCGCCAGATGCACTGCCTAAGCTGCTCGCGCCCTTTGCTGACCCGGCTGTCGGATGCGTGTGCGGCCATCTGATTTACACCCGGCCCGAGGGCAACGCGACGGCGGCCACAGGCTCACTTTACTGGCGGCTAGAGGAGGCGATCAAGCGGCTGGAAAGCGAGACCGGCTCCGTAATGGGAGCAGATGGCTCCATATTCGCGCTGCGTCGCGCGATCCATGAGCCGCCGCCGCCGGACCTGATTGACGATATGTATGTGTCACTGGCGGCCCTGTGCCACGGCCACCGGATTGTGCGTGTAGGGGATGCGCTGGCCTACGAGGAGGCAGTCTCGCGCCCGGCGGAGGAATTCCGCCGCAAGGTCCGCATCGCTTGTCAGGCGTTCAATGTTCACCGGGCCTTGTGGCCGCGTCTTCGCCGCCTGCCTGCGCTCGATCTTTATAAGTACGTGTCCCATAAGCTGCTGCGGTGGCTGACTGCTGGTTTGCTGGTTGCGGGAGTGCTGTGCTGGATTGGTGCTATCGTCGCAGCCGAGGCCTGGTGGCTGCTTGCTGGTGCTGCCGTGGCTGGCTCTGTGGTGGGATTGGCGATGTTCACTGCCCGGAGCGGAATTCTGGCCACTTTGCGCGACATCCTGGGAGCGTTTCTCGCAACTGGGATCGGGGTATGGCGGTCCTGGCGTGGGGACCGGTTCCAGACTTGGAACCCGCCGGCTTCCGCACGCACCATCCGTCCGGTGCTGCCCAGCATCGGGGGGTAGGCCATGCGAGTCGCGATGGTTGACCCATCGCTGTTCACCTTGCCGTATGACCGCGCGCTCATCAGTGCCCTGGGCCGGGGCGGGCATGACGTGACCCTATTCGGACGCCGGCCAGGTCCGGACGACAACGGTGCCGAAGGGATCAGCCTGGCGCCGCACTTCTATCGGGTGGCCGAAAGCCAGGCGGCCCGGCGCCTGCCGACCCCGGCCCGCTTGGGCCTAAAAGGCATCGACCACGCGGCTTCAATGCTGCTGCTGCTGCACCGGTTACGGCGGGAGCGTCCGGACGTGATTCATTTCCAATGGCTGCCGCTGCCGTTGGTGGATGGCCGGCTGCTAGGCCTCTTCCGGAAGGTCGCGCCACTGGTGCTGACGGTGCACGATACCAATCCGTTCAATGGCGATCCTTCGGCTAGCCTGCAGCAGCGCGGCTTTTTCCGAAGCCTCAATGAATTTGACAGGTTGATCGTGCATACTGCACAAGGACGTGAACGACTTTGCAGTGCCGGTGTGCCGGCGAATCGAGTTCTGGTGTTGCCGCATGGGATGCTTCTGGATCCGCCTCCGTATGTTGACGATCCCATGAAGGGCTCGATGACGTTCCTGTTGTTCGGCAAGGTGAAGCCATACAAGGGGCTTGACCTGCTGATTGAGGCATTTGCGTCTTTGAGCCCCGTTCTGCGCGGGAATGCCAGGATACGGGTGGTTGGCAAGCCTTACATGAATATGGTTCCCTTACAGGCTTTGGCGGAGCGTTTAAGCGTCGCAGACCGGCTCGCCATCGAGCCACGCTTCGTTGGCGATGACGAGGTGGCTGGCTTGTTCGCGCCCGGCACGGTGGCCGTGTTTCCTTACCGCGAGATCGAGGCGAGCGGCGTGTTGTCGATCGCGCTCGCCTGCGGTCGTCCGGTCATCGCGTCAAACTTGGGCAACTTCGCCGAAACCATCACGGACGGCGTGCAGGGCCATCTAGTGCCGCCCGGCGACGTTCCGGCGCTCGCTGCGGCGATGGGGCATATGCTGTCCGACCGTGACTTTGCCGCCTCATGCAGTCGGCAGGCGCGTGCGCTCGTGGATGCCGTGCCGAGTTGGGACGGCATCGCAGCGCTCACGGCCGACGCCTACCGGTCGGCGGCATGATCTGGGTATTAGGGCGCGGGGCCGCTGTCAGGCCGGAGATTTGCCACCGTCATCACCAGGAGAACCGGGAACAACACCGGAGCGAATTGCTGATAACCTCCTGTGAACAGCAGCAGCATCAGGCCGGGCAGCAAGGTGGCTCGCTGGGAAATGGTTTTTCGCCCGATGGCAAGCAAGGCGACATAAACGACGAGCACGGGAAAACCATAGTCGATGATGATTTTCACCGGCGTGTTGACGGTGTAATCGTAGGACCGGATCATTCGCTCGCTGCCGCCGCTGCCGATGCCGATCAGGGCAGCCGATGGCTCCTCGGTCAAAACGTCGTCGAGCAGCCAGAATGGCGTTATGAAGCGCAGATGGCCGCTTGTGCCTGGACGTGTGATCTCGTCAAAGCGGCCGCTGAACGATGCAGCAGCATCGGGCGCCAGCACCAGGGCACCGCCGGCGAGCAGACCAACCAGCGCGACGGTCAGAATGGCGATGAGAATGCCGCGCCGCCCCATGCTGAACGCCGAGGAAACGACGAAGGCCGCCAGTACGATCCATCCTGTCCCAGCCATGGAGAGCATCAAGCCCGCGGCGAACAGAGCAAGCGCGCGGGTGCGCCGCAATACCAGCAGCTCCAAAATCAGGCCGAACGCCATGAACTGGGAGAATATGGACGGCTCCAGCAGGAAGAACCCGTTCGACTTCATGGCACTGCCAAAACCCGCTGGGATTTGCAGGTTGTAGCCGTCCTCAAACAACAGGAACACGGGAACGATGCCGCGGAAGCTGAACAGCCCCAATCCCGCGAACTGCACGAAGAACTGTATAATCCCGGCTATCGCTATGAGGGAAAGTACTGCCGTCACCCGGCGCATGAATTCGCGTTCCGGCACAGGTGTGACGAAGGACAAGGTGGCGAAACTGGTCAGGATCAGGAATTGCAGCAGCGACGGCAGGACGGTTGGGATCTGAAACCGACCAGGCACGATCTGGCGGTAGGCCATTCCGAGCAGCGTCAAGGCGCACAGCAACAGGAACAGCGACAAGCGGACGCGGCTAAAGGTCAAGGTGCCCCGGAGTATCCCCACCCCTGCCAGTCCGAGCCCGACTGGCCCGACGACGTTGACCGGCTTGCTGCCGGCTGGCACGCCGAAGCGCTGCAGGAACATGGACGCTGCCACGACGAGAGTTACGAATACCAGTGCCTGTTGCGCGTGGTCGATGGTGGGACGCCAGGCCGCCGCGCGCCCCGGCTGAACGAGGGTCGTCATTCCGCTACACCCTATACGCGATCAAGGCGACGTCGCGTTGACGGCTTGGCGGCACGACAGGGACAGGCTGGACTTATACGGCCGCAAGCAAATCACCATCCCGCGCGGTTGCGGGGCAGCTTCATCCAGGCTTGCGCAAAAGCGCCGGGCTTCGGGCATGCAGGCCTTGGCAACCGCAGCATACGCCGCGGCTCGGCTTGGTGTCTGCGCCCGTGCCGTGCCAGCGAGCGGCACCAGGGTGGCAAGCCCGGCCAGTACAAGGCGTGGCAGATGCGGCATGTGAGTTGTACCTATCCTGTTTACCTGACTCTACACCTGTTTGGCGCAGCCCGCAGCGGCGTTGTCGCGGGGATAGCAGCATGAGGCGGCCCATTGCGACGGCTACATTGGCTGCGCTGCTGGCGGTCCAAGGGCAAGCCGCACGGGCGCAGTTGCTCGACCAGCTCATAAGTCCCAACGTATCCGGCGTGCAGGTCGAGCCTGGCGTAACCGTCCTGTCACGCCTGCGTCCGGACTATGACTATGGCGGCGTACGGGTTGGCAGCGTTTTGATCCGGTCCGACTACAGCGAGGCGGTCGGCTACGACGACAACGTGACCGGGACGTCTCAGGGCCGCGGCAGTTCGTTTGTGCAGTCACGCGTCAACCTTGGCGCAGCCACCGACCTTTCGCGCTATGGCGCAGCGGTCCGGCTTAACGTGAACGATAACCGCTACCTAGACCAGCCAAAGCAGTCGGAGACCGATTGGACCGCCTCGGCTGGGGGGTTTTACGAGCTTGGCCGCGATACCGTGTCGCTAGACTACTCGCACGCCAACCTGAACCAAACGCCGCGTGACCTGGACACCCCGCAACTGGACAAGACCATTGCGTATCGGGTCGATACGGTGCAGGCGGGCTATCGCATCACCTTCAACCGGCTATCGTTGCGGCCGGTGCTCGCGGTGCAGCTTTACGACTTCGATAACGGGACCATCGCCGGCCAACCATATTTGCAGCGTTTCCGCAACCGCGTGGTCGCGGCGCCCGCGGTGACTGCGTCCTATGAGTTTTCGCCCGGCCGGACAGCCGTCCTGGTCGTGCGCGGCCTGGACGCCAGCTACACGAACCGGCCAGCCGGTACGACGGTACGAGACTTCAATGACGAGTCGGTGCTGGCGGGACTGGACTTCGCCAGCGGCGGCCCTTGGCGCTTCCGCCTGCTGGCAGGATACGAAATCCGGAACTTCGTATCATCCCGGGTCAAGAACATTCAGGCGCCGATTGTCGAGGGCACGGTGATCTACACCCCGACCGGCCTTACGACGCTGACCGGCACCGTGGCCCGCCGCATCCAGGACTCGGCCGACGAAACCACCGTGGGCTTCACCGAAACGTCCGCCAGGTTCAGCGTGGACCACGAATACTATCGCAACGTCCTCTTGCGGGCTCAGGGCGGCTTGTTTCTCGACGAGTATAACGGCGGGGGCAGCCAGAGCCTGGTGAGCGGCGGCGCTGGTGTGACCTGGCTGCTGAACCGCACTTGGCGGCTGAGCGCTACCTATGACTTCACGACCCGGCTGTCCAGCGGCGGCGGCGTTGTCACCACGACGCCGACGGCGGCGACCGTCACCGGGCTCGGCGCCAACATCGGCACCGGTTACTCTGATAACCGCTATCTGCTGCAACTCGGCTTCAGCCTATGAGCAGCCATTCCACCTTGCCCTGGAGAACAGCATTCATGCGCCCTGCCCCTGTCCGGCCCGCTAGAAGGACTGCCCGTTGGGCCTTCCGCAGCTTGTGCCTGTGCATGGCCCTGGCTGCCTGCGCACCTGGCCGCAATCTGCCGCCGCTGCCGGACTATCGTGCACAGGGCTACCGCCTGGGCGGTGGCGACCAGATACGAATCATCACGTTCGGCGAGGACCAGCTCACGGGTGAGTTCCGTGTGGATGACCAGGGCCGCATTGCGGTGCCGCTGCTGGGCGGCATAGCGGCCGCTGGCCTGAGTCCACAGGAGCTGGAGACTTCGATGGCTCAGGCTCTCCGCAAGCGCAATCTGCTGCGGGACCCCAGTGTTTCCGTCGAGGTGCTGGCATACAGGCCCATCTTCGTATTGGGCGAAGTTGCGAGGCCGGGCCAATATCCATATCAGCCCGGCATGACCGTGCTGACCGCAGTCGCGATCGCCGGTGGGTTCACCTATCGCGGCGTACAGGACTATGCGTCCGTCATCCGGACAACCGGCGGCAACTCGATTGAGGGCAAGGCAGCGCCGGGTTCGTTCGTTGCTCCGGGCGACGTCATCAAGGTATTTGAGCGGAGGTTCTGACCGCGACATCCCGACCGCCGCAAGATGCTGGCCGGGGCTGCGGGTGCCTTGACTGACGGTGGCAGCGTTGCCGCCAGGGACATCCGTCTGGGTCAGCGCTTCCCCTCACGGTGGAGCATACGCGACCGCTCCGTTGGATTTGGGACAGGGATGCCAGCGTCATCAATGCCGCACGGTTACCGCCGGGGCGGCAAAGACCGGCGTTAGAGTGGCTTGTGCATCGCTAGTGGCGGCAGCTGGCTGCCTAAGGTGAATTTTAGTGTGGAAAGGCCCGACCAGATCGGCGTTGGCAGCAATGCAGCTTGAACCGACACGGGCCGACTTGGGAAACCTTGGGGTCGTGGTGTTTGCGTACTACGTTGTAGAATATCGAACTCGTGTTGGATCTTGGACTACCTCTCGGTGCCCGCCGTCCAGCAATATCTGTTGCCGACACTGTTCGGCAAAGCACTGGTGAACATCACGACCTAAAACACTTAACCTTGGGCCTTGAGACGGTGAGCCCAGTCGTTACAGCATCAGCCATTTAAGAAGTACGGCCCCAAGCAAGGCCCAAAACACCAAAGCTAGTTTAAGCGCGTGGATGATGCCCCGTGCCGGACGCAACACGTCCTGCGGCGCAGCCGTGAAGCCGGATATTTCGGCCCGCACCCTAGGCAAAAGCTTGGCCACAGCACTCACCGTGGACATTCCGATTGTAGCCTGCATGGTCTAGCTTTCACATTTGCTAATGCACATAACGTGTCGGAGCATGACACATTGTGCGAGATATGTAACGCCGGCGTCGCTGGTAATAGCCAGAAATCGTTGCTGCATTGCAGCAGCGTATTGGTTAATTAAGAGTTATGCACGTGGACTGGCCTATTCTTTCTTAAGGTTTATACTTGGGCAAGAGGCGCAGTTCGTTGTAAAGATTACCTACTGCTTACCGCAATATACCGGCGCAGCGTAGCCGGCATTCCCGTCGCATGCCCGCGGAGGTGCAATTTAGGCCGCAGGCTATCAGGAGCCTGATAGACAACGACGGTAGCGCAGCTTCATCCTGAAACGGTCGCAACGCGTTGCACCGGCGAATGATGTTCTGCCGGGTCCGTGAACGACCGCTCCGTCCGACGATTGGCTTATGGTCCCGCAAGTCCCAGCCAGCGAACTGTTAAGTGTTATCCGCCGGGCCGCCCCCTGCCAGGCCATGCAACAGCAGTAGATGCCGCGCCGCATGGGTCGGCCGGTTGACTTAGGTCGTCGGGCAAGCCGAACGTGCGGCAATCGAGACGTCCGGAAAACGAAGGCATCTTTCTTTGGTGCATTTTCGCAATGAAAGAATGTTTGACTGCTGTCGGGCGGATCAACCTGTTTTATTATCGAGAATGTGTAAAACTGTTCTGATCTACAATAGCTATCTTGTCCTGACTTCCAACTATAGTTAGGTCTGTCGTAGTTAAACTTGAATTCAAGGCGGGTCACCCGCGAGTTCAAGTGCAACAAGCGAGGCCTATCCCATGGCAGTTACCGCATCGACCACGCCGTTTCCCCTCGGCGCTTATCTCGGCAATCCCGACAACAGCAGCGCCGCAAACGAAGCGACATACGAAGCGAACTACACCAGCTTCTCCCAACTCATGGGGGCCGCCCCGCAGTACCTGACGACCTTCGTTGACCAGACCCAGCCAATCAGCCAGTGGGTCGGCAACTCGCAGTGGGCCGCCACCTCCGCCGCAGCCTCCCCCGACGCCCGCGGCCAAACGCCAGTGATCGCCCTGCCGCTGAACTCCAACGCCGCCGGGTCAATGACCCCGGACCAGCAGTTCCAGGCCTTCGCCTCCGGCCAGTATGACAGCGCCATCCAGGGCATCGTAAAGGCCTGGGCGCAGGCCGGCTTCACCAACCAGGTGTTCCGCCCGGGCTGGGAAATGAACCTGCAAGGACCCACCTACGCCGGCGACAGTGCCCAAAGCCAGGCCGACTGGGTCAGCGCCTTCCAACACGTCTATACCGTCCTGCACCAGGCCGCGGCCGCCAACGGCGTCAACGTCCAGGTCGTCTGGAACCCAGGCACCACCAACTACAGCAACGCCGAAGCCACGACCAACCTCTACCCCGGCGACAAGTATGTGGACGTCATCGGCGCCGACGCCTACTCGGACATGTATCCCTACTCGGACGGCACCACGCCTGCGACCTACCACGACTGGCACACCGGCGCCGAGGACACCAGCACCGCCCAGTTCATCGCCGACCCGGTCAACCGCACCCATTACTGGAGCAACCCTGCCGCCACCGAGTGGTCGAGCGACAGCAGCGGCGGCCACAGCCAAAGCCTCACCAGCCTGATCCAGTTCGCCGAGCAGCACGGCAAGCCGTTCGCCGTCCCCGAGACCGGCGCCGGCAACTCCAACGCCGGCACCGATGTGTCGGACGACGCCGCATTCCCGCAATGGCTGGCGCAGCAGCTGACGGTTGCGCAGGCCGCCGGCGAGAAGATCGCCTTCGTCAACCCGTGGGACAGCAACGGAGGTGGCAACTACCAGTTCTCGTATGCGTCGAACGGCAAGCCGAATGAAGCTGCAGCCTGGGCACAGAATTTCGGGGCGCAGCAGACTGTCGTAGCTACGACTGCTCCTGCGACTGTGACTCCGGTGGCCACGGCTCCGGCCACCGTGACTCCTGTAGCGGCAGCTCCGGCGACGCTCTCCGTCGGCTCCGGCTCCGACACGCTGGCGCTGCAAGTCTCAGAGGACGCCTGGCAAGGCGATGCGCAGTTCACTGTCAGCGTTGACGGCACCCAGATCGGCGGCACTCAAACGGCAACCGCGTCCCATGGCGCCGGGCAAACCCAGACGGTCAACGTCTTGGGAACCTTCAGTGCAGGGCTGCACACCGCTACGATCAACTTCCTGAACGACGCCTGGGGCGGGACGACAGCCACGGACCGCAACCTGTATGTAAACAGTGCCACCCTGGATAGTACCGCGGTGCCCAATGCTGGCCTCACATTACTGAGCGGCGGGCCGCAAAGCTTCTCCTTCAATGAGGCGTCTCCGGCCACCGTGGCCTCTTCCGGGACGGATACGCTCGACTTGCACGTGTCGGAGGATGCCTGGCAGGGAGATGCGCAATATACCGTCAAGGTTGACGGCAATCAGGTCGGCGGCGTGCGTACCGCGACGGCCCTGCACGGTCAGGGTGCAACGCAGGACGTATCCATTGCGGGCAGTTGGGGCGCAGGTCCCCACACGGTGGGCGTCTCCTTCATCAACGACGCCTATGGCGGCACCGCGGCCACGGATCGCAACCTATATGTGAATGCGGTCACCTATGACGGTGCGGCTGCAAGCGGAGCCCCTGCGACGCTGCTGTCGAACGGCACGGCCAACTTTGGCGTTGCCGCGCCGGCGACCACTACGCCGCTGACGCTGCACTTGGCCGAGGACGCCTGGCAAGGCAATGCTCAGTACGCAGTCGCTATCGACGGCACGACCGTAATCCAGAACGGCACGGTGACCGCGCTGAACGGATCGGGCCAGTCCCAAGCGGTCAATGTGTCGGGGCTGCTGTCATCCGGCACGCACGACGTGGCGGTTTCGTTCCTGAACGACGCCTGGGGCGGAACGTCGTCCACCGACCGCAACCTCTATGTAAAGGGCATAGATGTGAACGGCACCTCGGCCCCTGGAGCCAGCGCCGCGCTTTTCAGCAATGGAACCACCCACTTCCAAATCACGGTGCCGTCCGCGTAACAGGGTAACTTGCGATTAGGTCCGGTCGCCGCAAGTCCGGACCTACCGCAATCTGCTCTATGCCGGGCATTGTACCGGTCAGCTACCGGGCATCCGTAACGCCGGGCGCATACTCGAAGCCAAGCCCGGCTTCATGGCCTTCGTCATAGGCGTCCTGCAGCACCCGCCGGCCTGCCGGTCCCTTGCGGGCACGAAATTGCAGGCCGAGCCGGGCCAACTCGGCCTCGACCACGTCCGCCTTGGCCACGACCAGGTCGCGTCCGGAGGCGCCGCGCAACGCGCCCTCCCGCGCCTGACGCAGCGTGTGCAGCTTGGCGACGATGCCGCGGGCCAGTCCGATCCCGAAGGAGTTGGTTGCGGTCCGGCGCAGGGAAGACGGCATCTCGGCATAGGTGGGACCGGCGCGGAACGCTGCCGTCTCAGTCTCGAACGCCAGCTCCACCAGGTCATACAGGTAGCGTGCCGCCACCACGTCGGCGGGCAACCCAAAGAACACGTAGCGCAGCCGGCCATCCCCGCCCTTCTCACCCCAGACCCGGCAATCGAAGAACGCCGCCACTGACGGCACGCAGTCATCCACGGGAGCGACGCGCTTGCGCCCAGTCTCGACCGCGGTGCCCTCGCACACCTGGTTCTTCAGGTCCAGCTCGCTCAGGCTCAGGCCATAGCGGTCCAGCAGATCCGCCACCTTCTCCGCCGCTGCCAGGGCTTCGGCCTCCGTACAGCCCTGTTCGACCGTCTTCGCCCGCAGCGCCTGGATACGCGTGATCAAGCGGTCCAGGTCCGCGTCCCTGGCGCCGTGCCCGGCGTCTGATGGCCCAGCGCCGAGCCTGCGCCGAGCCTCGGCCAAGACCTCGGCCGCGGCGGCTGGCATGTCTCCGCTGGCCACCTCGGCTGCGATCTGGGCCGCGAACGCGTCTAGCCCCGGCAGCGCCGAGCCAATGGCCCGGCGGCGGTGCACCGTTTCCAACTGCACCTGCAGGACATCACGATACCCGCTGCTCAGCGCACGTTCACCGGCGATGCGCGTATTGAGCACGGACATGATCATGCCGAGCACGGCATCCATGCCGCAGTCCTCGCGGACCCTTTGCATATCCTCGGCAGTGTGCGGGGCATCCGGCTCCGCCCAGCGCAAGGCGATGTGGTCTAACTCGCTCGCGTCGTCCGGCAGGCCGTCATAGTCGTCCAGGGGATCATTCAGGCCCGGGATGCGCGGATTGCCGTGGCGCAGGACGTGGCGGTAGATCGCCTCCGCGCAGCGTTGCGGGTTGGACAGGCCACGGTTGCCGGGCCGGATGAAGCTGCTGGCGGCTGCTAGCCCGGCCCCGTCTAGCGGCGTTATGCAACTGACGAATATGTGCTGTCCGCCGCCCACGGGCGCGAGCCGTCCGGCCAGCAGCAGCCCGGCCAGATCTGCGCCGACGGCGCCGCCGGGCAGATGCAGCACCTCCGAAGTGGCGATGTCACGTAGGCGGGCCCTGTCCGTCCCACCCTCGACGACCTGCATGATGCGGAAGGCAGCCTGGCGCATGGCGGCCAGCGTTGCCACCTCGTCCGCAGCCCAGCCAGAGCGCTGGCGGGCCATTCTGTCAAAAGCGGTTTGGCCGCTGGTGGAGGGCGTGAACAGCGCGAGGTCCGTCGCCATGAGCAGTGCGTCTGCCAACACCTGCGCGTCGATGCCCGTTGTGAGTTCGACGCGCACGAGCCAGCCCCGTACGGTATCGTCCACCTTCGCCGGCGACACGAAGCCGGTAGCGGCTACGGTCAGAGCATCCACGCACTCGCGCATGCGGTCCACGCCGATGGACGCGGCTTCGACCGGGCGTGGGCGGCGGTCCGTCTTGGCCTGCATGTTTCTCCCCCATCTCGCTGAGACGCCTGGATGCTACAAGGCGCTCCGCCGCGGCAACGCGCCGACACGGACGATTGCTGCTAGTGCTTTGTCAGCCTTGATCTGACGTTTTTACGGGCGATTTTCTGTCAAGG
>CAXTOB010000004.1:13609-47219 GCA_964245505.1 uncultured Acetobacteraceae bacterium | reverse complement strand
GGCCACCACGCTCGCCGTGGTGGAGACGCAGGGACGGAGCCGGACGGCCGGACTGTTCTCTGGTCCAGCCGCGCTGGTACAGAATGGGTTGTGGGAGCTGGGGACGCTGGTTTTCGCCGCCACGGTTGCCGCGCCGCCGCTGGTGGCCGGCCTGTCTGTTTACGTCCTGGGCGGGCTGCGGCTGCGCCGTCCGCCGCCGGGGCTGGCGCTCGCGTTCAGGCTCCGCAACCGCCTCCGCCCCTGGTCCATGATCGAGGTGTTCCTGGTCGGCTACTTCGTCGCCTATGCCAAGCTGGGCGCACTGGCGCGGATCGAGCCGGGGCCGGGGGTTTACGCGCTGTTCGGCTTCATGGTGGCGACGATTGCGGCCGATGCGCTCCTCGATCAACAGGCGGTCTGGGAGGCTATTGCCCGGCGTGCGCCCGGTCCAGCCAAGCAGGCCGCCCGGCCGGCGTCGTCCGCGGCGCCGGGCCTGGTGTGCTGCCCGGCCTGCGAGTTGGCCTGCGAAGCGCCGGGTGGACAGCCGCCCCGCCAGTGTCCCCGGTGCGGCGCGATCCTGTATTGGCGCAAGCCCGGCAGCATGGCGCGTACTGCTGCCCTGACCCTGTCCGCAATGGTGTTCTACGTGCCGGCTAACGCCTTCCCGGTCCTGACTGTCGTCCAGGCCGGGCGCGGCAGCCCCAGCACGATCGTGGGTGGCGTATGGGAGCTGCTGGCTGACCGGGAGTGGTCCCTTGCGGTCATCGTGTTCGGGGCCAGCGTCGCCGTTCCCGTGCTCAAGATCCTCGCTTTGGGCGCCATGCTGGCCGTGGCGTTGCGCTCGGGCCGCCCTCGGCACCCTACCCACCTGCGGCATGTGACGGCGCTATATCGGATCGTCATGATCATCGGGCGCTGGTCCATGATCGACGTCTTCATGGAGGCCCTGCTGTCGGCACTGGTGCAGTTCGGCACGATCGCCAACGTCACGACCAATCCCGGCGCGCTGGCGTTCGCCGCCACCGTCGTGCTGACGATCTTCGCTGCCGAGGGCTTCGACTCGCGGCTGATGTGGGACGCCGCGGCGCGATGAGCAGCCAGGAGGACAAGGCGGAGAACAAGCCGGAGGACAAGCCGGGCAACGCTGCCGCCGGCGACACGGATGGCGGGGAGGCCACCGTGCACAAGCGGCGGCTATCCTGGGTGTGGCTGATCCCGCTGGTCAGCGTGCTGATCGGCGGCGGCCTGTTGTGGACCACGCTCGCCCGGCGCGGCCCGATGATCCAGATCACCTTTGACAGCGCGGAGGGGCTGCAGGCCGGGCAAAGCCAGGTGAAGTACAAGGACATCCAGATGGGCACGGTAGAGAGCTTCGACCTCACCCCCGATCGCAACCGGGTCGTGATGTCCGTCCGTATGACCGCCAAGGCAGAGGAGTTGGTGACCGAAGGTGCACAGTTCTGGATCGCGAAACCGAGGGTCTATGCCGGCGACATCACCGGGCTGAACACCATCCTTTCCGGCAGCTACGTCGCCATGCAGCCGGGCGAGGCGGGCCATCTGGCGCAACGCAGCTTCGACGGCCTAGCCGAACCGCCCACCCTGATCACCGGTGTGGCCGGCCGCCAGATCCGGCTGACCACGTCGCGGCTCGGCGCGGTCAAGCTCGGCACGCCGGTGTTCTTCCACGATCTCGAGGTCGGCAGGGTGATCGGCTGGGACCTGGCCGGCATGGCGGAGAGCGTTACGCTGCACGTGTTTGTCAACGCGCCCTACGCCGACTGGGTGCATCGGGACAGCCGGTTCTGGAACAGTTCGGGCGTGCAGTTGCGGTTGGGACCGGAAGGGGTGCATTTGCAGGTGGAAAGCCTGAAGGCCGCAGTCCTCGGCGGCATCACGTTCGACACGCCGGTTCATGACGGTGACGCCGACTCCCCGGAAGCCGCAGTGAGCGCGAACGGGGACAGCTTCCCCTTGTATCCGAGCGAGGAAGTGGCGGAAACGGCCAGCGCACCGCACCATGCGACGCTGGCCAGCTACTTCACCGGGTCAGTGGGTGGGATTGCGGTGGGCGCGCACGTGACGTTGCAGGGCCTGCCGGTCGGCGATGTGACCTCGGTTGACCTGCAGTACTCGACCGAAACCGACCGAACCCGGGTCCGCGTCGGCTTTTCAGTGCAGCTGAACCGCGTGACGCCGGTTGGAAGCAAGCCGCCCCACCCTTTCCCGGAGTATTGGCGCGAATTGGTCAAGGAGGGCCTGCGGACCCGCCTGAAGGGCGGAAACCTGCTCACCGGCCAGAAGGAAGTCGCGCTGCAGCTGGAGCCGGACGCGCCCCCCGCGGAGCTGGAGCAGGAGGGCGACGTGCCGGTCATCCCCGCCGACGACAGCGGCAGCGGCGGCCTGGACGACCTGGCGGCCACCGCAAACCAGTTGATGGCGAAGATCACCGCCGTGCCGTTCGCCGACATCGGCCAGAACCTGAGCGGCGTCCTGCATGGCGCCAGCGAGATCACCAACAGCCCGGAGCTTCGGCAGGCGCTGGTCCGGCTCAACGGGACGCTCGCCGCCGTGCAGGATACCGTGCGCCACCTGGACGCGGAAGGGGCGCCGGCGCTGCGGCGCTTGCCGGCCATCGCCGCGGACCTGCAGGGCACGCTGGCCCAGGTTAGGACGCTGGCCGCCTCCGTGGCAGCCGGGTCCAGCGGCGACGCCAAGTTCGGCCGCGACCTGGACCGGGCGCTGATGCAGGTGACGGACGCCGCAACCTCGGTCCGCATGGTGGCGGACCTGTTGTCGCGCCATCCGGAGGCACTGGTGCGCGGCCGGGTCGGACGGGCGACGGAGTAGCGGGATGCGCCGTCGTAACCTGCTGCTGCTGCCGGCTCTCCTCCTGGACGGCTGCGCGTCGTCCAGCCCGAACTTATATAGCCTGGAGCCGCGCCCGGGTCCGGCGCGGACGGGCAGGCACCGATTGGTCGTGGTCCGTGGGGTGGGACTGCCCCGCTACCTGGAGCGGGAGGAGATCGTGCGCGTCGCAGGCGGGGAGCGGCTGCGGGTCGCGGAGAACGACTGGTGGGGCGAGCCGCTGGGGGAGATGCTGCGCCGGGTGCTGGTGGCCGACTTGGCGCAGCGCCTGCCCGGCTCCGACGTGCTGGCGGATGAGGGGCCGGTCGCAACCCGTCCGGATGCCGAGGTCGAGTTGGACGTGCAGCGGTTCGACCCCGGCCCCGGTGGTCCCGTGGTGTTCGAGGGCTATGTCGCGGTCACGGGGCCGGGCCGCCAGCGCAATCTGGAGCGGCTGCATGTCGAGGCGCCCGTGATCGCCGACACGACGAGGGCGCAGGTTGACGCCATGAGCATCGCGCTGGGACAGGTGGCCGATGCCGTCGCATTGCGGCTTGCTTGATAGGCCGCATGGCGGCTTCTTAGAGCGTACCCGGCCCAAACAGCTCCATTTGGCCTGAATAAACACTAGTAGAAACATAAGATTGGAGCGTGTTGGGTGCCTCTACTTGAACCGGACATGCTCTAATGGAAGGCGCGCCATTTAGGCGGGAAAGATAGTCGCGTGCATGGCGTTCCAGGATAACGTGACTGGCTGACCCGCTATCGTCGGTGCGGCGTCGGCCGGGCGCAGCACATGGCACTCCTGGCCGTTGGCCAGCCGGATGACGCAGCGTTGCGCGTTGCCGAGGTAGATGTTGTCCAGCAAGGTGCCATCGAGACCGGCAGCCCCTTCCGACACCGCCCCGAGCCGGATGCGTTCCGGGCGGACCGCGACCGTGACCGAGTCGCCGGGTGCAGCCGCGCCGCGCGACACGGCGCCGGCCAAGGCCCCCAACACTTCGACTTGGCATGACCCCTCGCCCACGCCGATGCTGACGATGCGGCCGGGGAGGAAGTTCGTCTCGCCGATGAAGCCGGCGACAAAGCGTGTCGCCGGCCGTTCATACAAGTCGAGCGGCGTGCCGACCTGCTCGATCACCCCGGCATTGAACACCGCGATCCGGTCGCTCATCGTCAGCGCCTCTTCCTGGTCGTGCGTGACATACAGGACGGACATGCGCTGCTCCCGGTGCAGCCGCTTGATCTCCAGTTGCAGCTGACCCCGCAGTTGCCGGTCCAGCGCGCCGAGCGGCTCATCCATCAGCAGCAGCGCCGGGCGGTGCACCATGGCGCGGGCCAGGGCGACGCGCTGCTGCTGCCCTCCCGAAAGCTGCCGTGGCAGGCGGTCGCCCAGCCCAGGCAGCCCAACCAGGCCCAGCACCTCATCCACCCGCCGGCCGGCCTCGGCCCGGCCCACCCGCCGCATCTCCAACGGGAAGGCGACATTGCGCCGCACGGTCATGTGCGGGAACAGGGCGTAGTGCTGGAACACCATGCCGATGTCGCGGCGGTGCGGCGGCACCCGGTCCACCGGGGCGCCATCCAGCAGGATGGTCCCGGCATCCGGCCGCTGTAGCCCGGCCACCAGCATCAGCGTCGTCGTCTTGCCGGAGCCGGACGGCCCCAGGAAGGTCAGGAACTCGTGCCGGCGCAGCGCCAGGTCCACGCCCGCGACGGCGGCCTGGCCGGCATAGGACTTCTTGACGCCGCGCAGCTCCAGCACGGCCGGGCCACCGGTCATGCGTCCGGCCCAGGGCGCCGCCGCAGCAGTGCATCCAGCAACAGGGCCAGCACCGCCACCAGGAACGAAACGGATGCAATGGCCGCGACCGTCGGATCGAAGTCGCCGCGCAGGTTGGACCACATCTGCACCGGCACCGGACGCACCCGCGCCGTGCTGACGAACAGCGAGACGAGCAGCTCGTCGAACGAAACCACCGCGGCGAACAGCAGGCCCGACAGCACGCCCGGCAGCAGCAGCGGCAGCGTGACCCGGCGGAAAGCAGTCCAGGGCGGTGCGCCCAGCGTCGCCGCCGCGCCCTCCAACCGCGGGTCGAGGCCTTGCAGCGCCGCGCCGACGGTTGCGACGACATAGGGCAGCGTGAGCACGGTGTGCCCGATCACCAGGCCCGTCAGCGTCCCGTTGAGGCCCATGCCGCGGAATACGCCGAACAGCCCGGCCGCGACCAAAATGCCGGGCACGACGATGGGGGCCATCAGCAGGCCCCTGATGACCCCGGCTCCGGGAACGGCACCCCGCGCCAGAGCGTATGCCGCGGCGGTGCCCATGCCGGTCGCGAGAGGCGCCGCCACCGCCAGGACCTGTAGGCTGACGGCGACGGAGTCCAGCCAGGCCGGGTCGGACGCCAGGTTCCGATACCAGCGCCAGGATAGGCCCGGCGGCGGGAACTGCAGGAACGGCGCCGCGCTGAACGACACGATCACCACCACCGCCAGCGGCGCCAGCAGCAGCGCCGCCGCCAGCAAACACATGCCGCCGCGCAGCACCCGCCAGGGCGCCATCCCGTCGCCGGCGCTCACCGCGCGACCGCCCGCAGCCCCACCGTCGCGTGCACAGCCAAAAGCAGCAACCCGGTGGATGCCAGCAGAACGAGGGACAGAGCGCCGGCGACGCCCCAGTTGCCGTGGCCGATCTGGTCCTGGATCAGTTGGGCGACCATGAACTCGCGCGGCCCGCCCAGCATGGCCGGCAGCACGTAGTAGCCCAGCGCGCTGATGTAAACGAGCGTGGCCCCAGCCATCAGCCCCGGCAGCGTGAGCGGCAGATACACCCGCAGAAAGGCGCGGACCGGGTGCGCGCCCATCGTCAACGCCGCCTGCATCAGCGAAGGCTCGATCCGCGCCATGGCCGCGTGCAGCGGGAACACCGCAAAGGGCAGCAGCGTCTGCAGCGCGCCCAGCATCAGCCCGGTCATGTTGTAGAGCAGCGGCACCGGCGCATCCGTGACCCCCAGCGCGAGCAGCGCCGCATTCACCGGGCCGTTGCGCTGCAGCAGGATGACCGTCGCGAAGGCGCGCACCAGCAAGCTGGTCCAGAACGGCACCAGCACCACCGCCATCAGCACGCGCCGCAGCCGCGGACCGCCATGCGCCATCGCGTGCGCGACAGGGAAGCCGAGCAGGAGGCAGGCCGGTGTCAGCGCCGCACTGATCAGCGCGGTATTCCAAACCACGCGCAGGTAAACCGGCCGCTCCCATAGCAGCGCGAAGTTCTGCAAGCCGAGCCGCGGCTCGGTGAACGCCCGCAGCAGCAGCCAGCCCACCGGCCACACGAAGGCCGCCAGCAGCAGCAGCACCGACGGCGCCAGCAGCCAGGCGTGCCGGCCCACCCGCACCGGTTCAGCGCCCGCGGTTTAGAGCGGGCTTGGTGCAGATAGAAGCACCAAGCCCGCTCTAGCTGTTGTTTTTGCGAGCACTTGTTCGGTCAAACGAAGCCGTTTGATCCGAACATGCTCTACGACAGCTTCCAGGCGTCCCACCGTTCCGTCAGCGCCTTTTGGTTGTCCCGCCAGTAGGCGGCGTTGATGACGAACCCTTTCTCGACGTTGGCCGGCGCCGTGGACAGCCAGGGTTCGACCGCCTTGTCGATGGACCCGAACGCCGCCGGGTTGGTGGGAGCGTAGGCGATGAGGTTGGCAAGCTTCGCCTGGTTTTCCGCCAGGGTCATCGTGTCGATCAGCTGCATCGCCGCCACCCGGTTGCGGCTGCCGTGCGGGACGACCAGGTAGTCAACCGACTGGATGTTCTGCTCCCACGATATCGCGATAGGCGCGCCCTTCTTCGCCGCATCGAACGCCCGGCCGTTGAGGATCACCCCCAGCCCGACCTCCCCGTCGATGAAAAGCTGCTGCGACTGCGAGTTGGTGGCCCAGAACACCGTGTCCGCACGGATGGTATCGAGCTTGCGGAAGGCACGGTCCACATCGAGCGGATACAGCTTATCGGGTGCCACTCCATCGGCCAGCAGCGCGACCTCAAGCGTTGCCACCACGTTGTCCGACAAGGTGCGCTTGCCGGGAAAGCGCTGCAGGTCGAACAGGTCGGCCCAGGTGCGCGGCTCCTTGCCGGCTGGAAACGCCTTGGTGCTGTAGCCGAGGTTGTAGGACCAGACGATGCAGCCGACCCCGTTCGGATGCACGAAGCGCGGCGCGATGCGGCTGGCGCCCACCATGTCGGCGTCGATCGGCTCGAACAGGTTGTCGGCGCTGCCGGCATACAGGAAGTCTATGGTGATGTCGGCCACGTCCCAGTCGGGCGCGCCGCCCTCGGCCATCGCGCGGAACTTGGCGATGTCCATCGGGCCGTCCTGCACCACGCGGGCGCCGGTCGCGGCGGCGAAGGGGTCGCAGTAGCAGATGCGCTCGGCATCCTGGTAGGCGCCGCCCCAGCTTGCGAACACGACAGTCTTGCCCTTGAGGTCCGCCGCCGCATGGGCGCTCGTGGCCCACAGGCCGGAACAGGCGGAGGCGCCGAGCAGGACGGCGCGGCGGGTGGCGGTTGGGCGCATGGCCATGCGGTCGATCCTCCGGGGTTGGTCCTTGGGGGGTGGGCGTCTGGCAGATCAGTCTTGCAGGTTCTCCCGCAAGGTGCGGCCGGCATACTCGGTGCGGAACAGGCCGCGGCGCTGCAACTCGGGCACTACGCCGCGGCAGAACTGCTCGAACATGCCGGGGAACGTCGTGGGCGTCACCACGAAACCGTCGCACACTCCGGCCTCGAATAGCTCCTGCAGCCGGTCGGCGACCATGACGGGGGTGCCGACCAGCTCCCGCCCCTCGGCCCGCTTCACCGCGGCCTGCTTGAAGCCGATGCCCTCGGCCTGCATGACCTGATCCAGCAGGTCCATGGTGCCCTGCATCCCCTGGTTGCCCTGCAACTGCTCCAGCGTGGTTCCTGGCGTGAGCCGGGTCAGGTCGGCACCGACGCTGCTGGAGGTGGCGGCCAGGCTCAGCTCCGGGTCGATCAGGCTGTTCAAGTAGTCCGCCCGCTCCCGCGCGATGGACTCGGTCTCGCCCAGCACCATCGTCACCGCGGGCAGGATGGCGCACTCGTGCGGCGCGCGGCCGTGCGCGGCCAGCCGGCCCTTCAGGTCTTGGTAGAAGGCGCGCATCTCGTCCTCGCCGCGCTGGATGGTGAACACGGCCTCCGCCCAGCGCGCCGCGAACTCCCGCCCGCGGTCGGAGCTGCCGGCCTGCATGATGACCGGGCGGCCCTGCGGGCTGCGCGGGATCGACAGCGGGCCGCGCGACTTGACCCAGCGTCCCACGTAGTTGGCGTAATGGACCTTCGCCGGGTCCGCGAGCACGCCGGCCTGCTTGTCGAGCACGAAGGCGTCGGCGTCCCAACTGTTCCAAAGGGCGAAACAGGCCTCCAGCACCTCGTCCGCACGGTCATACCGCTCATCCTTGGGCGGCAGCTCGTCCAGCCCGGCGTTCTGCGCCTCAAGGTCGGTCGCGGACGTGACCACGTTCCAGGCGACCCGGCCCTTGCTCATGACGTCCAGCGAGCCGAGCCAGCGCGCCAGGTGATAGGCGCTGTGAAAGCTGGTCGAGAGCGTCGCCCCCAGGCCGAGGTGCCGGGTGGCCGCCGCCATGACCGGCAGCACGACGGTCGGATCGAGGAAGCTGATCTGGCCGCCGCGACGCACGTAGGCGTCGAAGCTGCCGCCATGCAGGTCATACAGCCCGAACAGGTCGGCGAAGAAGCAGCCATCGAACCGCGCGGCCTCAAGCAGGCGGGCGATATACTCGTAGCGGCTCGGCTCCAGGATGTCGTCGAGCGTTGATTCCGGGTGGCGCCAGCCGCCGACGTGCAGCGCGGTCGGGCCGGTCTTGAGATAGGCGACGAGGTGCATCCGGCGAGGTGGCATCTGCTTCCCTACCGCGCCTGCCGGGGCGGCGGCAATTGTATCCGAGGCGGCGTTGGTGCGTTGATCGGGCCGACGCCGGGTTGGGGCGGCCTGGCGACCCGGAGGGAGGTGGGCATTGCGCTGAGATCATCTGGTCCGATGCCCTAACGGTGATGGCAACGGCTGGAACGACGCCCGCCGCCCCAAGTGCCGCAAAGTTGGCATAGCGTTTGCACAATAGCTGCCAGTAAGCTTTGGCTAGTGCTTAGATCGGCGCATCTTGCCGTCGGGAAGCCTGGTGCATGGGCAGGCGTTCGAAAGGAGGCAGCGGTGATGTCGGACGTATTGCCTTTCCGCAGTCAAACCCGCCCCGATGCCTATGGCTTCGACACGGGTGCGGTCGCGTCCAAGGACCGGTTTAGCTACTGGAATGAGACGCTATGCGCGTTCCTGAGCCCGGTTGACAGTGTCCAGCTCGCAAAGGATCGCCCGTTCTCAGCCAAGCTGCAGCGGACCAACGCGGGCCCCTTGGAAGTGAGCGACATCCGGTTTTCCCCGATGCGCAACGACCGGACGCGAAACCTCCTGCGAAGCCGGCCGAATGAAAACTTCTTCGTTGCCCTGATGGTCGCCGGGCAGGGCCGGCTCGTGCAGGATCAGCGATGCGCTACGCCCGGGCCGGGGGACGTCGTCGTCTATGACTCCGGACGCCCGTTCACCTGGGCATTCGACGACGATAGCAGGATGCTGATCGGGCAATTGCCCCGGCGGTTGCTGTCGTCGCGTATCCCGGCGTCGGATCAGATCGCGGCCCGGACCCTGCGATGCGGCGAGCCCGGCGTGTCCCTCGTCGCCAGCGTGCTGAACGAGACGATCATGCTGGACGCGGCACCAGACGAATCCGCGTTGCAGCGCCTGGGCGCCTCGCTGGCGGACACCCTGGCGGCGGCGCTTGAGTTCGGTCTGACCCAGGGCAAGCATAGTCTCGGCCATCAGGACCTGCTCGGCCGCGCCAAGGCCACCCTGCTGCGCCACATCGAGGACCCCGATTTCGACTTCTCGCGCCTGGTCAACGAACTCGGTGTGTCCGGGCGCACGCTCTGCCGCGTATTCGCGGCGGACGGCACGACGGCCATACGGTGGTTGTGGCGGCAGCGGCTTGAACACGCCCACCGGCTGCTGGACGAGCGGCGGGTCAGCACTGTCAGCCAAGCCGCGATGCGGTCCGGCTTCAACGACCTGTCGCATTTCGCGCGGGCCTTCAGGACCCGGTATGGGGAGATGCCGAAATCGGTCTTGCGCGAGCGCGCTCAGTAGCAGGCGCATCCCGTCCGTCAGGCCGCTCCGGGAGCCGGTCTGGCACGCACGGTCAAGTATTTTGGCGAGGGGAGCCGAGACAAGCGAGACCCGAACCTACCAACGTCACGTTACGCGACTTCAGCCCTGGGAGAGATCGCCACGTGCACTACGAGTCCATCGCCAGCCTTTCCGCTGGGATCAAGAACAAGTCGGTCTCTCCGGTCGAGGTGACACGATACATGCTGGCCCGGATCGCGGCCCGCGACGGGACCAGCGGAGCCTATGCGACGCTTGTGGCCGAACGTGCGACGGCGCAGGCTGCCGCAGCCGAGCAGGAGATCGAGCGGGGCCTGTGGCGCGGCCCGTTGCACGGGATTCCGATCGGCCTGAAGGACATCATCTACACCGACTTCGCCGAGACCGCAGCAGGCACGGCGATCCATCGCGGCTTCAAGCCGCCGTTCAGCGCCACGGTCACGGAACGACTTGAGGCGGCCGGCGCGATCACCCTGGGCAAACTGAAGACGACCGAGCAGGCGTTCGCCGACCATCATCCGTCCATCACGGCGCCGATCAATCCATGGGGGGCTGAGTATTGGACCGGCTCGTCATCGTCCGGCTCGGGGGTGGCGACGGCAGCCGGGCTGGCGTTCGGCACGCTCGGGTCCGATACCGGCGGCTCGATCCGCCTGCCGTCGGCGGCGAACGGGATCACCGGCCTGAAGCCGACATGGGGCAGGGTCAGCCGTTACGGCGTATTTCCGTTGGCCGACACGCTTGACCATGTGGGACCTATGACCCGCTCGGCGGTGGATGCGGCGATCATGCTAGAGGCGATCGCTGGGGCGGACCCGAACGATCCGACCGCGCTGCGCGATCCGGTGCCGGCGTATGCGTCGTTGTGCGAAGCGGGCATACGCGGCCTCAAGGTCGGAATGCCGCGCAGCTTCGTCATGGACGGCATTGACGATCAGGTGGCGGCTGCATGGGAGGCGACGTCCCGGTCGTTCGAGCGGCTTGGGGCCGTGCTGTATCCGATGGAGTTCCCGGAATGGCGCGAGGCGGTGGGTCATTGGGGCCTGCTGTGCGCGGCCGAGACCGCCTGGGCGCATCGCGACACGCATCCGTCGCTCAAGGCGGAGTATGGGGCGGTGCTCTCGAACTTCATCGAGATGGGGCAGTCGGCGACCGCGCCGCAGCTTGCCGAGGCCAACATTTCCCGCGTGACGTTCCAGTCGCGGATGGCGGCGGCGTTTGGCGGCTTGGACCTCATCCTGATGCCGACCCTGCCGTCCCGGGTGCCGACCACGGCGGAGTGGCTGGGCCGGGCGGGCGGCGACTTCTCCGAATACCTGCGCTTCACCATTCCGGCCGACCTGACCGGCGGCCCGACGATCACCTTCCCCGCGTCGTTCGACACTGGCGGCATGCCGATCACGATGCAGCTCTATGGCCCTCATCTTTCGGAGCCCTTGCTCTGCCAAGCGGGAGCAGCGTTCCAGCGCGCGACCGACTGGCACCTCCGCCATCCGCAGGACTGAACGCCCAACGTCTTCTCCGTTTGGAGGCATTCGACATGACCGTTCCCGACTGGCTCGACAGGTCCATCATGGCAACGCGCGGCGTGGCGGCCGGCAAGAAAGGCCGCGAGCACCGGATCACCGACGCCGAGCAGGGCGAGCACCATTTCGTTTATGGCCCTTACGCCAAGCCGATTCTGACCATCGAACCCGGCGACACCCTGATCGTGGACACCGAGGACGCCTTCAGCGGTAAGATCACGTCCGAGCAGGACAAGCCGAGCGAGAAGCTCAACCATCCCTTCCTCAACCCGCAAAGCGGGCCGTTCGGCGTGCGTGGCGCCGAGAAGGGGGACTGCCTGGCGGTGCATATCCAGTCAGTCGAAACGCGCGGCGAATATGGGGCGACGGCGCTAATCCCCGAATTCGGCGGCCTGGTCGGAACGGCTGCTACGGCCATGCTCAACGCGCCGCTCCCCGAGAAGGTGAAACTGATGCGAATTGACGCCGCCGGGGTGCATTTCAGCGACAAGATCGTGCTGCCCTATGAGCCGTTCATCGGGACCATCGGAGTGTCGCCGCAGATCGAGGCGATCTCCTCGCTGGTGCCGGACTATTACGGCGGCAACATGGACTTGCCGGACGTGGCGCCGGGGGCTGTAATCTACCTGCCGGTCAACATTCCCGGCGCGTCCCTGTTCGTCGGCGACTGCCACGCGACCCAGGGGGATGGCGAGCTCACCGGTGTCGCGGTCGAGCAGCGGGCGACCGTCCGCCTGACCGTGGATTTGATCAAGGGATGGAGCTTCGCCTGGCCGCGGCTGGAGACGGCGGACTTCATCATGACGATCGGCAGCGCGCGGCCGCTGGAAGACGCGGCGCGCATCGCCTACCGCGAGCTGTGCCGCTGGATGGCGTCTGAATACGGCTTCGACGAGCTCGACGCCTACATGCTGCTCAGCCAAGCCGGCCGTATCCGCCTCGGCAATATGGTCGATCCCAAGTACACGATGGGCGCTTCCATCCTGAAGAAATACCTCGCTGCCTGAGCCTGGACGCGGTGTTGGACGTGTGAGCCACAAGGAGGATCGGATGAGTGTGAAGTCGGTATTATTGGGCGGCGCAGCGATACTGATGTTGGGCCTGCAAGGCATCCCGGCAGCGAAGGCCGCCGATCCGATCAAGGTCGGGCTTATCGAGGACATCTCGGGCGACTTCGCGGCGATCGGCTTGCCGAAGCTGCACGGCTCGCTGCTGGCGATGGAGGAGATCAACAAGGCCGGCGGGATCATGGGCCGGCCGATCGCGATCACCCATCTTGACCCCCAAGGCGACAACGCCCGCTACCAGGAGTTCGCGCGCCGGCTGCTGGAGCGGGACCATGTTGACGTGCTGATCGGCGGCATCACCTCGGCGTCGCGCGAGGCGATCCGCCCGATCGTGGATAAGGGCGACACCCCGTACTTCTACACCAACCAATATGAAGGCGGCGTGTGCGACGCCAACGAGTTCTCGACCGGCGCCATCCCCGAGCAGCAGTTTTCGACCCTCATTCCCTACATGGTCAAGACGTTCGGCCCGAAATCCTACGTGATCGCGGCGGACTACAATTTCGGCCAGCTTTCCGCCGAATGGAACCGCGCCATCCTCAAGCAGCCGGATGTTAACGGCACCGTGGTCGGCGAGGAGTTCATCCCGCTCGGCGTCAGCCAGTTCGCCCAAACCATCCAGAACATCCAGAAGGCCAAGCCGGATTGGCTGCTGACCATCAACGTCGGCGACGCGCAGGACAGCTTCTTCGAGCAGGCCTCGGCGGCGAAGCTCAACCTTCCCATGGGGTCTTCCATCAAGATCATGCTCGGCTTCGAGCACAAGCGGTTCAAGCCGCCGGCGCTCAACAACATGCATGCGGCGGCGAACTGGTTCGAGGAGCTGAACACGCCGGCTGCCGAAGATTTCAAGAAGCGTTGGCACGCCAAGTATCCGGACGAGCCGTATATCAATGACATGGGCTACAACGCCTATATCACCCTGTATCTGTACAAGGCGATGGCTGAGAAGGCGAAATCAACCAAGCTGGAGGACCTTCGCCACGCGGTGGCGGACGGCAACCTTTGCGTGGACGCCCCCGAGGGCCGCATCTGCATGGACCCAAAAAGCCAGCATATGAGCCATCACATGTACCTTCTGTCGGTGGACGCGAAGCACGACGTGCACATCGACAAGGATTTCGGCGTCATTCAGCCATACTGGCTTTCGCAAATCGGCTGCGACCTGACCAAGGACAATCCTCAGGAGCAATACAGCCCGAACAACCTGCCGCAGAAGTAACGGCTCGGACCAGGCCGGTTTGCGTCCAGACCGGGCGCAAACCGGTTTAGATTCTTTGTTTGCGAGCAGAGACTTGCGGTTGGGTCCGGCCGCTGCGCGCCAGGACCTGGCTGCAATCTGTTCTAGGTGAGGACATCGGCAATGCTGGGCGACTTGTTTTCCTACCTCTACCAGTTTGCCGACGTGTTTGCCTTCTTGATCCTGTCGTCGGCCGGGCTTGCCATCGTGTTCGGCATGATGGGCGTCATCAACATGGCCCACGGCGAATTCATCATGTGCGGGGCCTACGTCACCGTGGGCATGAGCCGGCTTGGGCTGCCCCTGGTGCTGGCCCAGCTTTGCGGCGCGCTGGTCGCCGGGCTGATCGGCGTGGTGGTCGAGGTCGTCATCGTCCGGCGCTTCTACCAGCGCCCGGCCGACACCTTGCTGGCCACCTGGGGGTTGAGCCTGGTCGTCACGCAGGGGACGGTCCTGCTGCTGGGCTCCAGCCTGGCTGGGATCGGCACTCCGGTGGGCAGCTTCACCGTCGGCGAGTATTCCTTTTCGACGTATCGGATGGAGCTGTTCGGCGCATCGCTGGCGGTGCTGGCCTTCGTTTACGTCGTCTTCATGCGCACCCAGTTCGGCGTTCTGGCCCGCGCCACGATGCAGCATGCGTCCATGGCGCGGGCGCTCGGGGTGCGGATCAACTGGGTGTATGCACTCAGCTTCGGCCTGGGCACCGGACTCGCCGGCCTGTGCGGCGGGCTGTATGCGCCGACGATGAGCCTGATCCCCACGATGGGGTCCACCTTCGTGGTCGAGAGCTTCGTAACCGTGGTGATCGGCGGCGCCAACCTTCTGCTCGGCACCGCGCCCGCCGGTGTACTCCTCGCCATTATCCGCACCGGCCTGAACGCCTGGCACGGCCAGATCGTCGGTCAGATCGGGATGCTGCTTGCCGTCATCCTGGTCATCCGCGTCCTGCCGGACGGGATCACCGGCTGGGTCAACCGGCGTCTGCGCTGAACGGGAGAACCCGCATGCTCCATCTCCTCAATGGTCCACAGACGCTGGGCACGGGACCGCGTTTCTGGGGAGGCTTCGCCGTCGTCCTCGCGCTGGCGCTCGCTTATCCGCTCGTGGCCGATCCCTACGACGTCGGCAACTTCGCCTACTTCCTGATTTGGATCTTCATGGCGCTCGGCCTGTGCCTGATGTGGGGCTATGGCGGCGTGATGTCGTTCGGGCAGACCTTCTTCTTCGGCATCTCCGGCTACTCCTATGGCGTCATCGCCATCAATCTCGGCGGGCGGGGCTTCTCGACGTTCGAAGCCCTGGCGCTCGCGGTGCTGCTGGCCGGTGCCGCGGCGGCCGTGCTCGGCTACTTCATGATCTGGGGCCGTGTCGGCGGCGTGTTCTTCGGGATTGTCACCTTGGCCTCGGCGCTCGTCCTGGCCTTCTTCCTCGGCCAGACGGCAGGGCCGGAGTGGAGGATCGGCCGCGCCCGCCTCAACGGCTTCAACGGCATGAAGGGGATGAAGGCACTCAACATGCCATGGGGCGACCGCACGCTCGTCTTCGATGGGGTCGCACTTTACTTCCTGATGATCGGCATGCTGCTCGTCGTCTATCTCGGCCTGCGCATGCTGGTGAACTCCCGCTTCGGCAACGTGGTCGTCGCGATCCGCGAGGATGAGCAGCGCGCCGAGCTGCTCGGCTACGACGTCCGCAAGTATCGGCTGGCGACCTTCTGCATCGGCAGCGCATTGGCCGGGCTGAGCGGCGCGCTTTATACCGCCTGGGGCCAGTTCATCACGCCGGCCAGCATCGGCCTGCCCTTCGCCGCGATGCCGATCGTCTGGGTATCGTTCTCCGGACGCCAAGACCTGACGGCGACGCTCGTCGGCACCTTCGTCTTCCTGTTCGCCTACCAGTTGCTCACCGTTTACAGCCAGCAGGCTGCCCTCGTGGTGACCGGGCTCCTGCTCCTGCTCACGGTGATGTATGTTCCGGAAGGCTTCGTGGTCGGCCTGGTCAGGCTGGCGAGCTGGCCGGCCCGGCGGCGGCACGCCTCCGTGCTCGCCACCCCGGCCGGGGAGTGAGCAGTGACGCCGCTCCTGTCCGCTGCTGGCGCGTCCAAATCCTTCGGGGGCCTCGCCGCCGTGTCCGACGTGTCGCTCGATGTCGCGCAGGGCGACATCCACTGCCTCATCGGTCCGAACGGCGCCGGAAAGAGCACGCTGTTCCGGCTGATCGTCGGGACCTATCCGCCCACCGCCGGCCGCATCCGCTTTGACGGCACCGACGTCACGGCCGAGCGGCCCTACCAGCGCGTCAAGCGCGGCATGAGCATCAAGATGCAGACGCCGTCGGTGTTCAAGGAGCTGCCGGTCCGGCAGAACGTGCATATTGCCCTGCAGCACCACGTTGCCCGGCATCAACTGCGGGCCGAGGAGGACCGGCTACTCGCCCTGTTAAACCTCGGCGCCGACGCCAACAAGCTCGCGGGTCAGCTCGCCCACGGGCAGCAGCAATGGCTGGAGATCGGCATGGCGCTGGCACTGAAGCCGAAGCTGCTGCTGCTCGATGAGCCGACCGCCGGCATGTCGCCGGAGGAGACGTTCCAGACCGGCGAGCTTATCCAGCGCCTCAACGGCGAGGGCATGACGATGCTGGTGGTGGAGCACGACATGGCATTCGTGCGCCAGATCGCCAAGATGGTCACGGTGCTGCACTACGGGCGGGTATTCGCGCGCGGCCCGATCGAGACGATCATCAATGATCCGAACGTCGCAGAAATCTATTTGGGCCGCACCCATGAGCGCTGAACCTGTCCTTGAGGTTGCTGGCCTGTGGGCGCGCTACGGCGAAACGCCGATCCTGCAGGGGGTGGACCTTCGTGTCGCCAAGGGCGAGATCGTGAGCCTGATCGGCCGGAACGGGGTCGGCAAGACCACGACGATGCGCTGCTTGATCGGGCTGCTCAAGACGGCGGCCGGCTCGGTCCGGCTGCTCGGCCAGGACGTCACAGCACTCCCGGCCGAGCGCCGCGCACGGCTTGGCATGGGCTACATCCCGCAGGGCCGCCACGTGTTCCCGCGCATGACGGTGGACGAGAACTTGGCGGTCGGGCGGCTGATCGGCGGACGGCAGGGGACGAAGCTGCCTGACCTGGTGTTCGAGTCCTTCCCCCGCCTGAAGGAGCGGCGGCACCAGATCGCCGGCACCATGTCGGGCGGCGAGCAGCAGCAACTCGCGATCGGGCGGGCGCTGATCGGCAATCCATCGCTGATGCTGCTCGACGAGCCTTCGGAGGGCATCCAGCCCTCGATCGTCCAGTTGATCTGCGAGGCGCTGCGTTCGTTCTGCCGTGATCTCGGCACGACGATCCTGTTCGTCGAGCAGAACCTCGACACGATCCTGTCCCTCAGCGACCGGTCCTACGTAATGGAGAAGGGGCGTGTCGTCGCAACGATTCCGCCGGGGCAGGTGACGGCCGAGGAAGTCCGCCGGCATTTGATGCTGTGACGCTGGAGGCCCCCGCCAGGCAGCGTGCTGCACGGACCCTGCCGGTGATGCTGTTTAGGTTGGCATGACAATCGTGTCCCTGACCTGATCTCCGAAGCCAGCCTTCGTATAGCCAGCCTTCGTACAGGTTGAGCCACGACAGCCCCAATTGCGTTCTGCGGCAGAACCACCAAGTTGCCGACACCATTCAGTCGGCTGCTGGCCGGCTCAGGAGACGGGGCTGAGTTCGGCGGGCGGGCGGGATGACGACACGATTGCTGTGCTATCAGGCGTCGCAGCCGTGTTCGACCCGATGCCGGTCCGTGTCGAGCCAGAATGGCCGGCCTGCACAGTTCAATCGCAAACATGAATCCGACCGCAATATTGACGAGGGATTTTCTTGGCGTACGAGATTACTGTCGGCCCTCCTCAGTTGACCATCAACGCTGGCGAGTGCGTTCTGGTCACCGATACCGACGGCCAGGTGCGCCAGCCAAGCGATTGCGGGCTGTTCTACCGCGACACGCGCCTGATCAGCGGCTGGACCATCGAGGTCAACGGCCGGCCCTGGGAGCTTCTCAGCTCGGCGGCGACGTGCCACTTCGCAGTCCAGATCGTGCTGGCCAACCCGGCACTACCGTTCGATGAGGGCGAACTGCCGCCGCGCAGCATCAGCCTCACCGTATCGCGCATCCTGGGCCTCGGCGGCTTGCGCGAAACCCTGGTGCTGCGCAACCACAACCGGATCGCGGTGCGCTTGGCGCTCACCGTCCAGCTCCGTTGCGATTTTGCCGATATCTTCGACGTGAAGTCGGGCCGGATCGTGTCGCGCGGCGACACCGTCAGCCGCTGGTGCGCCGATGAAGGCCAGCTGGAAACGGTCCACACCAACGGCCGCTTCCGCCGTGGCGCTTCGGTCCGTCCGGCGGATGGCTCGCCCCGGCCGGACCTGCGCGACGGAGCACTGAGCTTCGTGGCCGAGCTGGCTCCCCAGGGCACCTGGTCCGCCGAGTTGCTGTATCAGGCCATTGACGGCGACGAGCGGCTGCGAGCCCCGCCCGCATCCTTCGCCGATCAGGAAGACTCCGAGCAGGCCCGCGCCCTGGAACGTTGGCGCTCGCAGGCCATCCGGCTGCGCACGCCTTATGCCCCGCTGCAAAACCTATACGACCGCTCAGTGGATGACCTGGCGGGCCTGCGCCTGCCATTGGAGGGCACAGATGCCACGCGCTTCGTGCCGGCCGCCGGCATTCCCTGGTTTGCCGCCCTGTTCGGGCGGGACAGCCTGATTACCGCGCTGCAGACGGTGGCCGTTTACCCCGCCTTCGCACAAGGCGCGCTGGAGATCCTGGCGCTGCACCAGGCGGACGGCACGGACGAGTCGCGGGACATGCAGCCGGGCAAGATGCCGCACGAGCTGAGACGGGGCGAGCTGTCTGAACTCGGCCTTGGACTCTACCGGCCGTATTACGGCAGCGCCGATGCGACCTTGCTGTATCCCGTGCTGCTGCATGACGCTTGGCGCTATACCGGGGACAAGGGGCTGCTCGAAAAGCACCTCGCAACGGCCGAGCGCTGCCTGGAGTGGATGGACCGATACGGCGACCTGGACGGCGACGGTTTCCAGGAATACCAGCGCACGGCACATGGGGGCGCCGAGAACCAGGGCTGGAAGGACGCGGGCAACGGCATCCTGGATGCCGACGGCGAGGATGTCCCGGCGCCGAAGGCCACCTGTGAGTTGCAGGGTTACGCCTACCAGGCGTTGCTCGGTATGGCCGAAATCTTCGAGGCGCTTGGCCGGCCGGAGCGGGCGGCCGACCTCCGCCGCAAGGCCGGCGTCCTTTATGACCGTTTCAACGCCGTGTTCTGGGACGAGGAGCAGCAGTTCTACGCCCTGTGCCTCGACCCGGCGAAGCGCCGGGTCATGAGCGTGACTTCCAACCCCGGCCACCTTCTATGGTCGGGCATCGTCCCGCCGGAACGGGCACGGCTGGTTGTCCAGCGTCTGCTGGCGCCAGACATGTGGAGCGGCTGGGGCATACGCACGCTCTCGTCCAACCATCCGGCATACAATCCGCTCGACTACCAACTCGGCGCGGTTTGGCCGCACGACAACGGGCTGATCGCGCTGGGCTTCAAGCGTTATGGCTTTCATGCCGAGGCGGCGCAGGTCGCCAAGGGGCTGATCGACGCGGGTTGCCGCTTCCTGCTGAGCCGTCTGCCCGAGGTGTTTGCCGGCATCAGCCGGGAGGACTCGCCGTTCCCGGTCCAATACATCGGAGCGAACGTGCCGCAGGCGTGGGCTGCCGGGTCGGTGTTTTGCTTCGTCCGCGCGCTGATCGGCGCAAACGTCGATGTTGACGACGGGATCCTCTACATCGACCCGTTCCTGCCGGAGTGGCTTCCCGAGCTGCGGCTCGATGGCGTTCTTTTTGGGACCGAGACCGTGGGGATGAGGCTCTGGCGCGAGCATGGAAGAACCGAGGCCGAACTCACCAGTGGCGACGGTATCCGGATGATGCGCCGGCCCTTCCGGGAGGCGTTCGGCCAATCCGGGCGGCAAGCCGCAAGTCTTTTGGCACTCGACGTGACGGGGCACTGAAAGTCTTTAGCATGCGGGCTGCCGACCCAGGCGCGGCTCGCACCGGCGCGACCGAAGGCTCGACGCCATTGGCCTCACTACGTAATATTCCAATGCCGCCACGGAGCGGGTAGCCCGATATCGCGGGAACGAAAATGGAGCGGAGCGGGATACGGCGGGCCCATTCGACGGCGCGGACTGCACTTGAAGCGGCCAGGGAGATGCACGCCGGGCTGGTCCAGGATGGGCTTGAGCTGGTGGTGTTATTCTGCTCGTCGGCCTTCGACCTCGATGTGCTTGCGTCCGAGATACGGGCGTTGTTCGGCGGCGTCGCCGTGGTCGGCTGCACGACCGCCGGCGAGATCACGCCGATCGGCTACCTCGAAGGGTCGATAACCGGGTTCAGCCTATCGGCGCGGGAGTGCAGGGCCGCCGTCCAGCTGATCCCATCGATTTCCACGCTGCCGATCACCGAGGGGACGGTGGTGGTGGATCGCCTGATCGCGGCACTCGCCGAGGACGGGAGCAGCACCGTGCCGTCCGACACCTTCGCGCTCCTGCTGATCGACGGCATGTGCAGCAACGAGGAGGTGGTGCTGAGTTCGATCCACCGGCGCCTCGATCCGATCCCGCTGCTGGGTGGATCGGCTGGCGACGGCATGCAGTTCCAGCGCACCCATGTCTATTGGGACGGCCAGTTCCACGCCGACGCGGCGGTGCTCTGCCTGGTGACGCTGTGGCGGCCGTTCCGCATCTTCAAGCGCCAGCACTTCTCCAGCACCGACACCAGGATGGTCGTCACCGGCGCCGACCCGGGCCGCCGCCTGGTGACCGAGATCAACGCGGAGCCAGCCGGGCCGGAATACGCGCGGATCATCGGCATGAGCTATGACGCGCTGACGCCGATGGCCTTCGCCGAACATCCGGTCATGGTGAAGGTGTCGGGCGACTACTACGTCCGCTCGATCCAGCAGGCAAACGACGATGGCAGCCTGACCTTCTACTGCGCGATCGACGAGGGCGTGGTGCTGACGCTGGCCCGGCGCGAGGACATCATCGAGGATCTTGCCACGCTGTTCCAGACCCTGCGCGCCGAGATCGGCGAGCCGGTGCTGGTGATCGGCTTCGATTGCGTGCTGCGCAGCCTCGAAGCGGAGACGCGGCAAGTCAAGCATCTGGCCAGCCGCATCCTGGCCGAGAACAACGTGATCGGCTTCAGCACCTATGGCGAGCAGCTCTCGGCCATGCATGTCAACCACACCCTGACGGGGCTGGCGATTGGCCGGGACGACGAGGCGTGACCCTGGCGTTCGAGCGGCCGGGCGAGGACCCCCGCGACGCCGAGCTGCGCAAGCTACGCAAGATCAACCGCGTGCTCATGGACCGCGTCGAACGCGACATGGATGTCCATGGCAGCAACGCGTATTCGCTGTTCCGCACCGCGATCACGCTTGAAACCGAGGTCAGCGAGCGGACGGCCGAGCTGGCCACCCTTACCCACCAGCTCATGCAGGAAATCTCGCGCCGGCGGCAGATCGAAAAGGCGCTGACCCTGGCCAAGGCGGAGGCCGAGCACGCCAACCTCGGCAAGACCCGGTTCCTGGCCGCGGCGACGCACGACCTTTACCAGCCGCTGAATGCGGCCCGGCTGTTCCTCGGCGCACTGGCCGACGAGGTGAGGACGGTCCGGGCGCATGACCTGCTGGGCCGGGTTGACGCCGCGCTCGACTCGGTTGACGAATTGCTGGGCGCGCTGCTCGACATCTCCAAGCTCGACTCCGGCGCCTGGCCGGTGACGCTGGCCAACATCGCGATCGGGCCGATGCTGGTGCGGCTGGCGGAGGAGTACCGGCCGCAGGCACAGGCGGCGGGGCTCGACCTACGGGTCGTGCCGTCCAGCGCCGTCGTGCATACCGACCGGCAGCTATTCGAGCGGGCCTTACGCAACCTCATCAGCAACGCAATCCGCTACACCGCCGAGGGACGGCTGCTGATCGGGTGCCGGCGCCGGCCGGGCCGGGTGGCCGTGCAGGTCTGGGACAGCGGCATCGGCATTCCCGAGGCGATGCGCCAGGAAATCTTTTGGGAGTTCAAGCGCTTCGGCAATGCGCCCCGGCAGGACGCCAAGGGGCTCGGCCTTGGGCTCGCCATCGTTGACCGCATCGCCCGTCTGCTCGAGCTTGGCATCGAAGTCGAGAGCACGGTTGGGCATGGGTCCTGCTTCACGCTGACGGTGGCGTCGGGGGCGGCGGCGGACGCGGTGGCGGAACCCGTCGAGCCCGCCGCCTTGGACGGCTCGCCGGTGCTGGGCGGGACGTGCATCGTCGTGGTTGACAACGACTCGGCTGCGCTCGACGCAATGCGCTCGGTTGCCGATGGCTGGGGTTGCCGCCTGGTTGCGGCGCCGACGGCCGATGCCGCGCTGGCGCAGCTTGAGGCGGCGGGTTGGACGCCCGACCTGGTCGTCGCCGACTACCACCTGGACGCCGGCTGCACCGGGACCGATGCGGTGCATGCCCTGCGGGGGCGATACGGCGCCGGCCTGCCCAGCCTGATCGTGTCGGCGGACCGTTCGGCCGAGACCGCGACGCGGGTGCGGGGCGCGGGCCTCCTGTTCCTGTCGAAATCGGCTGGCCCGGCCCGGCTGCGGGCGATGATCAGCTTCCTCGTCAAGCCGCCGCAGACGCCGCCCTCATAGGGTCGGCTGCCCGTGGCTGAGCCGGTCGCGCTGGAAGGCGACGATCGCCTGCGACCGCGTCGCGACGCCGAGCTTGCGCAGGATGGCCGTCATGTGCGCCTTGACCGTCACGTCCCTGATGTCGAGGTCGCGGGCGATCTGCTTGTTCGACGACCCGTTGGCGAGCAGGGCGAGCACGGCAAGCTGGCGCGGCGTGAGCGCGTCCTCCGCCGCAGTGCCCGGCGTCTGCTGCCCAGGAACGGCGCTGCTGGGCGCATAAATCCCACCTGCGAGCACGACCTGCAAAGCGCCGATCATCACGTCCTTGGAGGCCGATTTCACGACATAGCCGGCGGCGCCACAGGCAAGCGCATGCTGCACCGTGGCCAGGTCGTCAAGCGAGGTGACGACCACGATCGGCGTCGCCGGCACGCAGTTCCGCAACGTGACGAGGTCGGCCAGTCCCGACGAGCCCGGCATGAACAAGTCCAGCAGCACCAGGTCCAGCTCGTCCGGCGCCGCCGCGGCTTCGAACATCGCGCCCGTGTCGGCGGCCTCGATGCAGGTGAACGGGCCGCCGCGCCGGGTGAACACGTCGGTTACGATCTCCCGCATCGCCTGGCGGAACAGCGGGTGGTCGTCGGCGATCAATATCCGCTGCATCGCTCCTCCATTCCGCCGTTCCAGCATCGCGACGATTGCGTCCGGCATAGCAGCCGCGGCGGCGACCCGGCCATTCGACCTTAGTCCAATAGTTTATCGCAGCCTCCGCCGTCATGATCGCGTCCAAGTGCCGGCAGCATATCGGTTGCAAGAGCAGGGGGGGCGAACATGGTTGCAAGCATCTTCTATCTGAGCGGCCCGTGCCTGCTTATGGCGCGGCTGACCGGGTTTGCCGGCGTGGCGCGAGCCGGCCAGGCGCCCGACAAGGCGGTGGACATACGAGCCGGACATCCCCGGCGAGGACATCGCCAAGATTACGCTCTCCTCGACACCGTCCAGGAGCCGTGAGGCTGGCGTGGCTGCCGGGCCTGCATAAGCGGCCCAATTGCTGAACCAACAACAAATGGAGGACTACCATGGTCGAGAAAGCTCTCAGTGACGTCGCCAAGCAGATCGCGCTGCGTTCGCATTACGAGAACTGGATTGGCGGGAAATGGGTCGCGCCGGTGGACGGACGCACCTTCGACAACGTCTCGCCGATCAACGGCAAGGTGGTCAGCACCCATGCGCGCTCGACCGCGGCCGACGTCGAGCTGGCGCTGGACGCGGCGCATGCGGCCAAGGACGCCTGGGGCCGCACGTCCGCGGCGCAGCGCGCCCAGGTGCTGAACAAGATCGCCGACCGGATGGAGCAGCGGCTTGAGCTGCTGGCGATGGTCGAGACGATCGACAACGGCAAGCCGATCCGCGAGACCAAGGCTGCCGACCTGCCGCTGGCGATCGACCATTTCCGCTACTTCGCCGGCTGCATCCGCGCTCAGGAAGGCAGCCTGTCCGAGATCGACGGCGACACGGTCGCCTACCACTTCCACGAGCCGCTCGGCGTGGTGGGCCAGATCATCCCGTGGAACTTCCCGCTGCTGATGGCGGTTTGGAAGCTGGCGCCGGCGCTCGCCGCCGGCAACTGCATCGTGCTCAAGCCCGCCGAGCAGACGCCGCTGGCGATCCTGGTGCTGATGGAGACCATCGCCGACCTGCTGCCGCCCGGCGTGCTCAACGTCGTCACCGGGTTCGGCGTCGAGGCCGGAAAGCCGCTGGCCCAAAGCAACCGCATCGCCAAGATCGCCTTCACCGGTGAGACCACCACCGGCCGGCTGATCATGCAGTATGCGAGCGAGAACATCATCCCCGTCACGCTCGAACTCGGCGGCAAGTCGCCCAACATCTTCTTCGCCGACGTGATGGAGGAGGACGACGACTTCTTCGATAAGGCGCTTGAGGGCTTCGCGATGTTCGCGCTGAATCAGGGCGAGGTGTGCACGTCGCCATCCCGCGCGCTGGTGCATGAGAGCATCTACGACCGCTTCATGGAGCGAGCCGTCGCGCGCACCAAGAAGATCATCCAGGGCAACCCGCTCGACGACGCGACGATGATCGGGGCGCAGGCGTCCAACGACCAGTATGAGAAGATCCTCTCCTACATCGACATCGGCCGGCAGGAGGGCGCGAAGGTGCTGACCGGCGGCGCGGCTGCCAAGCTCGGCGGCGACCTCGAGGGCGGCTTCTACGTGCAGCCGACGATCTTCGAGGGCAACAACAAGATGCGGATTTTCCAGGAGGAGATTTTCGGGCCGGTGCTCTCGGTCACCTCGTTCAAGGACGACGCCGACGCGCTCGCCATCGCCAACGACACGCTCTACGGCCTTGGCTCGGGAGTGTGGACGCGCAACGGCAACCGGGCTTACCGGTTCGGTCGCGAGATCAAGGCGGGGCGGGTGTGGACCAACTGCTATCACCTTTACCCGGCGCATGCGGCGTTCGGTGGATATAAGCAGTCCGGGATCGGGCGCGAGAACCACAAGATGATGCTCGACCACTACCAGCAGACGAAGAACATGCTGGTGAGCTACAGCACGAAGGCGATGGGCTTCTTCTAACCAACACGCCGGGCGGCCCGGCAACGGGCTGCCTGGCGTAGCGATTGAAGCGGTTGGCTCCACCTCTGCCGGGTATTTGAATGGGAGAACGTCGTGACGGTCGAGCGAGTACGGGTGACGGACGCGGCCGAAGTCGTCATCCGCCGGCTGCAGGCAGCACACGGTGCTCTGCTGTTCCACCAGTCCGGCGGCTGCTGCGATGGTAGCGCGCCGATGTGCTATCCCCGCACCGAGTTCCGCGTTGGCGCGCAGGATGTTTACCTCGGCGAAATCGCGGATGTGCCCGTTTACATCGGAGCCGCGCAATTCGAGGTTTGGGCGCACACGCAGATCATCATTGACGTGGTGCCGGGCCGAGGCGCCGGGTTTTCTCTGGAAGCTCCTGAGGGCGTGCGCTTTCTAAGCCGCAGCCGCGTGTTCACCGAGGGGGAAACGGCGGAGATGAAAGCCGCCGGACCACCGCCGCGGGGCGACGGCTTGGGCTGAGAGATACTCGGAGAGCTTTGCCGAAACTTGTCAGGCTGGGCCACATGGCTTGATAGGCGCATTCGGGGCTGAAGTTGACCGCAGCCGGCTACCCCATTGGTCCCGTCGCGGACACGATCAGACAGATTGACGCCGTGTTCGAAGGTTCGCCCGCAGCATATTCAACCAATCAGCCGTAAAACGCCGGCACACCCTCACCCATCTACCTGACAAGGCTGAGTGCAGCATGGCGGCGATACAGGCACCCGTGCCGCTACTGCGCGTCGAGAGCACTCACGTCATTGCCGCCGCGGCCTCCACCACCGGAGCCGTCCGGCGCGAGGCGATCACCGCGGCCAAGCTGACCGCAGCCGCGAATGACAGCCAAAGCGCCGGCGAAGCCCGGTCCCCGGTCCAGCCGATCAGCGCCGTGGACACCAGCGGCGTGAAGCCGCCGAACACCGCCGTCGCCAGGCTGAATGCCAGCGAGAACCCGGCCGTGCGGACCTGCGGCGGCATGATCTCTGCCAGGAGCGGGATCATCGCCCCGTTATACAGGCCGAAGAACGACGAGAACAGCAGCACCGCAGCCAGCAGCTTGCCGAAGCTCGGTGCAGCCACCAGCCAGACCAGGCAGGGATAGGACACCAGAAGGGTCACGACCGGCACCAGGAACAGCAGCGGGTAACGGCCGATCCGGTCGCTGATCGCCCCGCCGACTGGCAGCCAGATGAAGTTGCTGAACCCGACCAGCAAGGTCACGACCAGCACTCCGAACGAGTCCATGTGCAGCGCCTCACGCCCATAGGTCGGGGTGTAGGCGGTGATGAGATAAAACGTCGTCGTCGTCAGCACCGACAGGCCCATGCCGGTCAGCACCAGCCCCCAGTTCGCCCCCAGCATCCGGAACACATCGCCGGCCGAGTGCGCCTTGTGCTGCATCCGCCGGAATGCCTCCGTTTCGTCCAAGGAGCGGCGCAGCCACAGGATCAGCGGGATGATGGCGCAGCCAATCAGCAGCGGTATGCGCCAGCCGAAGCTGCCCATCTGCTCCGGCGTCAGCGACCCGGTCAGCGCCACGCCAATCAGTGCGGCGATGATGACCGCGACCTGCTGACTGGCCGATTGCCAAGAGCAGTAGAAGCCGCGGTGGCCCGGCGTCGCGATCTCCGCCAGGTAGATCGACACGCCGCCCAGCTCGGCGCCGGCAGAAAAGCCCTGCAACAGCCGTCCCGCCACGATGACGAGCGGCGCCGCAAGGCCGATGGTGGCATAGCCCGGCGTGACCGCGATGGTCAGCGTGCCCACTGCCATCATCGCGAGCGTCACAATCAGGCCCTTACGCCGGCCCACCCGGTCAATGTAGGCCCCGAGGAAGATCGCCCCCAGCGGACGCATCAGGAAACCGACGCCGAAGGTCGCCAGCGACAGCATCAGCGACGCCAACGGGTCGCCCGACGGGAAGAACACGCGGCCGATATAGGCGGCGTAGTAGCCGTAAACGAAGAAGTCGTACTGCTCCAGGAAATTGCCGCTGGCGACGCGGATCACGTCGCCGATGCGCTTCTGCCGTTCGGCTGGAGTCAAGTCGGACATGGTTCCTCCTGGTCCCCGCCCCTTTGCGGGGTCGGAGCGGTGTCAGCGGGCCGGCGTAGCTGCGGCGACGACGTGCGGCTTGGGGTCGCTTGCGCCGGGCCGCTCGATGGCATGACGGATCAGCGCGCCCGTGCGGTAGATGCCGTGCACAAACTTGCTGTATGGCATCGTTACGAAGAACGCCAGCACGAAGCCCAGGTGGACCGCGAGCACCGTCCCCATCGCACCAGTGGCCCTGACGGCCAGCAGCAATTCCCCAGTCACCCCGATCATCAGCAGCAACAGCAGCAGCCCGGCGTCCGCGCCTAGCAGGTTGCGCGCCTGCGGCTCCTGGTCGCCGGCCAGCTTCATCCAGAATAGCCCGGCGGTCCCCGCGATCAGCCCGGCGCCGCCGACGAAGCCCAACAGCACCGGCAGGCTCCAGAACCGGTAGGGCGCTGCCCAGCTAAATAAGTGGTCATACACCGTCGCCGTGGAGGTCGAGGCGAAGCACAGCAGGAAGCCGTAGGCCATCAGGTGGTGGAACCAGCGCCGCTGCGTGGAGAAGCTGGCATCCGTGTCGTTGCAGCCGTGCCCGCCGCCGCCGAGGTAGCGCAGCGTCGCCGCATCGCGGAACGCCTGCAGCAACGGGCGGCCCTGCGCCAGCTCCGCCGCCCGGCCGCCGGTATCGCGCCAGAACCGCGCGAAGCCGATCCCGAGCGCCAGGATGGAAAACAGGAACGTCACGGACGCCACGCCGACCATCACCCCATACGGCACCACGTTGTAGAAGCCGGCGCCGGGCACCACCGGCTGCGGCCCAAACAGCACGGCATGGCGCTGCAGCAGCATGGCCAGCAGCAGCACGCCGCCAACCCCCGTCGCCATTGCCAGCGACATCACCAGCCCGTTGCGCCGGTACAGCGCCGCCAACGGCCCGGGCCAGGCGTATTGCGCATAGCTTTCGCTGCGCACCTCGGCCAGCACGCGCGGCACGTTGATGCCGAACTCATGCGGCGGCGCATACTGGCAGGCGTAGTAACAGCCGCGGCAGGAGTGGCAGAGGTTGGCGAGATAGTTCAGGTCGCCGCCGGTGAACTCGCGCCGCAGCTCCATTGCCGGGAACACGGCGCAGTAGCCCTCGCAGTAGCGGCAAGCGTTGCAGACCTCCATCGCGCGCCGGGCTTCCAGCATCGCCGGCGTTTCTTCCGGCATCGCCTCTCCGGCGGCCAGCCTGGTCAGGTCAATTGTTTGCATATTGCGCCGCCTCCTGTCCGGCGATGCGTCCGAACACCGTGCCGATGGCCATGCCGAACCCGGCCAGGTAACCCCGCCCGAGGATGCTGCCGGCCATGATCTCGCCCGAGGCGAACAGGTTGGCCGCCGGCCGGCCGTTCTCCATGATCACCTGCGCCCGGTCGTTCACCCGTACGCCCAGGTAGGTGAAGGTGATGCCGGGCCGCAGCGGGTAGCCGATGAACGGCGGTTCGGCGATCGGCCGCGCCCAGTTGGTCTTGGGCGGGTCCAGCCCCTCGGTATGGACGCCGTCCAGCCGGCTGCTGTCGAAGGTGCCGGGCTGGCAGGCGGCGTTGAACGCCTCGACGGTTGCCGTGACCGTGGCGGGATCGAGGCCGAGCTTGGCCGCCAGCTCCCCGATGGTGCCCGCCTTGATGGCGGGGAAGACGGAGGGCATGAACAGCCGCTCGCTCCGGCTGTCGATGATGCTGTAGGCGACCTGGTCCGGCTGCTGCGCCACCAGGCGGCCCCAGATGGCGTAGCGCTTGGGCCAGACGTCCTGGCCCTCGTCGTAGAAGCGCTGGCCGTGCCGGTTCACCACGACCGAGAACGGCACGCAGTCCAGCCGCGTGACGATGCCGCCGTCGAACTTGGGGGAGCGGCCGTCAATGGCGACGGCATGGCACTGCTTGGGATCGCCGACGGAGGCCACCCCCTGTTGCAGCAGGTTCCGCAGCACGCGGCCGGTGGCGTAGGGCGTGCCGCGTATCAGGAAGTTCTCCGCGGCGTCGCCCCAGGCTTCCTTCAACCACTCGATGTTGGCCTGGAAACCGCCGGAGGACACGACGACAACCTTGCCGCGCACTTCCAAGGGAAAGCCATGGCTGGTGACGGTGATATGGCGGACGAAGCCGTCATCGAGGGTGATTGCTTGCACCTCGGTGTCATACAGCACCTTCACGCCTAGGCGCTCGGCGGTGGCGTAGTAGGCGTTCACCAGCGCCTTGCCGCCGCCCAGGAAGAAGGCATTGGTGCGGGACAGGTTCAGCGTGCCGGTCAGCGACGGCTGGAACCGGACGCCGCAGCGGGCCATGAAGGGCAGGGCGTCCTGGGTGGCGCGTATGGTCAGCCGGGCCAGATGCTCGTCGGTTTCGCCGCCGGTGACCCGCAGCAGGTCATCCCAGTATTCGTCCTCAAGGTAGCTGTCGGTCAGCACTTCCGTAGGTGCTGCGTGCATGGCGCGCAGGTTGCGGGTGTGCCGGCTGTTGCCGCCGCGCATGGCCTTTGGCGCGTGCTCCAGCACCAGGACAGAGGCGCCGGCCTCCCGCGCGGTGACCGCCGCGGTCAGGGCGGCATTGCCGCCGCCGACGATCACGACGTCATAGGTCAGCGCCGCATCCGTCATGCCCCTGTGATCCCCAATTGTATGCCCCCGATTGTATACGGCGGGATACCATCTCTGCGCTGGGCGTCACGGAGTCAAGCGCTGCGTGCGGCCCTGCAGCTCGATCCTGGTGCGGAAGGCGTTTTGTATGTGGGCGCGCGCAGCCGCCTCCGCGGCGTCGGGATCACGGCCGGCGATCCCGGCGACGATGGCTGCATGTTCCTTGACGGACTGGGCAGCCCGGCCCGGCGCCCCGAGCGTCGTACCGGCCAGCAGGGCCAGCGACAGCCGCAGCGTTTCCAGCGCAGTGTTGAGGTAACGGTTGCGCGCCATGTCCCTGACCTGGTGGTGGAACTGCCGGTTGGTTTGCGCCAGGCGCGCCGGGTCGGCTGTCAGGCCCTGGTCGCCCTCCACCATGCGCTGCAGCACGCCGATCTCGACGGCCGTGGCGTGCTGGGCCGCCAGCCGTGCCGCAGTGCCCTCCAGCACCTCCCGCAGCAGATACATCTCGGCGACCTCGCCGTAGCTGAGTGCCGCGACGACGGCACCATGGTGCGGCTCATGCTGGACCAGGCCCTGCAGCTCCAGCCGCTTGAGCGCCTCGCGCACCGGCGTCCGGCTTATGTCGAAACGCTGCGCCAGCTCCGCTTCCCGCAGGCGCGTGCCCGGCGGCAGGCGGCCGTTCTCGATCTCGGTCAGGAGTAGGTCGTAAGCTCCGGAGGCGCTGGAGCGGCTGGCGGTCATGCGGCGGTGGGCTTTATTGCAACGGGCATGATGGCGTCCCCTGGGCGCCGGCTGCGAACCCATGCCTCTGCTGGCGGATTGCACGGGCCTGAAGCTGTTTGGTGTGGATGGCGTTAGTGCAAAGGCAGGCGGTAGTGGGTCAGTTTGAAGTTTCCGGCCTGTCCGCCTGGCTGGCGCGTTCTCGTGGCTCTGCATGACACGCGTGACAAGCCGCCACGTGCGGCTATTCTCGACGCACGTTCACCTCGCTTCGCGCTGCTGGCTTCCAGATCGACTTCCATTCTCACGCCGAAGCAATCCTCTGCGTGGACTTCACCGACGTCGCCCAGCAGTTAGAAAGCATTCTGGCGACGGCGACCATACCAATAGAGGAGATCATCGGTTCCGGTGGTGGCGAGACCAAGGGTACCCAGCGGCTCAGGCGGGCGCTGCACGATCACGGCTGGCGCAAGCATAAGTTTGAAATACAGAGAACCATCGACGGCGTTGAGCGGGAGTCCATCTCCCACGAGGTTGACCACATCGCGCGGTTTCCAGCTGGCGTGGTCGCGTTGGAGATCGAGTGGAATAACAAAGACCCGTTCTTTGATCGTGACCTGGAGAACTACAAGCGACTGCATGCCGATGGAGCCATCTCGCTCGGGATACTCATAACCCGCGGCACCTCGCTTCAAGACGAGATGCGCAAGCTTGTTCTCAGATTCGCAACGGAAAAACGCATCAACAATAAGGCCGACCTGGCGCGCATCGGCCTCAATCCGACGCGTCGGCAGCTTGCGGAGTATGAACGTCGCACCCGTGGCGAAACGACCTTTGCAGAGGCATGGGCGGCGGCATTCGTTCAAGACAAGTTCGGGGCCGCCACGACCCACTGGCGGAAACTGGAGGACCGCGTCAAGCGCGGAGTAGGAAATCCCTGCCCCCTGCTCTTGATCGGCCTACCTGCAAGCCTGGTCACATTCGGCGAGCCGGAAAAGGTGATCGAACGGCTTATTCAGGACGGCAGCGACTCAGTCGAATAGGCTGGGCGCATCTTTGCTGCTGCGCGAATGGTTCGCATAGGTTTTCCATGTCGGTCTGTATGTGTCGTCGGCTTGGTTGCCCCATACGGTCCAGCCGGGGCGCGCACCACGGGCGAACAACTCGACTCGCGGCCCCGAACTGCACGCTTCAATGATGTCATACAGCTCGTCCGGCTTGCGCGAGTGCTCGCGCTTGCGCGTGCCGAGATAGTTCACCTGCGTACGGCCGGGCTGTAAAGTTCGCGCGTTCTTTCCGCGCACCCCAAACAGCACAAGCTCGGTCACGTTGCGGAAGTAGAAGCCGACCCCGCGACCGTCGCTGCCGCCATCCTTGCGGAGCTTGTGCCAGACAATGTTGCTCTTGTAGCTGAACCCCCACGCCTTCATCACCTGCAAGCCCTCGGGCAGCAGAGCATTAGGCACCCAAAGATACAGGTGTGACGTAGGAGCGCTGATCTTTGCCACGGGCAATGCAGAGATGGCTGCCAGGTCCATCGTCCCATAGCGGCTTAGACGCTTATGCTCTGGCGCCATCTTGCCCGTGCGGTTGACGAACTGCCAGGGCGGATCAGCCAAGATGCATCCGAAGCTCTGGCCCTCAAGAGCCGTAATTAGGTCCGTTGCAGCATCCGGGCTGGCGTTCGTGGTCATGAGCCGAATCCCTCGTTGCCGCGCGCTTCCCACTCTTCTAGCACCTTAACCATGTCGGCAAGCTTCCAAAGGCTGGCGGCCACTTCCGCCGCCATCGTTGGGGTGCAGCGCAGCGCCTGGTGAATGCGAACCAAGTTGCGGTGCACAGTGTGGATGACGACCGAGTATGCGTGGTTCTTAATCTTCTTGGAGAGGGCGTTCGTCAGCCGCGTGAACGGACGCGATCCCGTGCGGAGCGTGAGGTTGGCGCGTTCGGCATAAGACGTGCTGACGTGCGCCGGATCGGGGCGGCTTTCCACACGGCATAGGTCAACGTTCGCGCCAGTTTTAGCCTGTTTGGTCTCTGCTGCCTCTACCGCGTCCGGCACCGTGTCCGCCATGAGCTTGCCAAGGTAGATAGGATCACGGGGGCGGGGGGTGCGCTTCATTGCCATGGGCCAGAGTATGCCATGCCGGCGAGGGTAGCACACAAGGAAGGCGGCTAGGCTCTCGTTGCGAAAAGCTTAAATTGACCCAATCCCGAGCAGGCCGTTCCATGGATAGCCATTCAGGTTATCAGCCTGTCAGATTGCAGTGAAATCGTTTGGTTCCATCGGTATCTCAGCATCCACCCCACGCCACCCTGACGAGACATTGCCGCCTGCTGGGGATCACTGCGCCACCGGCTGCGCGGCAGAGATCGTGGCACGTCGCTTGCGAGATGCGACACATCGCTTGCAAGGCCTCTGCAAAGCTCAAAGCAGAAGCCGCTCAACGGAGAACCGCCATGCGACGTCGAACCCTTTTGGGCGCCGGGATGGCAGGCGCCGCCGCCCTCGCGCGCCCGTCCATCGTGCGGGCGCAATCCGCAACCACGCTGCGCTTCATCCCCTATGCCGACCTCGCCTTGCTCGATCCGGCCGTCAGTGCCTTCGTCACGCGCAACCATGTGCTCATGGTGTTCGACACCCTGTTCGGCGTGGATGAGGCCGGGACGGCGCAGCCGCAGATGCTGGCGGGCTACACCACCGAGCCGGATGGCCTGACCTGGACCCTGACGCTGCGTGACGGGCTGCGCTTCCATGACGGCAGCCCGGTGCTGGCGCGCGACGCCGTGGCCAGCATCCGGCGCTGGTGGGTGTCCGACGCCTATGGCCAGGCGTTGGCCGCCGCAACCGACGACCTGTCCGCCCCTGACGACCGCACGATCCGCTTCCGCCTGCGCCGCCGGTTCCACCTGTTGCCCGACGCCCTGGCACATCCCACCAACCCCAGGTGCGCCATCATGCCGGAGCGCCTGGCCATAGGCGTCGGACA
>CAXTOB010000004.1:0-13599 GCA_964245505.1 uncultured Acetobacteraceae bacterium | reverse complement strand
AGCAGCCGGCTGACCGAGATGGTCGGCAGCGGCCCGTTCCGCTACCTGCCGGCGGAGCGCGTGCCCGGCGCCCGCAACGTTTATGCCCGCTTCGACAACTACGTGCCGCGGGGAGGCACGCCGTCGTTTACCGCCGGACCACGCATTGTGCACTTCGACCGTGTGGAGTGGCTCACCACCCCCGATCCCGCCACCCAGGTCGCGGCGCTGCAAGCGGGCGAGGTGGATTGGGTGGAGCAGCCCCTGATGGACCTGGTGCCCTCGTTGAAGGCCAACCGGGCGCTGCGGGTGGAGGTGGTGGAGACCAAGGGCCTGATCGGCTTCCTGCGCTTCAACCAGCTATTCCCGCCCTTCGACAACCCGGCGATCCGTCGCGCGGTGCTGCGGGCGGTGAACCAGCGCGAGTTCATGGAGGCCGTGGTGGGCGACAATGCCCCGTTCGACAACCATTGCGGCCTGTTCACCACCGGCACGCCGCTGGCGAACGACGCTGGGATGGAGGCGCTGAACGGCACCCACGCCATCGACGGGCTGCGGCGCGATCTGGAGGCGGCGGGCTACAGGGGTGAGCGCATCATCTATCTTGAGCCAACGGACGTGCCGCGCATCAACGCCATTGCCGAGGTCGGCGCCAGCATGCTCCGCCATCTCGGCATGAACGTTGATGTCATCGCCACCGACTGGGGCACCACCGTCCAGCGCTCGGTCAGCCGCAAGCCGCCGGAGGGGGGCGGGTGGCACATGTTCGCCGCGTTCTCCGGCGGCTGGGATCTGATCAACCCCGGCGCCCACCAACTGATGCGCGGCAACGGCGAGAACGCCTACAACGGCTGGCCCACGCTGCCGAAGCTGGAAGCGCTGCGCGACGAGTGGCTGCAGGAGGAGAACCCGGCGGCGCAGCTTGCCCTGGCGCGCAGGATGCAGGAGCAGGCGCTGCAGGATGTGCCGTACTTGCCGGTGGGGTCGTACTACCAGCCTGTTGCCTACAAGGCGGACCTGACCGGGGTTCCAAAAGGGCTGGTGCAGTTCATAGGCGTCAAGCGGGGCTGACAGGTCTGAGATAACTTGGAACCGCGCCGTTCAGAACGTTTGAACCCCGATCGTGAGAGCCTCGCGCAGTGGCCGCGCGCCATGCCGGTATTGGGCCTCACCGTCCCGGTTGCGACGCCGCGGACGGCCATATGGCACCGCGGATGCCGCGTCACGGGACCACGGAGCCCAGGACTCCAACGCAAGCTACGGGGCGGCAGCTCATCTCAGGGGTCCGATCCCCTTGGCGTCCTTGGAACAGGTGCCGCGAGTTCTGATATCCTATCCCCCGGGAACGTCGGGACACGGAGGTAGCGGCGATGGCGAGCGGTTGGGCCCCGGACGGGGCGGTCCAGGACCAGATTGACGATACCGTCAGGGACGGCGTGCTGCGGGCACGTGCACGCATGCAGGCGGGCGAGGGCGCAACCCATTGCGTCGAATGCGGAGAAGAAATCCCCGAGGCGCGCCGCCGTGCGCTGCCTGGCGTCCGGACCTGCATCGCGTGCCAGTCGGCGCATGACAGCCGTCCCGCGAACATCGGCTTTAACCGCCGGGGCAGCAAAGACAGCCAGCTCAAATAAGGCCCTGCTTCAAGGTCCACAAGGACGGTTCACCTCACCCCGGTTCTGCGCAGGCGCATCCGTCCATGATCCCGCTGATCTCCGCAGCGGAAAGGATGCCGATTTCGGCGATGAACACGATGCGTGCCCGAGGTGCCTCGGGCCGCGGCGTCCCAGCCGGGGCTAGGGTCGCGCGGCCACCGGCAAGTTGGAACAGCATCTGGCGGCCGGGCTGCTCGACCGTCTCGAACAGGCCCTTGGCCCTGGCGAGCCTCGGCGCAAGCTGACCGATGGCGCGTTGCAGGCGGGCCAGCGACACCGGTTGCTGGGAGACCCAACTTAGGGTCTCGAACCGCTGCATTGCCGGATGCCGCCGGCCCGGGTCGCGCGGCGCCGGTACGCGGTCAGGGTCTCCCGGGAACAGCAACGCCGGGGGCACCTGGCCATGCCAGGCATCCACCAAGACAGCAGCCGGCTTAATCGCCGCCACGGCCCGGCGGATCAGCTCCCGCCCGGCGGCATCCGCCAGGTCCACCTTGCTCAGCGCCACGATGTCCGCGGACCTGATCTGGGACTTGAGCAACGCATCATCCAGCGCCTCCGCCGGCGCCGCCGCGTCCACCACGCACAGCACCGTCTCCAACGGCGCCTCCCGCCAGATCACGGGGTCCATGAGGTTGCGGACGATATCCGCGGGGTCGGCGACGCCGCTGGTCTCGATCACGATGGCCTCCGGGCGTGGACTGCGCCGCAGGATCGCCGCAAGCGTGCGCAGCAGGTCGCCCTCCAGCGAGCAGCAGATGCAGCCGTTGGCCAGGCTTATGACCCCGTCGCTGGCGCCGGCGATCAGCTCGGCGTCGATGTTGATGGCGCCGAAGTCGTTGACCACGGCAGCGATCCGCCGCCCCTCGGCATGGGCCAGCATGTGGTTCACCACCGTGGTCTTGCCCGCGCCCAGGAAGCCGGTGACGAGCAGGATCGGGACCGGCACGCCCATCAGCCGGTGGCGACGGGCCGGCGCACCGGCTGGCCCGGCCGTGCCGCCACGTCCATCACTCCCTCGGTAATCACCGGCTGCCCACTGACCAGGAGGTGCCTGACGCCCTCCGCCGGGCGGTTCATCGCCGAGAACTCGGCCCGGTCGGTCAGCGTATCCAAGTCGAACACTACCACGTCGGCGTCCGCGCCCGGCTGCAGCCGCCCCTTGGCGTGCATGGCGGGCGTGCTGGCCTCCAGGATCTCGGCTGGGATCAGCGAGCACTTGCGTATCCCTTCCAGCAGCGAGACTGCCTGGCGCTCACGTACCCAATGACGCAGGAAGCGGGTGAACGTGCCGGCCGAGCGCGGGTGCGACGTGGCGTCATCCGGCAGCGGCCAGGCGTCGCCGGTATAGGTCGTGCCGTCCGCCAGCGACCACGGCATCGCGTCCGAGGCGATGGCCCCACCGGGATACAGCACCGACATGTCTAGCATCGCGCGGTGGCGCTCGTTGTTCTCGGTATCCAGGATGTGCCACAGCACCAGGGTCGAGGGCTCCTCAGCCTGCGCCACCAGCAGCTCCTCCCGGTTGCGGAACCGCCGCCCGTCGGTCACCCGCTGCACTGAGTCGTAGCCGGTGCCGTTCCTCGCCTCGAACTCGGGATCGCTGAAGAAGGCGGCGGCCAGCACGGTGGAGCCGGTGCCATAGGGATAGGCTTCCAGCGTGATTGGCAGTCCCTGCTGCTGCGCCTTCGCCACCAGTTCGGCGCAACGCTCCACATCCGTCTTGCTGGAGCTATTGAAGTGGCAGATGTGCATGTGCGCCCCCGTGGCGCCGGCATAGCCGATCAGGCGGACATACGCCTCGACGGCGCTTTCCGGATCGACGCGCGACATGTAGGCGATGTGGGTGAAGGTCGGCACGCCGTGACCCGCCGCCAACTGGCACACTGCCGTCAGCTCCTGCACCCCGGCGCCGGGCGCGTAGGCGTTCAGGATGCCGATGCCGATGCCGCCCTCATCCAGGCCGCGCCCGAGGCGCCCGAGTATCCCCGCCACCTCCGCTTCGCTGGCGACGTTTTCCACCCAGCGGCGGTCCCGCATGGCCCGGCCGAACGCTTCCAGCGAGGCTTCCTCATTGGACCCGGTCATCGCGCCGATGCGGGCGAACGCCCAGTTGGCCGAGGCTCCGTAGTTCAAGATCCGTCCCTGCGCGGCCTGGCGGCGATACCAGGCTGCGACCGGCATCACCCCAGCCTCCAGGTCGAGGGTCGTCGTTACCCCGTCGAAGGCCTGCATGCGGTCGGCGGGGATGGACTGGCCATGCGCGTGGAGGTCTATGAAGCCAGGGGCCACCACCAGCCCGGCGGCGTCAATGACCCGCTCGGCGCCTCCCAGCCCTGTCCCGACGGCGGCGATGCGGCCATCCAGCAGGGCCACGTCGCCCACGGCGTCCATCCCGCTTGCCGGGTCCACCACCCGGCCGCCCTTGATCACTAAGCCACTCATGTCGTCACCTCGCACGCCGAGAACCCGCACTCCCGCAGCCTGGCACATGCACTAGGCTTACCTTTGCGCTGATACAAAAAGTCCTTCGCTCTGACCGTTTCCGTCATTGCGAGGAGCGCAGCGATGCGGCATTCCCGGGGGGCAAGGACCGCGCTGGCTCATCTGAATTGCCGCGCCGCAAGCGGCTCGCAATGACGGTTCGGCAACATAAAAGTCAGTGCGAACGGCCACTGGTATGATGTCACGCTGAACTCGCCGCAGTCATCCATCTTTGTCTCGGGCGGCGGCTCCAAAAGCAACCTGTGGCCAGCCAGGAGCAGCCCGAACAGAACACGTGCAGAGGGTTCATAGCCCAGCCCGTCCCAGGTTCATGATCGCACGAGCGCAGGACTGTGCACGGGGCACCAGGCTGTCAACCTCCAGGAACTCGTCCGTGGTGTGCGCCTTGCCGCCCACGGGACCCACGGCGCAGATCGTGGGCGCGCCCACCCCGGCGGTGAAGCCGCTGTCGGCGCAGCCGCCGGTGAACTCGCCCTCGACGTGCATGCCGCTCGCCGCCGCGCTGTCAACATATAGGTCGAACAGCCGCTTGGCGTCGGCGGACTGCACCAGGGGCGCAAACTCGCCCTTGATGACCAGTTCGGACTTGGTGCCGGGCACATAGGCGCGCTCGATGATGGCGCCGATGCGGGCCATCACGTCGTCGCGGTCGGCAGGCTCGACGTAGCGCAGGTCGATCTGGCCCTCTGCCCAGGGGGCGACGGTGTTGACGCTCTGCCCGCCGCTGATCAGCCCGACATTGAGGGTGATGCCGCGTTCAAGGTCCGTCAGCGCGTGGATCGCGGTGATCTTCTGCGCCAGCTCGCCGATCGCGCTGATCCCGTCCTGGAAGCTGCCGCCGGAATGGGCGGCCTTGCCGGTCACCCGCATCAGCATGAAGACGCCGCCCTTGCGGCCGGTGACGACGTTGCCGGTAGCGCGGCCCGGCTCGCTGTTGAAGACGGCGCGGGCGTGCCGGGCTTCCGCCTCGATGACCGGGCGGCCTTCCGGGCTGCCGATCTCCTCGTCGCCGGTGAACAGGCCGACCAGTGGGGCCGGGCTGCCGCCGAACCGGGCGAATGCGGCAAGCACGAAGCAGTTCATCACCAGCCCGGCCTTCATGTCGGCGACGCCAGGCCCATAGGCACGGCCATCGCGGATGGTGAAGGGCCGGCGGCCTGCCTCACCATCGGGGAACACGGTGTCGCGGTGACCCATCAGGACGACATTGCCGCCGGCGTTGGACGGCTCCTCGACCGCGACGGTGGCGCGCAGGCAGTCGCCGTGCCGGGACTGCGGCAGGCGCTCAACCGGGATGCCGTGGGCGGACAGGAACCGTTCCGCCACGGCGCCCACGGCGTCGATGCCGGGCTTGTCGTAGCTGCCGCTGTCGATATCGACCATCTCGCGCAACAGGCCGATCATGGCGTCGTGCTGGGCGGCGAGCCAGCCGGTGATGGCGGCCTCGGGGGATTGGGCGTCCATGTTCGCGTCCTTGCTGGGTGGCTGCGCAGTGTGGCCGGAGAAATCCTTGCGCGGAAGCGGAGCGGCGTCGAGACCCATCGCCCAGTGGATTGACGGGCTACGTCGTGCCACGCTTGGCGCAGACGGGTTACGTCCATCCTGGAGTGCTGCCGGGATATGTGCTGCTGGATGATACGGCTCCTGGTGGGACCAGCCTCGCCAGCAGCGGCATTGCGTCCCACTGTGCCGCCAGTGTCGGCAAGACTGGAATGCGCGGAACCGCCGCACCAACCCTATGCTCAACACCGCCATAGCCTCGATAGGTCCGTCCATGTCCTCGCCCGCCGCACAGCTTGCCTCCCTGCTCAGCACGGTCCAGCGGCCCGGCGACTTCTTTGCCGCAGGGACGGCCGAATTGCTGCCGCCCTCCCTCGCCATCGAAGGCGTCGGCCCCGTGGCGCTGCCGCTGCTGCCGGTGCAGGCGGAGCAGATCATCGGAGTGGCCACCGCCGCGCCGTTCGGACGGGGCGAGCAGACCCTGGTTGACCCCGACGTGCGGCGCTGCTGGCAGATTGGACCGGACCAAGTTCGCCTAAGCGGGCGGCATTGGGAGCGGACGCTGGACGGGATCGTGGCCCAGGCCGCCGAGGGCCTCGGAGTGGACGGGCCGGTCACGGCCGAGCTCTACAAGCTGCTCCTTTATGGGCCGGGCGGCTTCTTCGTCGGGCACCGCGACACCGAGAAGGCGCCAGGGATGTTCGCGACCCTCGTGATCGCCCTGCCCTCGATCCATGCGGGAGGCGAGCTGGTCGTCCGTCACATGGGCCGCGAAGCCGTCCTCAACCTGCACTGCGATGACCCAGCCGAGGTAGCGTTTGCCGCCTTTTACGCCGACTGCGTCCATGAGGTCCGGCCCGTGACGGACGGGCACCGTCTAATCCTGACCTACAACCTCCTCCGCCGCGGCAAGGGCCGCCCGCCCGAGCCGCCCAGCTACGTAAAGGAGCAGGCGCGTGCCGCCGCACTGCTGCGCGACTGGTGCAGGGACGCGGCCCGGCCCGGCGGAACCGCGCCAAGGAAGCTGGTTTACCGATTGGAGCACGCCTACACCCCCGCGGAGCTGGAGTTTGCGGCGCTGAAAGGCCCCGATGCCGCCGCGGCGGGCGTGCTGGCCGCCGCCGCGCCGCAAGCCGGATGTGACTTGCACCTGGCGCTGCTCACGGTCGAGGAATCCGGCGCCGCCGAGTATAGCGGCAGCTACGGGCGAGGACGCTGGGACGACGAGGACCAGTTCGAGGCCGGCGAGGTGTTCGACCGCACCGTGCGCCTATCCGAGTGGCGCGGCCCCAAGGGCGATCTGCTGGCGCCCCTCGTCATCCCGGTGAACGAGGAGGATGAACTCTCCCCACCTGGCACAATCGATGACTTTGAGCCCGACGAGGAGCACTTCCGCGAGGCGACCGGCAACGAGGGTGCGTCGTTCGAGCGCACCTACTGCCGGGCCGCCCTGGTACTCTGGCCCAACGGGCGGCTTGACGCCGTGCTGACCCAGGCGGGGCTGAATGCGACCCTGCCCTACCTTGAAGGACTGGCAGAACGCTGGGCCGGGCAAGGTGAGGAACGCCATGCCGATGTGTGGGGCGAGGCGCATGGCCTTGCCGGGCAGATGCTGGAGGACTGGCCGCGGCAGGGGCTGGTTTGGTCGGGGCAGCGGCCAGGTGCGTCCGCCCGGATGCTTGCCGTGCTGGCCCGGCTGGACGACACGGCCGTCATCGAGCGCTTCCTGGCGGAGATCACGGCCGCCGGCGACTTTGGCGAGGGCGACAACGACGCGGTCATTGCCGCCCTGGGCCGCTTGCCGCCGCCGCGGCGCGCAGCGCTGATCGGACAGGTCGTCACCGGCACGGCTGCCACCCGGTTTGCTGCCTGCGCCGCCCTGCTGGCCCGCGCCGTTTCCACATGGCCGGACTTTGCCCCGGCTAGCTTGGCCGGTGCAGGGCAGAAATTGTTGGAAGCGATGCCGGGCGACGTGTCCGCCCGCTCTGCGCCCGCCAGTGCATACGTGGCGGTGCCGGTCCGTTCCGAGGTGACGCCCGGCTCCGCCGCCGCACTTCTTTCAGGCCTCTGCGCGGTTGACCCGGGGCTGGCCGAGAGCGCCGTAGCCCACATGCTCGCCTGGCCCGCGGCCTACGGATTGGACGCTGTGCTGGTGCCGGCTCTCCGGACGATGCTGGACGCTGGGCCGGTAGGAAGGTCGCCGGCACTCAGGCGTCTCCGCGATGCCTGCATCTCGCACCTGCGCACCCGGGTTGCGGAGCCCCTTGCGCCGCCCACGGATTGGCGCCGGGCGAGCAGCTTGCCGTGCGGGTGCGCGCACTGCGCCGAGCTGGCAAAATTCCTTGAGGACCCCAACCGCCGGATTTGGGTCTTCAAGGCCGCGGAAGCCCACCGCAGCCATATCGAGGGGATCGTCAAGCAGGCTGGATGCGACGTGGGCACGGCAACGGACCGGCGCGGACGTCCCTACAGCCTGGTGCTTACCAAGAACTCGGCCAGCTACGAGCGGCGGGTGCGGCAGCGACAGGAGGACCTGAAGGACTTGGGCCTGCTGGAAGGTTAGCGGGCTGTCGCAGAGCCGCGGAATGGGGTTGCGGCGGCGCCGGGCCACGCCGCCCTGAACACCCCTCCCGGGACTTGCGCCACTGTCCCGCCCGGCCGACGCTGGAAAGATCGCGGCCCTCCTGGCCGTGCGGGATCCGGAGGGGCGCGATGCGGCTGGCTGAGATGAACTGGATGCAGGTCGAGCGCTACCTGCAGGACGACGACCGGTGCGTGGTGCCGCTCGGCAGCACGGAGCAGCATGCGCAGCTCAGCCTTTCGGTTGACACCATCCTGAGCGAGCGGGTCGCGGCTGAGGCGGCGCAGCCGTTGGGAGTCCCGGTGTTCCCAGTACTCGCCTATGGCATCACGCCCTACTTCCAGGCTTATCCCGGAACCATCAGCCTGCGCATGGACACCTACCTGCGCGTCGTCCGCGACATCCTGGATGGGCTGGCCCGGACCGGGTTCCGCCGCATCCTGCTGTGCAACGGCCATGGCGGCAACGCCCCGGTGGCAAGCCTGGCGCCCGAGTGGATGGCGGACCATCCCGGCCACCGCGTGCGGGTGCACAATTGGTGGAACGCTCCCCAGACTCTGAAGAAGGTGCAGGAAACCGACGCCGTGGCCTCCCATGCCTCATGGATGGAGAACTTTCCCTGGACGCGCCTGCCGAACCTGCGCGGGCCGGAGGAGGCCAAGCCCATGGCCGACCTCGACCGGCTGCGGCTGCTGTCCCCGGACGAGGTGCGCTGCACGCTGGGCGACGGCAACTATGGCGGGGCCTACCAGCGCAGCGACGAGGAGATGCTGGCCATCTGGCAGGTCGCGGTCGAGGAAACCCGGTCCCTGATCGAAGGGCCATGGGCCTGAGCGAACCGGGGAGGGTCAGCGTAGCGCGACGCTGCCTGTTGCAATCGTGGCAGCGCCAGCCTGATTCTGATGCGGCGAGACTTCATCGAGGACGCTAAGCTCATCGGGTCGGCACGCCCAGCGCCGCCGCTCACCAACTCCTATGTCAAGACCTGGACGGACGCCTGAAGCCCGGCTTTGATGCGGCCTGACGAGGTGCGGGAGGGCGGCCTTGGACGACTGGACAGCAGCGAAAGTCCTCGACCTTGCGCCGGATGCCGCCAGCCGGAAGGCCGGGCAGGGGCTTGGCCGCGCCCCTGCCTGGGTACGGACGGGCCGGGCCGATCGCCTGGCCTGGGGCGAGATCAAGGGCAGCGCCGCCGCCCCATACCTCACGGCGCTCTCGTTGGATGGACCGGTTTTCAAGTGTTCGTGCCCTAGCCGCAAGTTCCCCTGTAAGCATGGGTTGGGGCTGTTCCTTGTGCTGGCTGCAGGCGGCGTTCCGGCCGCAGAAGCTCCCGATTGGGTGGAGCAATGGCATGCCAAGCGCACGGCTGCCACTCCCACTCCTGCTGCTGGCGACAAGCCGGTGGACGCCAAGGCGCAGGAGCGCCGCCGGCAGCAGCGCGAGGCCAAGGTGGATGCGGGCGTCAACGAGCTGGAGTTGTGGATGCGTGACCTGGTCCGTCGCGGCCTGGCCAGCGCCAGAAGCGAGCCGTACGCCTTCTGGGACCGCATGGGCGCCCGGTTGGTGGACGCGCAAGCTCCCGGCCTGGCCCGGCGGGTGCGGGACCTGCCGGGCCTGCTCGTCCACGGCGGGGAGGACGCGGCGGTGCTGGCCCTGGGCCGGCTGACCCTGCTGCTGCAAGGCTGGCGGCGGCAGGACGCCCTGCCAGACGCGTTGCGGGCGGAGTTGCGCGCGGCAGTCGGCTTCCCGGTCACCGCGGACGACCTCGCGGCGCTGCCGGGCGTTGCAGACGTGTGGACGGCAGTGGCGCAGGTGACCGAGGCGGCGGAAACGTTGCAGGTGCGCTCGACCTGGCTTGCCGGAACCGCCGGACGGATTGCACAGGTGCTGGACTTTGCCGCTGGCGAGCGACTCCTGCCGGCGACGTTCCGCCCGGGGCAGGCGTTCCAGGGAGAGGTGGTGTTCCATCCGGGCGCGTCCGGGCTGCGCGGCGTGATCCGCACGCAGGCGCCTGCGGCGGCACAGCCCTTGCCCGGCGTGGGCATCGCCGCGGCGCTTGACGGGGTGGGGGAGGCACTGGCCCGGGTGCCGTGGCTGGAGGAATGGCCGATGACCCTGCGCGGAGTGCGGTTTGCCCGAGCCAGAGGTGGGGGCAAGTGGGCGGTTGCAGATGATGGGATGCTGCTTCCGGTTGCCGACGCCTCCTCCGTGGTCCCATTCGTCGCCATCGCCGGCGGCATGGCGGCGGATGTATTCGGCCTTTGGGATGGACAAGCGCTACGCCTGCTGGCGCTAGGGCTGGCGGGCCGGCTGCATCACCCCGTCGCGGCCGATCCCTCCCTGATCCGGCAGGTGGCATGAGTGGATCCGCTGAGGCGGCGCAGGCGTGGGGCGACATGCTCGCGGCCTGCACGGTCGGCGTGGAGCGGGCTGGGGTTCCCGCCCTACCCGCCGGGCTGGACGGCCTGGCCGCCTGCGACGGTCCGGAAGGGTTGCTGTTGGCCGCCGCGGCGCTCGGGACCTGGCGCATGGCTGGCCGGGTGCCCGACCCTGGCGGCGCCGTTCTGGTTGAGCCGATGCAGGAAACCCTGCCGGAATGCAGCGACGCCGCAGCAGGCCGGTTGGAGTTGGTCCTGTCCGGGCGGGGACCGCAGAAGCAGGTCTGCCGGGAGTGGTGCCGCCTGGCCACCACGGCCGGCGTGCGCGTCCCTGCCGGGTTGGCAGTACGCTTGTATGCCTACACCAAGGGCCTCGACTGGGCCGGGGAGGCCGGCGTGGTGTTGGGCGGCCGCCTGCCGTGGCTGCGCGGGCTGGACGGTGTAGTCGTCCCCGAGCCAGCCGCGTCCGATTGGTCCAGCCCGGACCTGCCGCGTCGCGTTGCCGCCCTCCGTTTGATGCGCGCGGACCCTGGCGAAGCCCGTGCGTCGCTCGCCGCCGTCTGGGCATCGGAGCCGGCGGACGCCCGCGCTCGCTTGCTGGCGGCGCTTGGCACCGGGTTGTGCGGGAATGACGAGCCGTTCCTGGAGGAGCGCCTGGACGACCGCTCCGTCCAGGTTCGGACGGAGGCGGTACGCTTGCTGTCGGACTTGTCCGGCAGCCGCTGGTCCATACGGATGCAAGCGAGGGCGCGTGCTGCGGTGCAGTTCCGGCCGGGCGGCTTCCTGTCCCGCGACGCCATGACGGTCGTGCTGCCAGAGCCGGACGATGCGGCCCGGCGCGACGGGCTGGACGCCAAGGGCGCTGCTGGGCCAGGCGGCGTGCTGCTCGGACAGCTTGCCGCCGCGGCTCCGCTGGCGTCATGGGCTGGCCCGCCGCCGGAGCGGTGGATCAAGTTGGCCCTGGCCGGGGATTGGGCGGAGACCCTGGTCCAGGGCTGGTCGGCGGCTGCCGCGCGTGAGCGCGACCCGGCCTGGCTGGCGGCGCTGCTCAGCGCTCTGATGGTCGTCCCAAAACCGAAACCCTGGGTCGCTCAGGCCTTGCAGACCATCGCGCCGGCGATGCCCGCCAAGGACCTGGAACGGGCTGTCTTGACTGCCCTCCACGACAGCCCGCAGCAGCTTGGCAGCTTGTTGGCAGCCTGCATCCATGCCTGGTCGCCGGCGTTTACCCGGGCGGCCATGGACTGGCTTGCCGCCAAGCCGGCCGTCAACGACGCCGGTGCCGTCCTGTCCCAGCACTACGCCATGAAGTCCATCCTGGATCTGTTGGCCATTCACGGCGACCCGGAGGCGGCTGGCCGGCTGTCGGCGATGCAGGCCGCGCTGCCTGAGAAGGCCGTACCCATGCTCCGCCGCGCCTTCGACGAGGCGGCCGCGACCCTCACGTTCCGCCGCGCCATGCACCAGGAGTTCGCCCGATGACCACCACCGCCACCGCCCTGCGCCGCGCCGCCGAGGACGAGTTCGCCGGGGAGCTGGAGGCGCTTGCCAAATCCGACACCCGGCCGCGCCCGCCCAACTGGCGCTTATCGCCCGGCGCCGTCTGCACCTACCTGCTGGGCGGCACCCTGCCGGACGGCTTCAAGGTGTCGGCCAAGTACATCGGCGACCGGCGGATCATCGAGGTCGCGGTGGCGACGCTTGCCACCGACCGCGCACTGCTGCTGCTCGGCGTGCCCGGCACCGCCAAGAGCTGGGTCAGCGAACACCTGGCCGCCGCCATCTGCGGCACCTCCCGCCTGATCGTCCAGGGCACCGCCGGCACGTCGGAGGAGAGCATCCGCTACGGCTGGAACTACGCCCTGCTGCTGGCCAAGGGGCCGAGCCGCGAGGCCGTGGTGCCCAGCCCCGTCATGCGCGCCATGCAGGACGGCGTGATCGCCCGGGTGGAGGAGCTGACCCGCATCCCCTCGGAAACCCAGGACAGTTTTATTACTGTCCTGTCGGAAAAAGTGCTGCCGATCCCGGAGCTGGGGGAGGAAGTGTCCGCCGCCCGCGGCTTCAACTTGATCGCGACCGCCAACAACCGGGACCGCGGGGTGAACGACCTGTCCAGCGCCCTTAAGCGACGCTTCAACACCGTCATCCTGCCGCCGCCGGCGACGGCCGAAGAGGAGGTCCGGATCGTCGAGACCCGCGTCGCCAGCATCGGCCGCAGCTTCAGCATACCCGGCGAGCCGCCCGGCGCCGACCAGATCCGCCGAGTGGTCGCGGTATTCCGCGAACTGCGTGAGGGCGTCACTGAGGATGGCAAGGCCAAGGTCAAGCAGTCCTCCGGCTCCATGTCCACGGCCGAGGCGATCTCGGTCGTCGTGCAAGGACTGGCGCTGGCGGCGCATTTTGGGGACGGCACCCTGCAGATGCGTGACCTGGCAGCGGGCCTGCAAGGCGCCGTGGTGAAGGACCCGGTGCAGGACGCCATCGTATGGCGCGAATACCTGGAAACCGTGGTGAAGGAGCGCCCGGCCTGGCAGGACCTGTATCGCGCCGCCCGGGAAACGGCGTAGGCGCCCATGGCTGTCCACCTGTTCGGCATCCGCCACCACGGCCCCGGCTCTGCCCGGTCTCTGCTGACGGCGCTGGAGGCACTGGTGCCGGACTGTGTGCTGATCGAGGGGCCGCCGGATGCCGATGCGCTGATCCCGCTCGCGGCGGACCAGGACATGGCGCCGCCGGTGGCGCTGCTGGTGTATCAGGCGGACGAGCCGCGGCGGGCGTCGTTCTACCCGTTGGCCGCGTTCTCGCCGGAGTGGGTGGCGATGCGGCACGCCCTGGCCGCGGGCGTGCCGGTGCGCTTCATGGACCTGCCACAGGCGATCCAGCTTGCTCCGGAAACGCCGCCGGCTGCCGCAAAGGCGTTGGCCGAGGTGCTGCCGGCTTCCGGAGAGCCGCCGCCCGCCGCGCTGCCGCCGCCGGGTTATTCAGCTCATGCGCCAGCCCC
>CAXTOB010000003.1:869-52351 GCA_964245505.1 uncultured Acetobacteraceae bacterium | reverse complement strand
CAGCCGGTGCCGGCACCTGCGCCTGATGCCGCTGACCCCGGGCCAAACGGACGAGGTCCTGGCCCTGGCGCTGCCGGAAACGTCCGCCGAGGAGCGGGCAGGGCTGGCGTCCCTCGCAGCCGGGTCGCCGGGCCGGGCCGTTGCGCTGGCGGAGGAGGGTGGGGTCGTTATTGCCGGACTGGTCGCCGACGTGCTGCGGGACGTGCCGCGGGTGACGGCGCTGCGGGCTTACGAGGTCGCGGACAAGCTGGCGCGCAGCGATGGCGGTTATTCAACCTTCATGGACCTGCTGCGCGCGGCGATCAGCAGGGCGGTGCGCGAAGCGGCACGGGGCAGGGGCGACCCGGCGCAGCAGCGGCTCGCCGCGACGCGCCCCCTGGCCGAATGGGGCGATCTGTGGCAAGCGCTCACCCGCCTGCAAGACGAGACCGAGCGGTTCAACCTGGACAAGCGGCACGCCATCGTATCGGGCCTGGACCTGCTGAACACGATATGAGCCGCTTCCCATGAGTCGTTACTACGTCACCACCCCGATCTATTATGTGAATGGCGCGCCGCACATTGGCCATGCCTATACCGCGGTTGCTGCCGACGTGCTGGCGCGGTGGCACCGGCTGGACGGACACGAGGTGTTCTTTCTGACCGGCACCGACGACCATGGGCAAAAGGTCGAGAAGGCGGCGATGGATGCGGGGATGGAGCCGCTGGCCTTCGTGGACAGCGTATCCCAGCAGTTCAAGGCCATGTCGGCGCTGATGGGCGTGTCCAACGACGACTTCATTCGCACGACGGAGGAGCGCCACAAGCGCGCCTGCCAGGCACTTTGGCGCCGGCTGCAGGATGCGGGCGACATCTACCTCGACGCCTACGAAGGATGGTATGCCGTCCGCGACGAGGCGTTCTACGACGAGACTGAGCTTGTCACGCGCCCCGACGGCAGCCGCGCTGCGCCGACCGGTGCGCCGGTGGAGTGGGTGCGGGAGCCATCTTACTTCTTCCGCTTGTCCGCCTGGGGCGAGCGGCTGCTGGAGCTGTATGAGTCGCATCCGGAGTTCATCCAGCCGGCCAGCCGACGCAACGAGGTGGCGAGCTTCGTCCGAGGCGGTCTGCGCGACCTTTCGATCAGCCGCACCAGCTTCACCTGGGGGGTGCAGGTGCCCGGCGATCCCGACCATGTCATGTATGTGTGGCTCGACGCGCTGACCAACTACATCTCGGCCCTGGGCTGGCCTGATGAGGACGCGCCGCGATGGCCGTTCTGGCCGGCGAATGTCCACCTCGTGGGCAAGGACATCATCCGGTTCCATGCGGTGTATTGGCCGGCTTTCCTGATGTCCGCGGGCCTGCCGGTGCCGCGCACGGTATTTGGGCATGGCTGGTGGACAGCCGGCGGCGAGAAGATGAGCAAGTCGCTCGGCAACGCCATAGATGTGGCGGCGCTGGTGCGGACCTATGGCCTGGATGCCGTCCGCTACTTCCTGCTGCGGGAGGTGCCGTTCGGCAACGACGGCGACTACAGCGATGCCGCCCTGGTGCGCCGCATGAACGTGGAGTTGGCGAACGACCTCGGTAACCTGGCGCAGCGCACGCTGAGCCAGGTTGCGAAGAACCTGGGCGGCATGCTGCCGGAGCGCGGGGAAGCGACGCCCGAGGATGCGGCGCTGCTGGACGCCGCCGCCGCACTGCCGGACCTGCTGCGCGGCCACATGGCGCGGCTCGGTTTCAGCGACGCGCTGGAGGAGGTTTGGCGGGTGGTGCGCGCCGCCAACGCATACATTGACCACCAGGCACCTTGGGCGCTGCGCAAGACCGACCCGGCCCGCATGGCGGCGGTACTGGGCGTCCTGGCCGACGCCATACGTGCGGTGGCGACGGTGCTGCAGCCGTTTATGCCGGGCAGCATGGGCCGGATGCTGGACCAACTCGCCGTGCCGGACGGAGCACGCACCCTGGCGTCCCTAGCAGTTCCATTGCCGGCCGGGGCCGTGCTGCCGGCGCCGCAGGGCGTGTTCCCGCGTCACGTGGAGGCGGCATAGCAGCCCATGCTGATCGATTCGCATTGCCACCTCGATACGTTCGGGGACGAGGTGGACGCCGTGCTGGCCCGGGCGGCGGAGGCCGGGGTAGGGGAGGTGGTGACGATCAGCACCCGGCTGTCCCAGGCGCCGGAGCTGATCGCCATGACCCGGCGTCCCGGCGTGTGGTGCACGGTCGGCGTGCATCCCCATAATGCCGGCGAAGGGCCGGTGGCAGACGCGGCCGATATCGCGGCCCTGGCGGCCGACCCGCGCGTGATCGGCATTGGCGAGTCAGGATTGGATTATCACTATGACCTGTCGCCGCGTGACGCGCAGCAGGCCAGTTTTCGCCAGCACATCCGCGCCGCACGCCTGACCGGCCTGCCGCTGGCGATCCACGCCCGCAGCGCCGACGATGACATCGCACGTATCCTGCAAGAAGAGTGGGATGCGGGTGGACCGTATGCGCTGCTGCTGCACTGCTTCAGCTCCGGGCGCGGTTTGCTGGACGTGGCGCTTGGGCTGGGCAGCTACGTCAGCTTCTCCGGGATGCTGACGTTCCCAAAATCCGCGGAGCTGCGGGACATGGCGCGCCACGTGCCGGCGGAACGGCTGCTGGTCGAGACCGACGCGCCCTACCTGGCGCCCGTCCCGCATCGCGGAAAACGCAACGAACCCGCCTGGGTCGCCCGGACGGCGTCGGTGCTGGCCGAGGTGCGGGGGATGCCGCCTGAGGCGCTGGCCGAGTTGACGACCAGGAACTTCCGCCGCCTGTTCGCACGCACGGCTTAGGGGTGCTGCGCGTCACCATCCTGGGATGCGGCGGGTCCGCCGGCGTCCCGCAGCTTGGCGGTCCGGACGGTCGCGGCGACTGGGGCGCCTGCGATCCCAACGAGCCGCGCAACCGCCGCACCCGGTCCAGCATCGTTATCGAGGGACCCGGCGGCGAGCGCCTGCTGGTGGACACGTCGCCCGACATGCGCCACCAGCTGCTGGACTGCGCCGTGCCGCGGGTGGATGCGATCCTGTTCACTCACGCTCATGCCGACCATGTCCTCGGCATTGACGACGTGCGCATCCTGAACCGCATTGCTGGGCGCCCACTGGATGCCTACGCGACCGAGCGCACCCTGAAGGAATTGGACAAGCGGTTTGACTACGCATTCCAGCCCTGGACGCCGCCATACTTTTTCCGGCCGGTGTTGGTGCCGCAGCAGGTTGCGGCTGGCGACACGGTCGAGACGGCCGGACTGAGCGTGCGCCTGTTCGAGCAGGACCACGGCTTTCAGCCGACGCTCGGCCTGCGTGTGGGCGGTTTCGGCTATTCGACCGACGTGGCCATACTGGATGACGCAGCGTTCGAGGCGCTGGCCGGCGTGGACACCTGGATCGTGGACTGCTTCCAACGGCAATCCCACAAGACCCATGCCAACCTAGAACAGGTGCTGGCGTGGACAGATCGGCTGCAGCCGCGGCGCGTCGTGCTGACGCACATGGGGTATGACGTGGACTGGGCGTGGCTGACCGCCCGACTGCCGTCAAACGTCCAGCCCGCCCATGACGGCCTGGTCCTAGAGGTGCCCGAATGAAGCAAACCTCACGTTCAGTCCACCGACCACGGCCTGGTTCTAAAGATATCCAAGTGAAACAGCCCCAATCCCAAGGTTATGGACACGGCAGTTTCCATAATCTTCATTCTACGACTAATATACATGGGAGATTGGGACGTGGCTGATACGTCGCCAGCCCAGGCCGAACTCGCCCGCCTCCTCGACGTCATGGCCCGGCTCCGCGATCCGGCCACCGGCTGCCCCTGGGACCAGGTGCAGACCTTCGAGACCATCGCACCTTACACGATCGAGGAAGCCTACGAAGTTGCCGACGCCATTGCCCGGCACGACATGGCGTCGCTGCCGGATGAGTTGGGCGACCTTCTGCTGCAAGTCGTCTATCACGCCCGCATGGCCGAGGAAGCCGGCACCTTCGACTTTGCCGACGTGGCGCGCAGCATCGCCGATAAGATGATCCGTCGCCACCCTCTTATCTTCGCCACTGGCACGGACGCCTCGGCTGGAGATTATGAGGCGCAGAAGCAGGCAGAGCGTGCGGCGCGGCAGCAATCCGGCGTGCTGGATGGCGTGACTGGCGGCCTGCCGGCGCTCACCCTAGCAGAGAAGCTGACCAGCCGCGCGGCCCGTGTCGGCTTCGACTGGCCCGACCCGTCTGCTGTTCTGGCCAAGCTGGACGAGGAAGTCGCCGAGCTGCAGGCCGAACTCCCAGGCGCAGACCCGGCCCGTATCGCCGACGAGATGGGCGACCTGCTGTTCGTCGCCGCCAACCTGGCGCGCAAGCTGGGCGTGGATCCCGAGGCGTGCCTGACCGCGGCCTGCGCCAAGTTCAGCCGCCGGTTCCGCTTTGTCGAGGATCGGCTGGCCGACGCCGGGCTGCTGCCGGCCGACGCATCGCTAAACCAGATGGAGGCGCATTGGGCCGAAGCCAAGGCTGCCGAACGGTAGCCGGCCTACGGCGCCTGCCGCAGGTGTTGCTGCAGGAAGGCCAGTATAACACGGTCATATCCCACGGGATCGAACCGCTGCAGATCTTCGTGCCCGGCGCCGGGCACCGCCCAGAACGTACCATGTGCCCGCACATGGGCAAACAGATCCTGCGACTCCGCCAGCGTAGTGCGGTCATCCGCGGTTCCCGCCACTACGAGGACAGGCGCCCTCACCTCACCGATCCGGTCCACCGGCCGTAGCTCAGCCGGCTTCACGCCCAGAATTGGCGGCAGCAGCAGCTTGAACAGCGGCCCCAGCACCGGGGCAGCAACCGGCCCGACGATGCCGCCCAGCGCGGCCCGCAGGCGATTTGCCAACGCGGCGTCTATGTCGGGGTAAACCGACTCCAGCACCAAAACGTCCACGTCCAGCGGCTTCGGCCCAAGCAATGCCGCGGCGCCGCCCAGGGAAATGCCGAGTGCGCCCACCCGCTCGCCAGGCGCCCGGTCCCGCACGAACCCAACGGCAGCCGCGGCGTCCAGTGCTTCCAGCTTGCCAAAGGTGATCCTTCGCCCTGTGCTCTCGCCATGCGCCTGGAAGTCGAACAGCAGGACGGCGGTGCCCCGGTCGGCCAGGAGCCGCGCGCGCCGGACCAGCCCAAGCCGATTGCCGTGGACACCATGCATCAAAACCACCGCCCCGGCGCCACGGCGACCTGGCAGCCACCAGCCCTGCAGCAGCGAGCCGCTTGCCGACGGTATGCCAACTTGCTCGGCAGCACTCAGGACGTCGGGCGGCGGCCCAACCACCGCGCGGCTTGGGGCAGACAGCAGCAGGCCCACCAGCAGCACGGCCCCAGCCAGCACGGCCATGGCGATGCCGATCAGCGACACAAGCGCCGTGAAGGGACGTTGCTGGAGGACCCGGCGTGCACGCCGCAGATAGGATGGATCAGCGATGCCTGCGCTTGCCGGCTGCATTCGTTGCAATTTCGCTTCTTTAGGTGGGTTCAGCTTGCATAAGCAATTCCAGTAGCGCCGCCTTGGGTCAGGAGTGCTGGCCGAGGGTGCAGCCAGCTAGCCCAAGGATGCTCCGATTGCTTCCGGGCGCGAAAACAACGCGTCTTGCAAGGCCAGTCCACTCTCCCGATCGGGCGCCAGGACCAGCCCACCATCCGTATGCTCCGCCCGGTAAGGGCTGCCGTCCAGCCGCGCCGACCAGCCGCCCGCCTCCTGATGCAGCAGCCACCCCGCAGCATGATCCCATGGCAGCAGCCGTTGATACACTGAGAAGTGGCAGTGCCCCGCCGCCATCATGCGATACTGGTGCGCAGCGCAGCGGTAGTCCCACATGGCGGCGACCCGCGGCAGGTTGCTGCACACCATCAACCGCTGCGCGGCAGGCATGTATCGCCACGACACCGACCCGGCCATCTGCCCAACCGGCACCGGCGCCGCAACGCGCAAGGGCGAAACATGGCCGGTGGTGGACTCCATCCACGCCCCCTCCCCGCGCAGCGCGAGCGCCGTGTCGTCGCCAACGGGATCATGGATCGCACAGCCGACCAGTTCACCTCGCCGGGTCACAGCGACGATCACGCCGAACAGTGGAAGCCCGGCGCAGAAGTTGGCGGTTCCATCGATCGGGTCCACGATGAAGCAAAGATCGGCGTTCCCGATCGCGTCCAGCAGACAGGGATCGCGCGTCGCACCCTCCTCCCCGACCACGGCGCAGCCTGGGAACAAACGTTGCAAACCGGTGGATAGCCGCGCCTCCGCCTGCTCGTCGGCGACGGTGACCACATCAAGCGGTCCGGACTTGGTTTGCACGTCGCCAGGCAGCAAGGCGCGGAACCGCGGCATGATCTCGGTACGGGCTACGGCACGGACAAGCTGCAGGACTTCCGCCAGATCAGCCCGAGTCACGACTCCCGCTCGAACCGCGCACGGTCGGCCGGCAGCATCCGAACTTGCACGTGTATGCCGCTGTCGTCGTCGCGGCGGTCCAGCACCTCGCCATGCTCATACAGCCAAGCGATGCGCGCCCCGTCCGAGGAAGGCAAATGGTAGTCCGCCATCTCCATCCCCGCGGAAAGCCGGGCATCTATGGCTCGCAGCAAATCCGGCAGCCCATCCCCGGTGATGGCGGATACCGGGATGCAACTCTCCCGCACCGGCACATTGGCGGCGCCGCCCATCAGGTCGGCCTTGTGCAGCCCCGCCAGCGTGCGGGATGGCCAGCCCGAACCCAGCGCGCCGTCCTTGACCATGCCATCCAGCACGGCCACGACGTCCGCCCGCTGCGCCGCCGTATCCGGGTGCGCCACATCGCGGATGTGGAGGATCACGTCGGCCTCGCTGACTTCTTCCAGCGTGGCACGGAATGCCTCGACCAGCTCGGTCGGCAGGTCGCTGATGAAACCCACCGTGTCCGACAGGATGACCCGGCGGCCAGAAGGCAACCGCAAGCCACGCATCGTCGGGTCCAGCGTGGCGAAAAGCTGATCCTGCGCATGGACCTCGGCGCCGGTCAGCGCATTGAACAGGGTGGACTTGCCGGCGTTGGTGTAGCCCACGAGGGCGATCACCGGATGCGGCACACGCGCCCGGGCGCTGCGATGCAGGCCACGTGTACGCCGTACGCCGTCCAGGTCCTTCTTGACCCGGACGATTCGGTCGCCGATCAGGCGGCGGTCGGCCTCGATCTGCGTTTCGCCGGGGCCACCGAGGAAGCCGAAGCCGCCGCGCTGCCGCTCAAGATGGGTCCAGGACCGGACGAGGCGGCTGCGCTGGTATTCCAGGTGCGCCAGCTCGACCTGCATGGCGCCCTCCTTGGTGCGTGCGCGCTCGCCGAAGATGTCCAGGATCAAGCCGGTACGGTCGATGACCTTACATTCCCAGGCGCGTTCCAGGTTGCGCTGCTGCACCGGGGTAAGCTGGGCGTCCACGATGGCAACAGTCACATTCTCGCCAGCAATCGCCTCACCAAGCGAGGCAATCTGCCCCTGCCCCAACAGCGTCGCGGACCGCCGGGTGCGGAGCGGGACGGTCGAGGTATGGACGACGACCAAGCCGATGGATGCCGCCAGACCGACCGCTTCCGCCATCTGCGCTTCGGCGGCACGGCTGGCGTCCTGGCGGCCCGGTTTTTCCCAGGGAAGGATGACGGCCGCGCGCGTGGGCGCGGCCGCAGTCTCAATCCGCGCTGCCAGGGGCCGCCTCCTGCATCCGAGGGGCATCCATCGCGCCTTCGGATTTCGCACCGTCGAACAGCATGATCGGCGCGCCGGGCATGACGGTGCTGATGGCGTGCTTGTAAACAAGCTGGGTGTGCCCGTCCCGGCGCAGCAGGACGGAGAAGTTGTCGAACCAGGTGATGATGCCCTGCAGCTTCACCCCGTTCACGAGAAACACCGTAACCGGCGTCTTGGCTTTGCGCACATGGTTCAGGAACACGTCCTGGACGTTCTGCGGTTTATCTGTGGCCACGTTCGTGTCCTTGTTGTTGTCGCCATAAACGGCAGCAAGAAATGAGCCGTCGGGTGGCGAGGGTCGCAGTCCCCGCCGATATGGGCCATTCGCGGCGGGGGATCAACGCCACGTGTGTCTGACTCCCTCTCCCTCCGGGAAGGGGTTGGGGTGAGGGAAGCCGCACGTACTGCCCGGTCTAGCACGAGAACAGTGCGCGAAACATTAAGGCAGGTGCGTGCCGTTCCCTCACCCCAACCCTCTCCCGGAGGGAGAGGGAGCACGCATCAACTCGCCAGAACGTGCCGCGCGAATAGATCGAACAGCTTCCGCGTGACCGGCCCCGGCGTGCCGTCGCCGACTGGCTTGCCGTCCACGGCCAGCAGCGGCTTGACGAAGCTGGTCGCGCTGGTCAGGAACACCTCCGGCGCGCTGCGCAGCTCACCCTCGCTGAACCCGCGTTGCTCGACGGCGATGCCGGCCTCCGCCATCACAGACAGCAGCGCGTCACGGGTGCAGCCCGGCAGGATATCATTGGCAAGATGCCGTGTGCATGCAGCCCCCTGCCCGTCCACGATCCAGATGCTGGTCGCCGCCCCCTCCGTCACCATGCCGTCGCGAATCAGGATTGCTTCGGCCGCTCCCTGTTCCCGCGCGGCCTGCCGGGCCAGGACGTTCGGCAGCAGGCCCGTGCTCTTGATGTCGCAACGTGCCCAGCGCTGATCCGGATGGGTGACCGCCGCACCGCCCCAGCCGTCCAGAGTCGCCGGAAACGGCGGGGTCCGGCGGATGGTGACGACCAGCGTGGGCGGCACTGCCTGCGCGGGGAACGCATGGTCCCGGGGCGCCACGCCGCGCGTCACTTGCATATACAGCAGCCCGTCCTGCAGCCGGTTGCGCCGGGCAACCTCCTCCAGCACATGCAGCATGGCGGTCCGGCCCATCGGAGGCTCGATCCGCACCTCCCGCAACGACCGTTCCAACCGCCCAAAGTGCCGGTCCAGGTCCACATACCGCCCGCGGCAAAGATACAGCACCTCGTAGATGCCATCCGCGAACTGATATCCCCGGTCCTCGACATTCACGCTTGCGTCGCGTTGCGGCAGGTAGCGCCCGTTGACGTAGGCGATGCGGCTCATGCCCCGCCCAACTCACGCACCCCGGTCGTCCGAGTTGACGCCGAGCTGCTTCAGCTTGCGGTGCAGCGCGCTGCGCTCCATGCCCACAAACCCGGCGGTTCGGCTGATGTTGCCGCCAAACCGCAGCAGCTGCGCCTGCAGATACTGCGTCTCGAACAGGTCCCTCGCTTCACGAAGCGGCAGCGCCATCAGGTCCGCCGTGGGATCGAAGTTGAGCAGTGCCGGGGCGCCCTGGCTGATTTCTGCCGGCAGCATCTCGGCGCGTATCGGATCGGCCGGGCCGCCAGGCGCCATGATGAGCAGCCAATCCATCAGGTTCCGCAGTTGGCGCACGTTGCCGGGCCAATCATAGGCTTGCAGCGCCGTGGTGGCATCGGTGGACAGCTCGCGTCCTGGTATGCCGCTGGTTTCCGCGCTGCGTTCCAGGAAGTGGCGGGCCAGCTCCGGCACGTCCTCGCGCCGCTCCTTCAGGCTCGGCATCCGGATCGGAACGACCGCCAGGCGATAATACAGGTCCTCGCGGAACCGCGCATGGCTGATCTCGGCATGCAAATCCCGGTTGGTGGTGGCGAGCACGCGCACGTCAACCTTGACGCGGAACGACCCGCCCAGCCGCTCGAACGTCTGGTCCTGCAAGGCGCGGACGATCTTACCCTGGGTTTCCAGCGGCATGTCGGACACCTCGTCCAGCAGCAGCGTGCCCCCATGCGCCCGCTCCAGCATGCCGGCCCGGCGCGGCTGGGCATTGGCGTCGGTGCCCGCCTCCACTCCGAACAACTCCTCCTCGAACCGGCCCGGCGCCAGCGTCGCGCAGTTCAACGCCACGAACGGCCCATCTGCCCGGCGGGACCGGGCATGGACCATGCGTGCGGCAACCTCCTTGCCGGACCCTGCGGGTCCGCTGATGAGCACACGCGATCCGGTCGGCGCAACCCGCTCCACCGCCGCACGAAGCGAGGTGATGGCGGAGCTGTGTCCGGTCAGCTCGGAGTCGAAGCCGGCGCGCAGCCGCAGCTCCGCATTCTCCCGCGCCAGGCGCGCCGCCTCCAGCGCACGACGAACGATCAGCAGCAGGCGGTCGGACTTGAACGGCTTCTCGATGAAGTCGTAGGCGCCTTGCTGGATGGAGGCGACCGCGGTTTCGATGGTGCCGTGGCCGCTGATCATCACGACGGGAACATGCGGCTCCTCCGACTGGATCGCCTTCAGGATGCCCAATCCGTCCAGCCGCGACCCTTGCAGCCAGATGTCGAGGATCACCAGCGACGGGCGCCGGTGGCGGAAGGCGGCGATGGCAGCGTCGGAGTCGCCAGCCTGCCGAACGGTGTAACCCTCGTCCTCCAAAATGCCTTCGATCAGCATCCGGATATCAGGCTCGTCATCAACGATCAGAATTTCGTGGGCCATGCGGCTCCTTTATGCCCTCGCCGCATCTGCGGTCATCAACGGTAGCGTCAGTGTGGCGATGGCGCCTGGGCCATCCCGGCGATCGTCGAGGCCCAGGCCACCGCCATGGTCCTCCATCACCTTTTTGACAATGGCCAGGCCAAGCCCCGTGCCCTTCGGCTTATGGGTCACATAGGGCTCCGCCAGCCGGTCCCGGTCACCCTCGGGCAAGCCCACGCCGTCGTCTGACACCTGCAGCGACACGACACCACCCTGTATCGTCACTGAAAGCCCGATGTGGCCGATCGGCTCTCCATCTGCACGCGGCCGCATGGCGACGGCATCGGCTGCGTTCTGCAGCAGGTTGGTCAGGGCTTGGCCCAGCAGGCGGCGGTCGCAGACGGCCATCGGGCCGCGATCGGGAATGCTGGTCGTCCACTCGATCTCCGGACGGGCGCTGCGCTGCAGCACCAGCGCCTCCCTGGCAACCCGGCCGACATCCTCCGGGCGCAGCACCGGCTGCGGCATGCGGGCGAAGGCCGAGAACTCGTCCACCATGCGTCCGATGTCGCCGACGTGACGGACGATGGTGTCGGCGCATTGGGCGAAGGTCTCGGGGTCGGAGGTAATCTCCTTGGTAAACCGGCGTTTCAACCGTTCTGCGGACAACTGGATCGGGGTCAGCGGATTCTTGATCTCGTGCGCGATGCGCCGGGCGACATCGGCCCAGGCGGCCTTGCGCTGGGCAGATTGCAGCTCGGTAATGTCGTCGAACGTCACGACATAGCCCTCGGCACGTGCGCCGCGCCCGTCGGTGCCGATGCGGACAAGCAGCGTGCGCCGCCGGGCTGCCGGGCCGATCTGCACCTCCGCCGTACGCGCCCGCTCCGGCGCCTGTGCGACCTCATCGAGCAACGGCGCGAACTCCGGGACCACGTCGCCCAGCGTTGCGCCAATGGATGACATCAGGTCGTGGCCGATCAGCTCGTTGGCTGCACGGTTCGGCAGCTCCACCCGCCCCTCGGCGTCGAGGCCGATCACCCCGGCCGACACGCCCGCCAGCACCGTTTCGGTAAAGCGGCGGCGCTCGTCGATCTGGCTGTAGGCGTCCATCAGCTCGGACCGCTGCGCGCCCAGCTGCCCCGTCATCCGGTTGAAGGCACGGGACAGGCCGGCGACCTCGTCCTCGCTCTGGACCTCCGGCACGCGCACCGTGAGGTCTCCGGCGCGCACCCGCTCTGCCGCTAAAATCAGCCGGCCCACCGGACGCGCAATCTGGTTGGCCAGCACCAGGCCGATCAGCACCGCGGCCGACAAAACCAGCAGCGCCACCAGCGCGAAAATGAGTACGAAAGTGATCTGCAGGCCCGACCGGTTCTGGTCCAGGCGCTGATATTCCGCCACGGCCTGCTCCGTCCGCACCTGGTGTTCCAGGATCGCCTGGTCCACGGGGCGGCTGATCAGCAGCATCATCGGCGGCGTCGTGTTGAGCTGAACCACCGCGCGTACACGGCTTGCGTCGGGTGAGTCCGGCACGACGACTTCGCCGCTCTGCGCCCGCTCCGTATCTTCCCAGGAGGGAGATTCGATCTCCTGGCCTTCGGCTGGGTCCACCGAAGCCATGATGATTTCGTTCGTGACGGGATTGAACAAGACGGCTTCGGTCAGGCCGCGCAGCAGGGTCTGGGTCTTCAGCTCCTGCGAGAACGTAATGGGATCGCGCTGCAGGGTGGGAGCGAGGCTGGACAGGCTGATCGCCATTGACAGCGCGTCGCCGCGTATGTTGTTGCGGTGTTCCTCCAGGTAGCCGCGCGATGCCTCAAGCCCCTCGTTCAGCGCGGTGCGGACACGGTCGTTGAACCAGGCCTGGATTCCCAGGTTGAAGAACGCCGTCGCCATCACCGCCAGCACGATGGTGGGGGTCACCGCCACCACGCTGAACATCATCACCAGCCGCACATGCAGCCGGGACCCGGCGGAGCCGCGGCGCCGCTCCACCCACACCCGCGTCAGCCGTCCCGCCAGCACCGCGCCGAGCAGCAGCAGCACCACCAGATTGGACAGCACCAGTGCGAACACGACGTTGGGCCGCAGCGTCAGCGACACGCCGCCGGACAGCAGCACGAATGTCGCGACGACCAGCACCAGCCCCAGCGCCGCAAGCGCCAGGGTCACAAACTTGCCAAGTGCTGCGTCCAGCACGCGCCGCATCACCGACCGCGGCGCGGTAGCGGGCTGGATCGCCGAGCGTTTGGAGAGTGCGTTCATGACCGCGGGCCGCTTAGCCGATCCCGCGCACGACGGGAATGTCCAGGTCGCGTATCTTCTTGCGCAGCGTGTTGCGGTTCAGGCCCAGCATCGCCGCCGCCTTGATCTGGTTGCCGCGAGTGGCCGACAGGGTCATCTGGATCAGCGGGCGCTCGACCTCGGCGATCACCTGATCGTAGATGTCGCGCATGGGCATGCCGTCGCGACTGGCGGCCAGGAAGGTGCGTATATGCCGCTCGACCGCCTGGGCTAGCGGCTCCGGCCCGGCGCCTGGCGCTGGCTGGCCGCCATCTATGCCGACCTCCTGCAGCTCCGCGCTGATCACCTCGTCGTTGATGGTCTCCTGCGGATACAGGGCGGCAAGTCGGCGCATCAGGTTCTCCAACTCGCGCACATTGCCGGGCCAGCGATGTTGGCGCAGGCGGTCTAAGGCAGATGAGTCCAGAGTCTTGGCCTGCAACCCGCTTTCGCGCGCCTTATCCAGGAAGTGCCGTGCCAGCACCGGGATATCCTCCAGCCGCTCCCGCAGCGGCGGCAGGCGAATGGGCACGACGTTGAGACGGTAGAACAGGTCCTCACGGAACTGACCCGCGCGTATCGCCTGGCGCAGGTCCCGGTGCGTGGCGGCGACGATGCGGACGTTGGCGCGTATCGGCTGCCGGCCGCCGACCGTGGTGAACTCGCCCTCCTGCAGCACGCGCAGCAGGCGGGTCTGCGCCTCCGCCGGCATGTCGCCGATCTCGTCCAAGAACAGGGTGCCGCCTCCGGCCTGCTCGAACCGGCCCTGGGCGCGGTTGAGCGCGCCGGTGAAGGCGCCGCGCTCGTGGCCGAACAGCTCGCTCTCGATCAGCTCGCGCGGGATGGCAGCCATGTTGATCGCGACGAACGGCCCGGCGCGGCGGCGTCCGTAGTCATGCAGGGCGCGGGCGACCAGCTCCTTGCCGGTGCCCGACTCGCCGTTGACCATGACCGTGAGGTCCGTCGTCGTCAGCCGCGCGATGCTGCGGTAGATCTCCTGCATCGCCACGCTGCGGCCGATCAGCGGCAGCCGCTCCTCGGCGTCTTTCGGTTCGTCCCCTGTCGCTTCGGGGACCGGCGGCGGCGCAGCCAGGGCACGGGCGACGACGTTCAGCAGTTCCTTCAAGTCGAATGGTTTGGGCAGGTACTCGAAGGCGCCGCGCTGCGCTGCCTTGACCGCGGTCATCAGCGTGGACTGCGCCGACATCACCACCACGCGAAGCTCCGGGCGGATGCGCTTGATGCGAAGGATCAGGTCCAGGCCGTTCTCGTCGGGCATCACCACGTCGGTGATCACCAGGTCCCCTTCACCATCCTCGACCCAACGCCACAAGGTCGCAGCGTTGCCGGTACAGCGCACCTGATAGCCGCTGCGGCCCAGCGCCTGGGTCAGGACGGTACGAATGGAACGGTCGTCATCGGCGACCAAGACGGTCGGTGGGGTCATGTAAATGACGTCATCGGATGCGCTTTCAAACCACGTCAGCCTCGGTTTCGGACACGACGGGCAGGCACAGGCGGAACTCGGTGCGGCCGGGACGGCTGTCCACCTCGATCAAGCCGCCATGGTCGCCGACGATCTTGGCCACCAGTGCAAGGCCCAGGCCGCTGCCGGCAGGCTTACTGGTCACGAACGGCTCGAACAGATGCGGGCGCATGTCGTCGGGGATGCCAGGGCCGTTGTCCCGGACGGTGACGACCAGCGGCAGGTCCAGCCGGTGCGGGCTGCCGGCGACGGCCAGGCGCATGCCGTGCTGGTAAGAGGTGCTCAGGATGATCTCGCCGCCACCCCGCGCCGTTAGCTCGGGATCCCCGATGACGGCCTCGGCCGCGTTCTTGACCAGGTTCAGCAGCACCTGCACGAGTTGGTCCCGGTTGACCCAGGCCGGCGGCAGCGACGGGTCGTAGTTCTCAGTGATCCGCAGGTGCGCGCCAAATCCCGATCCGGCCAGGCGGCGCACATGCTCCAGCACGCGGTGGATGTTCACGGCCCGGCGCTCGACCGGCTTCTCGCTGAACACCTCCATCCGGTCCACTAGGTCGCGGATACGGTCGGCCTCGTCGCGGATCAGCACCGTCAGCTCACGGTCGCCGTCCTCGACGCTCGCCTCCAGCAGCTGCGCGGCGCCACGTATGCCGGAAAGCGGGTTCTTGATCTCATGCGCCAGCACCGCCGACATGCCGGTCACGCTGCGGGCGGCGCCGCGGAACTTCATCTGCCGGTCCAGGGCGCGGGCGGCGCTGCTGTCCTGCAGCGTCACCAGCACGCAGCCCGGCTCTTCCAGCATCGGGGTCGCCTGCACGGTGATGCCACGCTTTTGCAAGCGCGGGCTGTCCAGGGTCAGGTCGTGGTCGGAAATCGTCGTGCCATGGCGGCGCACCTGCGCCAGGACCGAGAAGATCGGATTGTCCGGAGGCACGAGCGTTGCGAGCGTCATGTTGGCGAGCTGCAGCAGGGACACACCCAGGAACTGCTCCGCCGCCTGGTTGGCGAAACGGAACCGGTCCTGCGCGTCCAGCAACACGACCGGCACCGGCAGGGCGCCGAGCAACGCATGGGCGTCAATCAACGGCGGCGGCGGCGGAGGGGTAACGCGTTCAACCAACTTAAGCCGGCCGCGTGCGATGGCCGCCTTCATGCTGCCAGCACTTCCGGAGTGCGGGACGCCCCGCGGGCGATCAGTGGGTCGAAGAACCCATTCACCAGCGCCACAACTGCCGCCGGGTCCGCCGTCCGCATGACCGCAGAACGGAACTCGGCCGAGCCGAACATGCCGCGCGAGTACCAGGCCAAGTGCTTGCGCGCCAGCCGCATCCCGGGTTCCGCCCCGAAGTGGGACAGCATGGCCCGGTAGTGCTCCATCATCGTCGCCTTCTGTTCGGCGAGCGTCGGCTCGGTCCCGCGCGTTCCGGTCATCAGGAATCGGGCGACCTGGGCGGGGAACCAGGGCCGGCCGTAGCAGCCGCGGCCGATCATCACCCCGTCGGCGCCGGACTGGCGCAGCGCCTCCGCCGCGTCGTCCTCGGTCAGGATGTCGCCGTTGGCGATCACCGGCAGGCGCACCGCCGCCTTCACGCCGGCGATGAAGCGCCAATCGGCCGTGCCGGTGTAGAACTGCTGCCGCGTGCGGCCGTGCACCGTCACCATGCGTATGCCGCACTCCTCGGCGACGCGGGCCAGGGACGGAGCGTTCAGGCTCGCATGGTCCCAGCCCATCCGCATCTTGAGCGTGACCGGGACCGGCACCGCGTTCACCGTCGCCTCCAGGATGCGTGCCGCCGCGACCTCGTCCCGCATCAGGGCCGAGCCGGCTGCCTGTCCAATGGCGACCTTCTTCACCGGGCAACCGAAGTTGATGTCGATCAGGTCCGCGCCGTGGCCGACAGCGATGCGTGCAGCCTCCGCCATCGCGGCGGGTTCGCAGCCGGCCAACTGAACTGCGCTGGGACCGCCGCAGCCGTCCACCTCCGCCATGCGCAGGGTTGCCTTGTTCTCGCGCACCATGGCCCAGGAGGCAATCATCTCCGACACCACCAGCCCGGCGCCCTGCTGCTTGGCCAGGCGTCGGAACGGCAGGTCTGTGACGCCCGACATCGGTGCAAGGATGACTGGTACATCCAGCCGTACGCTGTAAGACCCATCACCCAGCGTGACCGGTCCTAAGGGAGCAGGCATCCGGGTCTGTGTGGTTTCTATGTTGCCCATGATTTGGGCAAACTAGAGGGTGGATGGCCCGTGTGCAATCATCTCTCGCACTGGAAAGTAAGATGGGTTGACGGGGTGGGCGCCGCCTGGCCATTGCATGCCGCCATGCGCATCGCAGCCCTTCTCGTCGCCGCCGGATCAGGACAACGCTTTGGAGGCGGACGGCCAAAGCAATTTGCCGCCCTGGGCGGCAAGCCGGTGCTGCACTGGGCGGCGGAGGCTCTGGCGGCACACGTTGACCTGCTGCAGCCTGTCGGTGACGTGGCCGCGCTGGACGATGCGCTTGCCGGATTGGAGCACCTGCCTCCGGTGCCGGGCGGCATGGAACGGCAGGATAGCGTGCGGGCGGGCTTGGAGGCATTGGCGCCGCATGCTCCCGACCTCGTGCTGGTGCATGACGCCGCCCGTCCGTGGATACCGCCGGGCACCGTGGACGCGCTGGTGGCGGCGCTGGCGGGCCTGCACGGCGCGATACCCGCGGTTCCCGTCGCCGACACGTTGAAGCGGGCGCGGGACGGCCTGATTGGCGAGACCGTGGCGCGGGACGGCCTGTATCGCGCGCAAACGCCGCAAGCGTTCCGGTTTCAGACTTTGCTGGAACTGCATCTGCAGGCTGGGCCGGGCGCCACGGACGACGCCGCGCTGCTGGAGCGGGCGGGGCTGCCGGTCGGGCTGGTGCCCGGCCATGAAGACAACATCAAGCTGACCTATCCGGAGGACCTGGTGCGCCTGGAACGCCTGCTGCTGCCGCCCATGGTGCCGCGCGTCGGCACTGGCTTCGACGTTCATGTGCTGACATCTGGCCGGGCGCTTATCCTGTGTGGCATCACCGTGCCGAATGAGCGGGGCCTGGCCGGGCACTCCGACGCCGACGTCGGCCTTCATGCGTTATGCGACGCCATCTATGGCGCGCTGGCGGAGGGCGACATCGGCCGGCACTTCCCGCCGACGGAGGCAACCTGGAAGGACGCTGACAGCGCCAGGTTCCTGATCCATGCCGCGGGGCGCATCACGGCCCGGGGTGGGCGGCTGGCGAATGCAGACGTGACGCTGATCTGCGAACGTCCGAAGATCGCGCCGCATGCCGCGGCGATGGAGGCCCGTGTAGCGGAATTGATGGGTGTTCCCGCCGGGTTGGTCTCGGTCAAGGCGACGACGACGGAGCGCCTCGGTTTTGCCGGGCGCGGAGAGGGAATTGCGGCGCAGGCAGTGGCGACGATTTTGCTGCCGGCCTAAATCCGGAAATCTTTGCAGGGCTGGTCGGAGCGGCGGGATTCGAACCCACGACCCCTTGTCCCCCAGACAAGTGCGCTACCAGGCTGCGCCACGCTCCGACTACGCGCGGGATGTAGCAGGGTGCAGCGGGACACGCAACGCAGAGACCGATGTTCTACTCCCTCTCCCTCCGGGAGAGGGTTGGGGTGAGGGAATCTTGGCTACGGAGCGAAGCACGCCTGCACCAAAATTACCTCTTCTTCACCAGAAAAGGTCGATGCGTGTTTTCACCCCCAGACATGACTCGCCCGACGCAAGAAGAATTAGCCCAACTGCGCGCGCAACTCGACCAATTCTACCAGCATATGCTGTAAAATCTCACGTAACCGCGCAGCCTCAGCCACGGCCGGGTCGGGCACGGCACTGGCAGCCGATTCCGGCAGCGCCGCGTGCTCGTCCTCTGCCGCGGCCTCTGCCGCCGCACGCTCCGCCGCAGTCGGGGGCGGAATGTCGTCGGCGAGTTGCCCGCCGCCCTCACGCAGCAGACGCTGCACGCCCTTTATCGTATATCCCTGAATATAAAGCAGATCTGAAATCCGGCGCAGCAGCAGGATGTCATCGGGACGGTAGTATCGCCGCCCTCCACCCCGCTTCAGCGGCTTGATCTGGGGAAACTTGGTTTCCCAGAACCGGAGGACATGCTGAGGGATATGCAGTTCGTCCGCAACTTCGCTAATCGTGCGGAAAGCATTCGGCGCCTTCTTGGCCCGCGAGCGAAGCCCATCGCCAGCAGGGAGGCCGTCATCCTCCGGCTCATCGGGGATCAGCTCGATGCCGTCGCTCATGCGGTGTCGCCATCGTCAGCGGCATCCGCACCGGTGGGCAAGGCCGTGCCGTTCACATGCGCCTTCAGCACTTGGCTAGGACGGAACGTCAGCACCCGGCGCGGCAGGATCGGCACTTCCACACCGGTCTTCGGGTTACGTCCGATGCGGCGGCCTTTTTGACGCACAGAAAACGTGCCGAAGCCGCTGATCTTCACCGAGTCGCCGGCCTCCAGCGCCATCGAGACGCGCTCCAGGACCGTTTCAAGCAGGTCCGCCGAGTCGTTTCGAGACAAGCCAACCTGGGCATAGATCGTTTCCGCCAGTTGCGCGCGCGTTACGGTGTTCATGAACGCACGCTATGTCCAGACCCGCCAATCGTCAAGCGAAGGTGCTGAAAACAATACTTACTTAATTGCGTATCACAACCGGACCAGCGCAGAGCCCCAGGTCATGCCGCCACCAAGCGCTTCCATCAACACAAGATCTCCGCGCTTGATGCGTCCGTCGCCGTACGCTTCTGCCATCGCCAACGGAATGGACGCGGCGGAGGTGTTGGCGTGACGATCCACGGTCACCACCACCCGCTCGGGCGGCAGCCCCAGCTTGCGGCCCATCGCGTCAATGATGCGCCGATTGGCCTGGTGCGGCACCAGCCAGTCCACATCTTCATGGCTGAGGCCGTTGACGTGCAGCGCCTCATCCACGACCGCCGCCAGCTTGGTGACGGCATGGCGGAACACCTCCCGCCCGTTCATCACCAAGTGCCCCGGCCGGTCCGGCTGTCCCACCGCGCCGTCCACATACAACAGGTCGCCAAGCGTCCCATCCGCATGCAGGTGCGTGGAGAGGACCCCACGCCCGCTATCATCACCGGCATCAGCCGCCCGCACGAACGCCGCGCCAGCGCCATCACCGAACAGGACGCAGGTGCCGCGGTCGGCCCAGTTCATGATGCGCGAGTAAACCTCGCTGCCGATCACCAGCACGCCACCGGCCTGGCCCGTCCGGATCATCGCGTCCGCGACGGAAAGCGCATAAACGAAGCCGCTGCACGCCGCCGAAAGGTCGAAGCCGAATCCGCGCCGTATCCCAAGTTCCGCCTGCACCCGCAGTGCCGACGCCGGGAACGCCTGATCCGGCGTGCTGGTGGCCAGGATCACCGCGTCCACGTCGGCCGCCGTGCAGCCAGCATCCGCCAGGGCCGTTGCCGCCGCACGGGCGCCCATATGCGCGCAGGTCTCGTTAGGCGATGCGACGTGGCGTTGCCGGATGCCGGTCCGTTCCTGTATCCACGCATCGGACGTATCCACGCGCTGCGACAGTTCCTCGTTGGACACCACGCGTGCCGGGAGATAGCCGCCGAGCCCGGCGACAATGCTCCGCCCAGCCAAGGGTCAGCCTGCCACCGCAAGCGGCGCGTCGCGGCCGGCCAGGCGCAACGCCTCGATCCGGGCCAGGCCGTCGCGAATTTTCTCATTGAAGCCGTGCACGACCATGTCCATCGCGACATCCATCGCGTGGGCAAAACCTTCGGCATCGGTTCCGCCATGCGACTTCACGACGACGCCGTTCAGGCCGAGCATGACCGCGCCGTTATAGCGGCGCGGGTCCAGCCAAGTACGCATCCGGTCCAGGCCAGGCCGGGCAAGCAGGTAGGCCAGCCGCGCCGCCAAGCTGCTGCGGAAGATCTGCTTGAGCAGGTCGCCGACCAGGCGAAGCGCCCCTTCCCCGGTCTTCAGCGCGACATTGCCTGTGAACCCGTCGGTCACAATCACGTCCGTCGTGCCGGCCGCGATATCATCTCCCTCGACGAAGCCATGGAATTGCGGCCCGATATGGCTCTTTTTCAGGGTTTCGGCAGCCTGGCGGACGCGCTCGTCGCCCTTCAACTGCTCGGTTCCGACGTTCAGCAATCCGATGGTCGGCGCCGGCAAGCCCAAGACCGTGCGGGCGAACACGTCGCCCATGATGGCAAACTCGACCAGGTTGCGCGCATCGCACTGCACGTTGGCGCCGAGATCAAGCATCACGACATCGCCGCGGGCGGACGGTGCGATCGCCGCCATTGCTGGGCGGTCTATACCGGGCAACGTTTTGATGACGATCTTGGCAAGCGCCAGCAGCGCGCCGGTGTTGCCGGCCGAAACCACGCCGGACGCCTCGCCATGCGCCACGGCATCAATGGCCACACGCATCGATGAGCCACGCACCCGCAAAGCCGCAGTCGGCTTCATCTCGCTATCAATGACGTTGGGCGCATGGCGGAGAGTGCAGGATGCCTGCACCCGTTTGCGCCGGGCAATCATCGGCGCCAGCCTTTCCTCATCGCCGACCAGAAGAAAACGCGCAGCCGGATGCCGCTCTGCAGCAATGGCCAAGCCGTCCAGCACGACCTCCGGTGCGCCATCGCCACCCATTGCGTCAACTGCCAGGGTGAACGGCGCACTCATCTCGCTTCGGTCCAAGCCCGTCACCGTGCCGGCGCGCCGGCCTCGGTCAGACTCGGACAGCGCCCTTGAGCGCCTTGCCTGCGGCCACGACTTCACGACCATCGTAATGACCGCAGTGGCTGCAAAGATGGTGCGGGCGCTTCAGTTCGCCGCAGTTGGAGCACTCGGCGTGCGCCTCGGTCCGCAGCGCATCGTGGCTGCGCCGCATCCCACGACGGGACGGCGATGTTTTCTTTTTGGGAACAGCCATGGGAACGCGCCTCTCCGGGCTAAACTGGCACGCAGCCCGCCGACGGCGGTGGCGGCACAACAGACAGTAATCAGGCGGCGGGGTCTAGCAGACCCGCATGACCGCTGCAAGCACGCCGCGCAAAACTGGGATTACTGGCGCGTCCGCAGTGACGCAAGTGCGGCGAAGGCGCCCTGCTCCGGTTCCATCGCTTCCGCGGGCATCTCGGCGCCGGGCCGGCGAGGGTAGGGGTCAAGAGACAGGGCCATCTGCTCGACCATCGCTTCACCGAGGTCGATCATGCTGCCCTCGAATGGTATCTGATCGGGCACATCAGGCTCCGGCTCATCGTCCTCGGTCCCAGCAGGGACGAAGTGCACGACGAAATGCTCCCGCATGATGCTGTCGAAATCGTCCAGCGACACCACGCATTGCTGGGTGAGGCTCGCGAGGAGGTCGCCCTGCCCCTCAACGACCGCGCCGATCCGCCGCAAGCGGAACTCACAGCGCAAGGACTGCACACCCGGAACGCCCAGCCGCACAGCAACGGCAGGCAATTCCTCCGGATTTGCCTGCACCAGCATGGTAATGCCGGCCGGACCGACACGGTCGAGCGCTAGCGGGCGGCTCACCTCCGGCGTCATGCCACCGCCTCTGCCGTGGGGAGGAAGCTGGGCTGGCCCTTGAATAGGGTTTCGTTGGGTAGTGATTGCAGATGGCGGTTCTGCGCAATCACCATGCGGGCCAACGCCCGGGCATTGGCGTCCGGCTCGCGTCCGCGCCAAACATTGCGGGCGATGGCCGCTGTCAGCGCCTCGGTGTCGTCGGCGGCAAGTGCTGCGGCATAGGCGACGGAACGGCCGTGGAACGCATGCCACATGTCCTTCACGCTCTTGCCGATCCGCATGTCGCTGATGCCGATCTCACGAAGGTTGATGTCCATGTCCAGGAACATGGCATCGAACACTGCCTGGGCCAATTTCTTGCCCTCTTCAGATGCCGAATGCAGCCGGTTCACTACCAGGAAGACGAACAGCCCCACCATCTCGAACCGCCCGTCCAGCGTATCCGGCACCCCAAGCATCCCGAAGAAATACGGCGTGCGCGCAGCCCTGACCGACGCTGTGTAAAGCTCGAACCCGGCACGCTCATACGGCTTGCGTCCGAACAGGTTGAACAGGCCCATATGCTTCAGATCCTCCGGCACCAACGGGCACGGCACGGAATGATTGACAGCCGCTCCGGCACATGACACGCAAAGCTGAGATGGGCTGCCCTCCGTTCCGGTCAATGCGGACCGGTCGCCCGATGCAACCAGAGATACCGCCGTGCGCCGAACCGCCCTTCCCCTGCTGCTCGTAACGCTCCTGACCGCCTGCAGCGTGGTCCAGGCGCCGAAGCAGCTCCGCGGCAACCGGGTGGATGCCGACCAGCTCAAGGAACTCGTGCCCGGCACCTCCACCCGCGCCGATGCGACCTCCCTGCTGGGATCGCCGACCGCCAAGGCGACATTCGATGACAACACCTGGATCTACATCGGGGAAACCACCCGCAGCCGGGTCGGCCGCACGCCAGGTATCCTGCAGCAGGATGTCGTTCTGCTCTCGTTCGACAACGGCGGCGTGCTGCGCGGGGTGAAGCGGCTGAACCAGGACGACGGGCTAACTGTGTCGGTCGTCAGCCGTGCCACGCCGTCGCCGGGAAGTGAAGCTTCGTTCCTGCAGCAATTGCTTGGCAACGTCGGTAAATTCAGCGCCGGCGGGCCAAGCACTGGCGGAACGAACCCGGGTGGCACCGGCTCGCAGACCGGATCAGGCCTGTAACCGGTCTCTAGCAAGTCTGTCTAGAAGTGGCTCCATCCGGCCCGGTCCAGCCGGATTCGTGTTCCCTGATGATCCACCACGGCGACGTCCTCGCCCGCCACGAAGGCGCCGATGCGTGTCACTTGCACCCCGGCCCCCAAGGCAATGGTTTGCAAGGCGTCGCTGCGCTCTGGAGGGACCGCCAGGAGTAATTCGTAGTCATCCCCGCCGGTGAGACACGTCCCGAGCCAATCCGGCCCGGCGGCCGTTGCAGCCGGGGACAATGGCACCAACGTAGCTTCGACCCGGGCGCCAAGGCCAGCCAGGCGGCATAGGTGTCCGAGGTCCTGAACCAGCCCGTCCGACACGTCCATTCCCGCCGAAGCGATCCCGTGCAGCGCCAAGCCGAGGCGGGGCTGCGGCAGCCGGTAGCGTCCGGCCAGCCAACCCTCGGGGTCCCTCACCTGCCCTCGCAGGGCGGCCAACCCCAGTGCTCCATCGCCAATGGTGCCCGTCACCCAGACATCATCTCCCGCCGCCGCGCCGGCCCGGCGGAGCGCCGCACCCGGAGCCACGTGGCCGATGCAGGTCAACGTCAGCGAAACCGGCCCGGGTGTGCTGGTGGTGTCGCCGCCCAGCAGGCTGATGCCGAATAGCGCCTGATCCGCCGCCAGCCCGGCGGCGAAATCGGCAAACCAGCCATCCGGCGTGCCGCGCGGGGCCGAAACCGTCAGCAGGTAAGCTAGCGGCACCGCCGCCATCGCCGCCAAATCAGACAGGTTCACTCGAAGCAGCTTGCGGCCCACGGTGTCCGCGGGATCGTCCGGCAGGAAGTGGACGCCCTCAACCATCGCATCCGCGGTGAACACGAGCTGCCTCCCTGGCGGCGGCATCAGCAGCGCCGCGTCGTCCAGGAGGTCCAGCGCCCCCTCGCCTGCCAGCGGCCGGAAATGACGGGCAATCAGCCCGAACTCGGCAGGAGCTTCCGGCATGCGGGGCGCGTCAGGCCGGCTGGACAGCGTCCGCCGGGAAGTCGCCGGGCCGCAGGTCGCGCGCAAGCCGGTCCAGCATACCGTTCACCATGCGGGGTTCCTCCCCGGTAAAGAAGCCGTGCGCCACATCCAGGTACTCGTTGATAACGACGCGCGGCGGCGGGCCATCTTGCATAGACAGTTCGGCGCCGCCGGCGCGCAGCAATGCGCGGAGCACCGGGTCCAGCCGGGCCATCGGCCACTCCGCTGGCAGGGCTGCGGCGATCAGCTTATCGAGCCGGTCCTGCTCCAGCACAGCCGTGCGGACGATGCGGTTGAACAGGGGGACGTGAGCGTCGGGAACCCGGCCTTCCTCGAAGCCGCCACCGCCCAGGTGCTCAGGGCCAGGCAGCTCGCCCAGTCGGTGACGGACAAACTGGTCTATGACGGTCTCCGCCGTCTCGCCGTTCTGCTCGCTTTGAAACAGCGCCTGCACCGCGGCAACGCGGGAGGCGGTGCGGGGGCGGCCCTGCGGCTTGGGGCGGTGGGCCATCAGGCAGCTCCCATCCGGCGCATGACCGCGACCTGGGTCAGTGCCGCCGCAGCGGCCTCGGCGCCCTTGTTGTGGCCGTCGTCGCGGGAACGGGCCACCGCCTGCTCGATGGCGTGGACCGTCAGCAGCCCGGTGCCCATCGCAAGCCCATATTGCAGTGCGACATGCATCAGTCCCGCCATGCTTTCCCGGCAGATATAGTCATAATGGTCGGTTTCCCCACGCACCACGCAACCAAGCGCCACGTAACCATCGAACTGGGCGGACCCGCGCAGCACGATGCGTATGGCCTGCGCCAACTCGAACGCGCCGGCCACATCCAGTGTCTCATGGGTCGCCCCGGCAAAATCCAGGATGCGCCGGGCGCCCACGGTCATGCCGTCCACAACATCGCGGTAATAGGGCGCCCGCACCAGCAGGATGCGCGGCGCCGGGCCGGACACCTTGGGTGCGGCCGGCACTGGGGCGTCGGCGGTGCTCATTCTCCGGCCGTACCGTCGGTCCCGGCGATGTCACGGTGCTCGACGATGTTCAAGCCATAGCCTTCCAGCCCCACCATGGTGCGGCGCGTATTCGACAGCAACACCATGTCACGCACCCCGAGGTCCGTCAGGATCTGCGCGCCGATGCCATAATCCCGCAGGAAACCGCCGGGCCGCGGGCTGGCAGACAACGCGCGCACCCGGTCGGATACGGCGGTCGGCCGAGTATCCCGGATCAGCACCACGACACCTCGGCCCTCGGCCGCAATCATCCGCATGGACCCGTGCAGCGGGGACCAGGACGGCCCGCCCATCATGTCGGTCACGATGTCCACGGCATGCATGCGCACTAGGGGCGGCAACGGTCCCGACAGGTCGCCCTTGGCCAGCACGACATGCTCGGCATACTCGAGGGTCGTCGCATAGACCATCAGCCGCCAATCGCCGCCGATGGCATGGTTGATCGTGCTTTCCTCGACTCGCCGCACCAGCTTTTCGGTGCGGCGGCGGTGCGCAATCAGGTCGGCGATCGTGCCGAGCTTGATGTTGTGGTGCTGGGCAAAGGCGCAGAGGTCCGGCAGCCGGGCCATGGTGCCATCGTCGTTCATGATCTCGCAGATCACGCCGGACGGGTTGAGGCCGGCCAGCCGGGCGATGTCCACGGCGGCCTCGGTATGCCCGGTGCGAACCAGGGTGCCGCCCTCGCGCGCCACCAGCGGGAACACGTGCCCCGGCGTTACGATGGAGTCGCGCGTGCTTTCGGGGTTGATCGCGACGCTTACGGTCCGGGCACGGTCGGCGGCGCTGATGCCGGTAGTCACGCCTTCCCGCGCCTCGATGCTGACGGTGAAGGCGGTGCGGTGCCGGGTGCGGTTGGACTGGCTCATCAGCGGCAGGGCAAGCTGCTCGACGCGCTGCCGGGTCATGGCGAGGCAGATCAGCCCGCGGGCGTGCCGGGCCATGAAGTTGATGGCGTCGGGCGTTGCGAACTGCGCCGGGATGACCAGGTCGCCCTCGTTCTCCCGGTCCTCGTCATCCACCAGGATGAACATGCGCCCGGCCCGCGCCTCCTCAATCAGGTCGGCGGTCGGGGCAAGGTAGTCCGATAGGGTCGCGGTCTTCATGATGCCTCCGCCAGGCGCGCGACGTAGCGGGCCAGCATGTCGATCTCGATATGGATGGGGTCGCCGGGCTTGAGCTGGCCGAGCGTCGTGACATTCCAGGTATGGGGGATGATGTTGACGCCGAACACGTCGCTGCCGGCTTCATCGCCCGACACATCGTTGACGGTCAAGGATACGCCATCCAGCGAAACGCTGCCCTTCGCGGCGATGAAGCGCGCGAGGTCATGAGGCACGGCGACCCGAACGCGCCAGGAGCCGTTTTCCGGCACGACGGACTGCACCCGACCCAGCCCATCCACATGACCGGACACCAGGTGGCCGCCCAGCTCGTCGCCCATGCGGAGCGAGCGTTCCAGGTTCATCCGGCTGCCCGGCGCCCAGGTGCCCAGCTTGGTTTTCGACAGCGTTTCCCCGGACACGTCCACAGCGAACCAGTCCGATCCCACCTCCACCGCCGTCAGGCAGCAGCCGCCGCAGGCGACGGAGGCGCCGACCGCAATGCTGCCGGTGTCGGGCCAGGGCGCCTCGATGACGATGCGCATGTCCTGTCCGGCGCCGAGCGGCTGCACGCTGCGGACGCTGCCCATGCCGGTGATGATGCCGGTGAACACTAGGCCGCCTGCAATTCGGTCAGCATGTCATCTCCCACTATGCGCGATCCCGTGCGGCTGAAACGCGGCATGCCGTCCAGGCCGGAAACCCCGAATGCCTGCACGGCAGCCAATCCGTCCCCGCCGATCACCGCAGGGGCATGGAACCAGGCGCGAAGCGGCCACCCCTGCCCCGCCCTCGGCCAGCACGCGGGTCAGGCCAGCGTCGCCCAGCAGGCGCAGCGCCGTTGGCAGGTCCACCTTCGGCGCCGCAGTCCCGAACAGGCGCACGCCCGCCTGCTCCAGGGCCTGCTTGCGCCCGGCCTCGGCATCGGAGCCGTGAATGACCCATGTCGGCGTATCCGCTGCCGTCGCAATCAGCCGGGCCGTCAACGGCGTGCGGAGCGTGCTGTCCAGGACGACGCGGACCTGCGGTGTCCGGCGGAAGCCGGGGATGCGGCACGTCAGGTCGGGATCGTCGGCCAGCACCGTGCCAATGCCGGCCATCACGGCATCGTGCCGCCCGCGCAGGGCATGTGCGGCGCGTCGAGCGTCCGGCCCTGTGATCCATTGGCTTTCACCCGTGCGCGTCGCGATCCGCCCGTCCAGCGTCGCCGCCAGCTTGAGCGTCACCATCGGCCGGCCCTCCCGCACGCGCAGCAGGAAGCCGGTCTGCTGGAAGTCCGCTTCGCCCGCCAGCACGCCGGTTTCGACCTGGACGCCCGCCGCACGCAAACGGGCGATGCCTGCGCCGTTCACCCTGGGGTCGGGGTCGCCGCCCGCCACCACGACCCGGGACACGCCGGCCGCGATCAGCGCGTCGGCACAGGGCGGTGTTTTCCCGTGATGACTGCAAGGCTCCAGTGTCACATAGGCCGTGGCGCCCCGCGCAGCCTCGCCGGCTATCGCCAGCGCTACCGCCTCCGCATGGGGCCGCCCGCCCGGTGCCGTCGTGCCGCGTCCGACCACCCGGCCATCCCGCACCAGAACGCAGCCGACCGCCGGGTTGGGCCAGGTCGAGCCTAACCCGCGGCGAGCGAGGGCAAGCGCCGCCCGCATGTGCTGCTCATCATCCATGCCGGGTTATGTAGGCTCGTCCAGGGAACCGAGGAAGGCCTCGAAATCCCTAGCCTCGCGGAAGTCGCGATACACGCTGGCAAAGCGGACATAGGCCACGGCGTCCACCTCCTTCAGCGTTTCCATTACCAGCTCGCCGAGCTGCTTGCTCGGGATGTCGGCCTCCCCCGAGGCCTCCAACTGGCGGACGATGCCGTTCACGATGCGCTCGATCCGCTCCTCCTGCACCGGACGCTTGCGCAGCGCGATGCGTATGGAGCGAGCCAGCTTGTCACGGTCGAACGGCACCCGCCGCCCGTCGTTCTTCAGCACCGTCAGTTCCCGCAACTGCACCCGCTCGATGGTGGTGAATCGCTGCCCGCACCCGCCGCAGAACCGCCGGCGCCGGATGGCCGACCCGTCATCCGTGGGCCGGCTGTCCTTAACCTGGGTGTCGTCATGGCCGCAGAAAGGGCAGCGCACCCAGCATTACCCCTGCAGGTGCGCTCCGCCGCCCAACTGCGCACCGGTGTAGATCGGGAAGCGGGCGCACATCGCCAGCACGCGGGCGGCGACCGCCTGCTCGGCCGCGGCGTTGGCGCCGTCGTTGGAGCGGGCTAGGCCGTCCAGCACCTCGCCGATCATCACGCCGATCTCGCGGAACTCCGCCGTGCCAAAGCCGCGGGTGGTGGCGGCCGGCGTGCCCAGACGGATGCCGGATGTGATGGCGGGCTTCTCGGGGTCGAACGGGATGGCGTTCTTGTTGGCGGTGATGCGCGCCCGTTCAAGGCTCGCCTCGGCCAGCTTGCCCGTCACGCGCTTGGGCCGCAGGTCCACCAGCATGAGATGGCTGTCGGTGCCGCCGGTGACGATGTCGCAGCCCTGCTCCATCAGAGTCTCGGCCAGCATGCGGGCGTTGTCCACGACGGCGCGCTGGTAGGTGCGGAACTCCGGGCGCAGCGCCTCGCCGAACGCGACCGCCTTGGCGGCGATCACGTGCATCAAGGGGCCGCCCTGCAGGCCGGGGAACACGGCGGAGTTGAACTTCTTGCCCAGGGCCTCGTCGTTGGACAGGATCATGCCGCCGCGCGGGCCGCGCAGGGTCTTGTGCGTGGTGGTGGTCACCACGTGGGCGTGCGGCAGCGGCGACGGATACACCCCCGCCGCGACCAGCCCGGCGAAGTGCGCCATATCCACCATGAACACCGCGCCAACCTCGTCCGCCACCCGGCGGATGCGGGCGAAGTCGATGATGCGCGGATATGCCGAGCCGCCGGCGATGATCAGCTTGGGATGCTCGGTCCGGGCCAGGCGCTCCAGCTCGTCATAGTCCAGCAGGCCCGTGCCCTCGATCACCCCATACTGGATGGCGCGGAACCACTTGCCCGACAGGTTCGGCGCGGCGCCATGCGTCAGGTGGCCACCGGCGGCGAGGCTCATGCCCAGGATGGTGTCGCCGGGGGTGAGCAGCGCCAGGAACACCGCCTGGTTGGCCTGGGCGCCGCTATGCGGCTGCACGTTGGCATAGGAGCAGCCGAACAGCGCCTTGGCGCGGTCGATGGCCAGGGTCTCCGCCTTATCCACCTCCGAACAGCCGCCGTAGTAGCGGCGGCCAGGATAGCCCTCGGCATACTTGTTGGTCAGCACAGACCCCTGCGCCTCCAGCACCGCCGCGGAAACGATGTTCTCACTGGCGATCAGCTCGATGCCGTCCTGTTGCCGCGTCAGCTCACCAGTGACGGTGGCGGCCAACTCCGGGTCGGAGTCGGCGAGCGAGGCGGAGAAGAAACGGGTCAGGCTAGGGGTAGCGGACTGCTCGTTCATGGGTGCGGCCTCTTGGTCCGTGCGAGATTGAAGTCCATTAGCATGGGAACTCGCGGCCAAGAACCAATCGGCGGTTATGGCAGGGCGTCCAGGAAAGCGGGCACGCGGCGCAGCGCGTCCGCACGGGCTTCCGGGTTGGTGCCGGAGTGGGCCACGCCGTTGTTGTTGGCGGTGAAGGCGAGGCCATGACGCTTGCGCACCGGCTGATCCGGGGCGTCGAAGTCATGGTAGGCGCCGGGATAGAATGTGGCCTGGAGGTGGTCCGGGTTGCCTTCGGCCAGCATGCGGCAGGGCGCGGCAGGGGTCCAATCGTCATCAGCGCCCATCAGCAACAGCATCGGGGCGGCTGGAGTCCAACGGCCTTGGCCGGTGTTACGAGGTTCGGCGTAGCGACGGCAGCCGGGGTAGAAAGCGATGAAGCCGCGGATCAGGCCGCCCGGCAGGTCGGCCTGGCCGGCGCGGGCGGTGGCGAGAACGGTGCTGCCGCCGTTCGACCAGCCCATCACCACCACGCCGCCCGGTGGGGTGAACGGCTGCGCTGACAGCCACTTGGCGGCGGCGATGGCGTCGCTTCGCCGGGCGCGGCCCGGGGTCACCTGTCGCGACGGCGTCCGGCACTGCGATCTCAGACCGCGCGAGCCGAAGCTGTCCGGCAGCAGCACCGGATGCCCGGCCGCAACCAGCAGGTCCCGCCATTGCCCGTCCCGCGCCGGAAACGGTCCGCCGCAGCCGTGCAGCAGCACGACGGCCGGGGCACGGGCCGGCCCGGACGGCAACGCCAGCTCGGCGCGGAGGGTGACGTTGTCACCGGGGATTTGGACCGTCTGCGAGCCGGCATTGGAGGACCGAGCCGCACAACTCGCCAAGACCAGAACCAAAACAACGAGGAGCTTACTACTCCCTCTCCCTCCGGGAGAAGGCCGGGGTGAGGGAAGCTGCACGGACGGAGCTTGATTATAGAGGCAGCAAGCATGCCGAGCGCGACCTGGCTTCGCATTCTCAGCCTCCCTCACCCCGGCCCTCTCCCGGTGGGAGAGGGAGAAGGCAGCCCTGCCCCTCATCAGCTAGATCGCGCCCTTTTCCCACGGTTCCGCCAGCCGGATCTTGGAAAGGCCCAGCACCTCATCGGCATGTCCCCCAGCACCGGCGTCGCCGTCATCAGCCTACCGGGACCAGAGAACCCTTATGGTTCGTCCTGCCGATTGTGCCCGCAATAAAAAAGTTCGTGGCGGCAGACGCCTCGCACGCCTCTCCCTCCGGCAACGATGCAAGATCGGCCAACATCGCCCGGGCGTCATTGCATTCGCATGCAGCGCGCCCGTCCACAACGCGAAGCCGCCCGCATCCGCAGACCGGCCAAGCACCGCCTGTTAGGCCGCGTTTGCGAATGCCTAATCCAACGCTGCGCTCGCGACGGCCGGCGAACCGTAAACCTGCTGTCCCTCGGGCGAAGCCAGGAAATGCCCCCCCGCAATCGCGTTCAACGACCGCCCGGCCTCCTACTGCTGCCCCAAAACTGGACACCGGCCCTCTCGAAGCTCAGCGCCCGCGATCTCGTGAATAGCCTCGAACCGCCCGTGTTGGGAAAACGTCAAGATGTCTTGACAGTTTTTTGTGTATCGTTAGCGTGACATACGGCTCGCTGAAACGGTCTCGTCAGTGGGCCGATGCCGCACTGCTGTATTTGGACGGAGATCGCTGACGGCCCGACGATGGGCCTTTGAAAGGGAGAGAGCGAACATGAGCGCTACCACAGGGGATGCCGCCGGCTCCGGGGAGGACCTGAACAGGGTTTGGCCAACCGGCCTCACCATCCGGGAATCCGAGGAACTCCATAAGCATGTGATCGACGGCGCGAGGGTGTTCTTCGTGATCTCGCTGTTCGCTCACTTCCTCGCCTACATCTGGTCGCCTTGGCTGCACTAGGGGAGAACCGACATGAACCAAGGTAGAATCTGGTGCGTGGTACACCCCACCGTTGGGTTGCCGCTCCTGCTCGGCAGTGTCGCTATCACGTCGCTGATCGTCCATGCCTCCGTCATGACCAACGTCCCGTGGATGGCGGCCTACTGGTCCGGCTCGTGGCGGAACAGGACGGTGTCGGGTGCGCCGGCGGCGGCGAACGAGGGCGCCGCAGCGAACGTCGCCGACGCGGCCGTGCGTGGCGCGCCCGCCTTCTCGGTCAAGGTGACGCCGATGCCCGGCGTGCCCGGCAAGGGCGAAACGTCGTTCGTGGTCTCGGTGACCGCCGATCCCACTGCCAAATCCGCTGATGCAACAGCCGACGCCACGCGACCGCGGCCGCCCGGCGCACTAGCCCTGGCATCTCCCCCGGCGGAGTAGCGGCGCAAGTTTCCGCTGCTGGCGTGACGGCCGGAGTCCATAAACTCCGGCCGTCACGCGCGATGCCTTGATCTGTCGAAGGCCGGAGACATCCGGTCGCCACATCCAGGACGACCGTCCCGCGCCGTTGCTCGATAGATTGTGCCGGCTCTGTTGGAGCTTATCGAGACATGAACCGTGTCAGCCTACGTGTGATGCGTGCCTGGGCCGGTATGGGCTCTCGCTTCCTGCCGTTCGCCGACGCCGCGACGCCGGACCTGCCGCTGCCGCGGCTTCTGCGGCTGTCGCTGTTCCAGGTCTCGGTCGGCATGGCGCTAGTGCTGCTGATCGGCACGCTCAACCGGGTGATGATCGTGGAGCTGGGTGTTCCCGCGTCGCTGGTTGGGACGATGATCTCGCTCCCGCTCATCTTCGCGCCGTTCCGGGCGCTGATTGGCTTCCGGTCCGACACGCACCGCTCGGAACTCGGTTGGCGGCGGGTCCCCTTCATGTATCGCGGCGCCATGGTCCAGTTCGGCGGTCTGGCGATCATGCCGTTCGCGCTGCTGGTGCTCTCCGGCGTCGGCAATGCCGCAGAGGCGCCGATGTGGATCGGGCTGCTCGGCGCGGCGGCCGCTTTCCTGCTGGTGGGCGCCGGGCTGCATACGACGCAGACCGTCGGCCTGGCCCTGGCCACCGACCTGGCGGCCGAGGAGTCGCAGCCGAAGGTCGTCGGCTTGATGTATGTGATGCTGCTGTTCGGGATGATCGCGAGCGCGCTGGCGTTCGGCGCATTGCTGGCGCCGTTCACCCCGGGACGGTTGATCCAGGTGATCCAGGCCGCCGCGATCGCGACGATCGTGCTCAATGGCGTCGCGTTGTGGAAGCAGGAACCCCGGAACACCCGGGCGGCCGCGCTGCAAGCGACGCAGCGCGCGCCGGGGTTCCGGCAATCGTGGGACAGCTTCACCCAGGGTGGGCAGGTGGTGCGGCGCCTGCTGTCGGTGGGGCTGGGGACGATGGCGTTCAGCATGGAGGACGTGCTGCTCGAGCCGTATGGCGGGCAGGTCCTGCATCTCAGCGTGAGCGACACGACCAAGCTGACGGCGGCGCTGGCAATCGGCGGGTTGCTGGGCTTTGGCTGGGCCTCACGGGTGCTCAGCCGCGGCGCGGACCCGTTCCGGATGGCGGCGTATGGCGCGCTGGCCGGGATGCCGGCGTTTGCGGCGGTGATCCTTGCCGGGCCGCTGTCGGCGGCGTGGCTGTTCGCGTCCGGCACTCTACTGATCGGGTTTGGCGCGGGCCTGTTTGGTCACGGAACACTGACGGCGACGATGAACTTGGCGCCGCGCAGCCAGACCGGCCTTGCGCTTGGCGCCTGGGGAGCGGCGCAGGCGTCGGCGGCGGGGTTGGCGATCGCGCTCGGCGGCATCATTCGCGATGTGGTGGCCGGGTCTGTCGTCCATAATGGGATGGGGGCGGCGGTGGCATACGATGCGGTCTATGGCATCGAGATGATCCTGCTGCTGGCGACGCTCGCGACGATGCTTCCGCTGGTCAGCCCCCGGAGGAGAGTCGTGCCTGAACCCGTGCGCCGGTCCCTTGACGCGCACCGTACTGCCACGCTGGGCGAAATGGAGAGACCATGACCCAAACGATCAGCCGAATTTACCAAGCCCGCGAGGACGCCGACGCGGCGGCCGCGGAATTGAAGAAGGCCGGATACGACGGCCGCGACATCAACGTGGTCGCCTCGGCGGAGGCGCCGGACGAGGATATCCTTGCGCGCATCCAGGCGGGCGGGGTCACGGCTACCCACGCGAAGGTCTATGCGGAACGCATCAAGCAGGGCGAAACGCTCGTCAGCGTCCTGGCAGCGTTCGGATATGCGCTCATGGCCACCGAGATCTTGGAGAAGCACGGCCCGGCAGATACCGGCCTCCCCGAGCAGGACTATGAGAAAACGCCGGCGGACCCTGCGGCGCCGCTCTCCTCTGCGTGTGGTTGGAGGGTGCTCTCCCACGATCCGGCGCCGCTTTCCTCGGCCCTGGGATTGCCGCTGCTGCTCAAATCCCAGCGACGGCGGAAGCCCGACTCAGAGCTGATCGATAACCCCGCGCCGTTGTCCAAAGCGATCAACATGCCCCTCCTGACGGACCGTCCGGCGGTCCTTTCCTCGCGCTTGGGCTGGCGGGTGCTGTTGGGCGATCCCGCTCCGCTCTCCAGGCGTCTGGGCTTGCGGGTCCTCTCGAAGGAACAGCAGCCGCCGCCTGCTCGTGCCGGTGTGCGGCTGCTGTCTGACAATCCTGCGCCGCTGTCGTCTCGCGTCGGCTGGAAACTGCTGCTGAACGACCCAGCGCCGCTGTCCCGGCTTCTTGGCTGGCGCGTATTGTCGGATGATCCCAAGAAGGAGCAGACAAAGTAGCCGGCACGTGGGCAGGTTCAGAATTCGAGAACGAGATGCGGAGCGTGTGCTGACTCAGGATGCCAGCGAGACCGCACGCTGCGGGTTTGGACGGAGGAGGTTTCGAATAGACTGCTTGTCGCACTGACTCAGACGTTGACGAGCCGGCATTGCGAGCCGTTTACGGCACGGCAATCCAGGGCCGAGAGCGCAGTCTTTGCCGCCTCGGATTGCCGCGTCGCCGCGCCCCTCGCTGTGGCGGAGACGGTCAGACCGGAAACCGGTCGGCGATGCTTCCGCGGCACCAGCCTTCCCAATCAGATCACGCCCTTCTCCCGCAGCTCCGCCAGCCGGGCGCCCGACATCCCCAGCCGTTCCCCCAGCACCTCCTCCGTGTGCTGCCCCAGCACCGGCGGCGGACGGCGGTAGTCGGCCGGCGTTTCCGAAAGCCGTACCGGATTGGCGATCACCCGCACCCCGTCCGGCGAAGCCGCATGCGGCATATGCACCACCGAGTTCCTTGCCTGCACCTGCGGATCGGCAAACACGTCCTTGAGAGTATTGATCGGGCCGCAGCCGATCTTCAGCGCCTCCAGCCGCTCCACCCACCAACCCGTCGGCTGGCTGCGCAGTACCGGCGTCAGCATGTCCGTCACGAGCTGCCGGTTGCCGACCCGTGCGACATTGGTGGCAAAACGCGGGTCGTCCAGCATGTGCGCCAGGCCGAACTCCTTGCAAAACCGCTGGAATGTTGGGTCGTTACCTACTGAAAGCACGACATAACCGTCCGCGGTCGGGAATACCTGATACGGGACGATGTTGGGATGCTGGTTGCCCAGCCGCACCGGGTTCTCACCGGTCGCCAGGTAGTTCATGCCCTGGTTCGCCAGCCAGGCGACATGCGTGTCCAGCATGCCGATGTCCACCTGCTGCCCCTGCCCAGTCGCATCCTTGTGCCGCAGCGCCGCGAGGATGCCGATGCACCCATACAGCCCGGCGAACAGGTCCGCCACCGGCACGCCCACCTTCTGCGGCATCCCGTCCGGCTCGCCTGTCAGGCTCATCACCCCGCCCATCGCCTGCACCAGGCTATCGTAGCCCGGCCGCGGCGCATACGGCCCGGTTTGGCCAAAGCCCGTGATGCTGCAATAGATCAGGCCGGGAAACCGGGCATGAAGCTGCTCGTAGCCCAGCCCATACTTCGCCAGGGCGCCAACCTTGAAGTTCTCCGCCAGGATGTCCGACTTGGCGATCAGCGCCAGCGCGATCTCCTGCCCCTCCGGCTTGGCGATGTCGAGCGTGACGCTGCGCTTGTTGCGGTTCACCCCAACGAAGTAGGCGCTTTCCTGCGTACCCGGCATGAACGGTGGGGCAAAGCCGCGGGTGTCGTCGCCGCTGCCGGGCTTCTCCACCTTGATGATGTCCGCACCGAGGTCGCCGAGCATCTGCACGCAGGTTGGACCCGCCAGCACCCGGGTCAGGTCGAATACCGTCAGCCCGGCGAGCGGACCCGTTGGTGCGGTGTCGGTCATGCTTGTAAGCGTCCCCTGCCCTTGTCCGGCCCACCCGCCGGGTCCATTGTGGCAACAGCGTTATATGCACCCTGAGCCTTGAGGCAAACCCGATGCTGGACAGCCCCCACCCGCACCAAGCCTCCCCGGCTACTGACACGCCCACACCGGAGGCGCCGACCTTGGACCAGCAGGCGCTGGCGACGGCGCTGTCCGGCAAGCACTTCATTGGCGGGCAATTCGTCCCAGCTCGCAGCGGCAAGACGTTCGCCGTCGTGAACCCGGCCACCCGCAAGGAGGTCGCCCGCGCCGCCGAGGGTGACGCCGCCGACGTGGACGCAGCCGTCAAGAACGCAGACGCGGCGCAGAAGTCCTGGGCAAAGATGCCGTCCCGCAAGCGTGGCGCCCTGGTCGCCCAATGCGCCGCCGTCATCCGCGAGCATGTCGAGGAACTGGCCCGGCTGATCGCCCTGGAAACCGGCAAGGCGCTGCGGACCGAAAGCCGGGTGGAGGCGAACACCGTCGCCGACATCCTTGAATTCTATGGCGGCCTCGGCGGCGAGCTGAAGGGCGAGACAGTGCCCTTCGCCCCCAATGTGCTGTCGGTGACGGTGCGGGAGCCGCTGGGCGTGGTCGGCGCGATCATCCCGTGGAACGTGCCGATGCTGCTGATGGCGCTCAAAATTGCGCCCGCACTGGTGGCTGGCAATACCGTCGTCGTGAAATCGGCGGAGGAGGCGCCGCTCGCCGTGCTGCGTATCTGCGAGTTGATGAACCGCGTGCTGCCGCCGGGCTGCTTCAACATGCTGTCGGGTTACGGGCCGGAGTGCGGGGCACCGCTGGTCGCGCATCCCAAGGTGCGCAAGGTGACCTTCACCGGGAGCGTCGAGGTCGGCCGCATCGTCTCGAAGGCGGCATCGGAAAAGCTGGTGCCGGTCACGCTGGAGCTAGGCGGCAAGTCTCCCATGATCGTGTTCGCCGATTGCGACTTCGACAAGACCGTGCTTGGCGCCGTCACCTCCATGCGCTTCACCCGGCAGGGCCAAAGCTGCACGGCGGCCAGCCGCATCTATGTGGAACGCCCGGTGTTCGACCGCTTCGTCGAGGCGCTGGCGGCCAAGGTGGACGCGATGGTAATGGGCGACCCGCTGGACGAGGCGACTGACATCGGCACCATCATCAGCACCGACCAGTTCGAAAAGGTCGAGGGCTTCATCAAGGAGGGCATGGCCACCCCCGGCGCCACCGGCCGCGCCGCCAGCGCCATGCCGTCCGACCCCGCACTTAAGGACGGCCTGTTCATCCGTCCGCACATCTTCACTAACCTGCCGAACGAAAGCCGGCTGGTGCAGGAGGAGATCTTCGGCCCCGTGACATGCGTTTTCCCGTTCGACGACGTGGAAACCGTGCTGGCTCAGGCGAACGGCACCGAGTACGGCCTTGCGGCATCGCTGTGGACGAACAACCTCAAAATCGGGCTGGACCTGGCGCACCGCCTAGAAGCTGGGTTGGTGCAAATCAACCAGAACTTGGTCGTGCAGGCCAACCTGTCTTACGGCGGCGTGAAGAGCAGCGGGCTTGGAAAAGAGGCCAGCTTGGAATCCATGCTCGAGCACTTCATGCATAAGAAGACCATCATGGTGAATTACGGCTGATCTCATGGCGAAATCCGACCAAGGCATCCCCGCAAGCCTGCAGCCGAAGGCGGCCGATTGCGCCTTCGACTTGGAGCAGGCGCTCCGAACCATCGTCGCCCTCCGCGCCGATGTGCCAGAAGATGCGTTCACCGCCGGTACGCTCGGAACCGAGCGTGCCGGCAGCGCCGTCCACATCAGGCCCGGACTGTTCCTGACCATCGGCTACCTGATCACCGAGGCCGAGCAGGTCTGGCTCAAGGCGCATGACGGGCAGACGATACCGGGTCACGCGCTCGCCTATGACCAGGAAACCGGATTTGGCCTGGTGCAGGGGTTGGGCCGGCTCGACATCCCGGTGATCGAATTGGGCGACAGTGCAAAGGCACGGGTCGGCGAGCCGGTGATCTTCGCCGCAGCCGGTGGGCGTCGGCAAAGCATCGCGGCCAAGGTGGCGGGCCGGCAAGAATTCGCAGGCTATTGGGAATACCTGCTGGACGACGCAATCTTCACCACGCCATCCCACCCGTTCTGGGGTGGTGCGGCGCTGATCGGGCGTGACGGCAAGCTGTTGGGCATCGGTTCGCTGGTGCTGCAGCAGGGCGGCGAGGGCGGCAAGCGCCAGGACATGAACATGGCCGTCCCCGTGCAGCTGTTGATGCCGATCCTGGATGACTTGCTGGCCTACGGCCGCGTCAACCGCCCCCCCCGCCCTTGGCTCGGCCTGTTCGCGATGGAGGACGAGAGTTCTCTGGTCGTTGGAGGCCTCGCCGACGATGGCCCGGCGGACAAGGCGGGCCTGCGCACCGGAGATCGCATCCTGGCCGTGAACGGCGAAGAGGTGCCGGACCTTGCGGGCCTCTGGCGCGCGGTATGGGCGTCTGGCCCGGCAGGGTCAGATGTGAAGGTCAGCCTAGGCCGCGGCAACCGCACCTCGGCCGTCACGGTGACCAGTACTGACCGTGCCAGCATCCTGAAGTCGCCCCGGCTGCATTAGCGCAATGCGCCGGCGCAGCGAGCGCGGGATCCGGCATGGCATCCTGCTCTGGCTGCGCCGTCTGGTCGCGGCGCTTTGGACCCTGGTGCTGCTGGTTTTGACTGGCGTTGCCGCGGCGGTATGGCTGTCATTCCCACCTCCTGATGGCACAGACATACCCGGGCTTGGAGCAGCGGCGACGGTGTCGCTGGACACCGATGGCATCCCGCGGATCTCTGCAGCTTCGGAGCGGGATGCCGCAACGGCACTCGGCTACATGCACGCACGGGACCGGATGTTCCAGATGGACCTGATGCGGCGCAACGCGTCAGGCCGGCTATCGGAATTGGCCGGACCCGTGGCATTGCCGCAAGATCGCCTGATGCGGACACTGGGCCTGCGCCGCCGGGCCGAAGCCGATTTGGCCGGATTGGACTCCGACACGCGCGGGCTGCTGGACGCCTATGCCGCCGGAGTAAATGCCTGGATTGCATCACGCGGGCGGCTGGCCGCGCCGGAGTTCATCCCGCTCGGTCCGCCCGAGTCTTGGACCCCGGTGGACAGCCTGCTCTGGGGCAAGACGATGGGGCTTTACCTGTCCAGCAACTGGCGCGAGGAAATCGCCCGTGCGGCGCTGCTGCAGCGCCAGCCCGGCCTCCAGGTGCAGGATTACTGGCCGCCCCAGGGTGCCACGCCGGCGTCCCAGGCGAGCATAGGGATCGGCTTCACCTCCCGTTTGGCCGAGCTGGCGCCGATGTTCCCCGCACCCTTCACCCTGCCCAATGAGGCCAGCAACGAGTGGGCGGTGGACGGAAATCACTCGGCCACGGGTGCGCCGTTGCTGGCCGGCGACCCGCATCTCGGCTTCTCGATGCCGGCTATCTGGTACTTGGCGCGGCTGGACACACCGGGCGGAGTACTGGCCGGCGCAACGGCGCCCGGGGTGCCGTTCCTGGTCATGGGCCACAACGGACACATTGCCTGGACCTTCACCACGACGGGCGCCGACACGCAGGATGTGTTCGTCGAAACCCTGCTGCCGGACGGCTCCTATGCGACGCCGGACGGCCCACGCCCCTTCATGACCCGGGACGAGCGCATCCGCGTGCGCGGCCGGCCCGACGAAGTGCTGCGGGTGCGGGAAACCCGGCATGGCCCCGTACTGAGCGACTTGGACAACCCCGGCGGACCCGTGCTGGCGGTCGCGATGGCCAACCTGCAGCCCGGCGACGCCGCACCCGGCTTGCTCGCATTAAACCGCGCCGCGGATGTGGCGGCGGCCGGCCGTGCTGCGGCGGAGATCGTGGCGCCGGTGCAGAACATGCTAGTTGCAGACCGCGCCGGGATCGCCCAATTCACCACTGGCCGGGTGCCGGTACGTGCTTCGGGCGACGGCAGCGTGCCGGTGCCCGGCGCAGATGGCGCGCATGACTGGACTGGGTTCGCCGGCGGCGATGCCTTGCCGCATCAAGCCGCGCCGCCCAGCGGACATCTGGTGAATGCCAATGAGCGCGTCGCCCCGCCAGATTTCCCGGTGTTCATGGGCCGCGACTGGTTTGGCGACTGGCGTGCCCGGCGCATCCGGGCTTTGCTCGACGCAACGCCCCGGCACAACGCCGCTGACTTCGCCGCGATGCAGGTGGATCCCGTCAGCGCGTTCGCCCAGGCGGTGCTGCCCCGGCTGCTCGCCACCGTTCCGGCCGACGAGGCATCTGCGCAGGCGTTGGCGCTGCTGCAGGGCTGGAACGGGGCGATGCGCATGGACCTGCCGCAGCCGCTGCTGTTCAACGAGTGGATACGCGCGTTCCAGGCTTCACTGCTGAGCCATGCCGGGGTACCGGCAGGGATCGCCGGCGCAGGTTACGACGTCGTGGCCTATGCCCTGTCCCCGGCTGGCGCCTGGTGGTGCCGCGGCGATTGCGGCCCGCAGCTCACGCAATCGCTTGCCGACGCCGTGACAGGTTTGACGGCACGCCGCGGTTCCGCACCGGAAGGCTGGCGTTGGGGTGCCGAGCACCGCGCCGTCTTCGCACATCCGTTGCTGGGCCAAATACCCCTGCTGTCGCACCTCGCAACCTGGTCCATCGAGCAGCCCGGCGACGACACGACGGTTTACCGGGGCGGCACCCGGTCCAGCAACTGGCTGTCGGTGCATGGCGCGGGATACCGGGGCGTTTATGACTTGGCCGACCTGGACCGCAGCCTGTTCACGATGACGCCAGGGGAGTCCGGCCATCCCCTGCGCCGCACCGCGGCATCGCTGATGCAGCGCTGGCGGGACGGCATCGGACTGCGCCTTCAGCCGCAGGCCGGTCCTGCTGACGAAACCTTACACCTCACACCGGCAGCAATCCGTTGACCGCGGACCCTGCTTCCCCGAACATAGGGATGGGGACTTCCGCACGCATGTCATACAAGCCGCCGCGCCGACCGCAGTTCTTCTATACGACGGCCCCGCTCCCCTGCCCCTATGTCGCTGGGCGGACCGAGCGCAAGGTCGTCACCGAGATTACCGGCCCCGAGGCCGAGAGCCTGCACGACCGCCTGTCCCGCGCCGGGTTCCGCCGCAGCCACAACATCGCCTATGCCCCGGTCTGCCCATCCTGCCAGGCTTGCGTGCCGATCCGCATTCCGGTCGCCACCTTCCAGCCCGACCGCGGCCTGCGCCGCATTGGGCGGGCGAATGCCGGGGTGGAGGGCCATGACGTCCCCGCACGCGCCACGGCCGAGCAGTTCCAGCTCTTCCAGCGCTACCAGCAGGCCCGGCACGGCGACGGCGACATGGCGACCATGAGCTTCTACGACTACCGCGCCATGATCGAGGACACGCCGATCGAGACCGGCATCACCGAGTTCCGCGATCCCTCCGGCCGCCTCATCAGTGCGTGCCTCACCGACCGGCTCGGCGACGGGCTGTCCGCGGTTTACAGCTTCTTCGCGCCGGAGCTGGAGCGGCAGTCTCTCGGCACCTACGCCATCCTGTGGATGCTGGAGCGGGCGAAGGCGCTGCGGCTGCCTTATGTTTACCTAGGCTACTGGGTGCCGGAAAGCCGCAAGATGGCCTACAAGGCACGGTTCCGGCCCAGTGAAATCCTGGTCGGCGGCACCTGGCGCACCCTAACCGACGGCGAGGCCGGCCTGTCCGATCCGGTCGGCCCCGCCCTGGTGCACGAGACCGCGGGCTGACGCCGCCCGGCGCCTTTCTCGCCTCTGGTCCCGCGGTGGCACCCGGCCTAGAACACGCTCCCATGTTGGAGCAGCATGCCCGCCCGGCCCCCAACCCCATGTTCTCCGTCGTTGTGCCGTCCTTCAACGAGGCTGGCAGCCTGCCCGCCCTGTTGGCCCGGCTGACCCCGGTGATGGACGCGATGGGGGAGGCCTGGGAAGCCGTGCTGGTCAATGACGGCAGCACCGATGCGACCCTGGACGCGATGCAGCGGCTGCGCGCCGCGAACCCACGCATTGCCATCGTCAACCTGTCCCGCAACTTCGGCAAGGAGGCGGCGACGACTGCCGGCCTGGACCATGCCCGGGGCGACGCAGTGATCCTGCTGGACGCCGACCTGCAGGACCCACCCGAGCTGATCCCCGAGCTGGTGGCCGCCTGGCGCCGCGGCTTCGACACCGTTTATGCCCAGCGGCGGGAACGGGTGGGTGACACCTGGTTGAAGCGGGCCACGCGTCGGCGTTCTACCGGGTGATGGCGCAGACCGGCCCGGTGCAGGTTCCGCGGGACACAGGGGACTTCCGGCTCATGAGCCGCCGGGTCGTCGAGGCGCTGGGCGAGCTGCGGGAGCGGCATCGCTTCATGAAGGGCCTGTTCGCCTGGGTCGGCTACCCCAGCACCGCCATACCCTACGACCGGTCGCCGCGCCATGCCGGCGCCAGCGCCTGGAGCTACTGGAAGCTGTGGAACCTGGCGCTGGAAGGGATCACCGGCTTCACCACTGCGCCTCTGCGCATCGCAACCTATTTCGGCCTGCTGATCGGCGCCGGCTCCGCGCTATATCTGACGGTCATCGTCGTCCGCACGCTGCTGTTCGGCAACGAGGTGCCGGGCTACCCGAGCCTGCTGGCGGTGATCCTGCTGCTGGGCGGCACGCAGCTCCTGACCCTCGGCATCATCGGCGAATACCTGGCGCGGGTGTTCAACGAGGTGAAGCGGCGCCCGCTGTATCTGACCGAACGTTTCGAGCCGAGCGGCGGCGATGGCGGTCATCAGGGCGACGGGTAGATGAAGTCCGGTGGTCCGTCATGCGGCGGGCAGGCCGGGATGAACTGGCCGTATAGCAGCCGGGACTTGGCCTCCTGCCAGGGTTGGCAGACATGCACGACCTGCTTGCCGAAGAACCGGCCGAGTTCGCGGATCATCTCCGGCGTTTCCGGTCCGGCGCTGGGTCCTGCTGGATAGGTGCCAACCGGCTGGAACGTGCCGCGGACCAGCATGTCAGGCCGTTCGGGCGGCAAGTAGAACTCCATCTCCCGGATTCCAGCTTGGGTGCCGGAGCGCCAAGTGCGGGCGCCACCCTTCTGCGACAGGGTCAGTACATCATATCCCTGACGCAACCCCTCGACCCGGCCCAGCACCGGCAGCAGCGACAGGCTGAGCAGGACCGGCGCCAGCCACGGGCGGCAATCAAGCCAGCGTCCCGCCGCCGGCCATCGCGCAAGCAGCCAGCCCGCGCCCACCACCAGCAGCAGGTCCAGCATCCAGTAACGGGTGGTGGCCTGGCGCTCGCAGCACAGCGCGCCGTAATGGTAGTAGGCGGCGAGTATCGAAAAGGCCGACGCCGCCGCCAACGACATCGCCAGCACGGCCCGTTGCCGTCCCAACGCGGCACGGACGCCCGCCGCGCCGCGCCACTGCCCGGCCAGTCCGGCAGCCAGGGCCAGCTTGGCGGCAAGTGCGCCGAGGACGGCGGCCGGGGTCCTGTCGCCGTCCGCCCCAACGAGGTCTAGCGCGAACTGCCATGCCGTGAGGCCCAGGGATGGCAGCAGCCGGCCGGTATAGGGCTGCGTATCGGCGCCCAGCTCGACGACGTTGGCGCGGGACCGCACGATGGCGAGCAGGACGCAAATGCCCAACAGTCCCGGCACTTGCCACCAGGCGCCGTCACGCAGCAACCCGGCGCCGCGTTGGCCGGCCGGGCGGGTGGCGGCCTCGGCCAGTGCCGCCACGGCGAAGCCCACGGCCAGGGCGGCGCCGACCTCGCTGCTGCCGGCTGCGACGAGCAGCGCGATACAGCATCCGCCGCGTGCCAAGGCGTCCACCGGGCGGGACAGAAGGATCAGCAGCACCATGGCCGCCCCTGCGACCGGCAGGTAGGCGGCGGCGGCCATAGGCCAGTAGAAGACCTCCGTCACCTCGCTGGTGGCAAGCACGAAGGCAAAGGGCACCGTCGCCAGGGCGCACGCTGCCAGAAGCCGCGACGAGGAGCGCGGCAGCGCCGTCCAGGCCGCCAGCCCAGCCGCCGCCATGACTCCGGCCCATAGCAGGATCAGGAACGGCACAACCAACGGATGGCCCGATCCGTTCACCGCTGCGCCATACAGCCACAGCAAACCCTCGGAGAACGGCCGGGGCGCATAGCCCAGCCGGGAGGCGAACGTGCTCCAGCCTCCAGTGCGTTGGTTAGCGAACAGCGTATATTCGTCGGTCTGCCACCGTGCGAGGCCAAGCTGTCCCGCGTAGGCGGCAATGCAAACTACCGCCACCGCCGCCGGCAGTGCTGGCGATGCGGCAACTGCCCGGCCCACCGCGGTTAGGCGGCGCCCCAGGCGAGCAGCAGCCGCATACGTTGACCGATCCAGCAGCGCGAGTGTCAGCAGTTGCAGGGCCAGGGTGACGCCGGCCAGAAAGTATCGAGGATGCAGGTCGGCCCCGGCGAACGGGGCGGCAAGTAGCAGCGCAACCAAGGCCGCCGCCGGCAGAAGCCGCGTGCCGGGCTGTCCCGACAGCAGCACGACCAGCGCCGCCATTCCACCTGCGATCAGCAGCACCGGGTAGATGCCGGCCACCGCGAGCAAGATGCGGGACAGACGCGAGTCCTGGGCCGCAACCGCAGGCGGCGGTGTCCGGCCCGTCAGCGCAGCGAGGCGGCCGGTCACCCAGGGCGATAAGACATGTCCCAGGTCCAAGTCACGCACGACTCCGCCGCGCCACTGGGCCGGCTCGAATATACGCCCGAAGCCGCGCAGGTAGGTCGCCGCGAAGGTTTGCGGATGGTCCCGCAGCCCCGACCACAGCATTGCAGAGTAGGCGGTCCGGATCCGGCGCTCGGCATCCGGACCATCCGTGCTGGCCATGTCCAGGCGCCGCCCCATAAGCTGACGCAGGCTTTCCGGCCCATCCTCATGCAGCCGGGTGGATTGCCGCGCGGGGTTGCTGAGGTCGAGCCGCTCGAACTCCGTCCGGGTCAGGAAGATGCCGGCCCGCATGAAATCATCGCGCCGCAGCGCCGGGAGAAAGGCGCCGACCGCGTCCGGCACGTTGAATTGCTGGATCGACGACGCGCCGGACGACGAGACGCCGGACACGGCGGCCGGCAGCCTGGTCTGGACGGCCAGCATCATGGCCGGCACTGCAGCCGCGGCCAGCAGCCTGCGCCGGAGCCGGGGCGTCCGGCGCCGGCCCGGGGTCAGGAGGGCAGCCGCAGCGGCGAGCAGCAGTGCAGCGACGCCCAACACTGCATAATCGGGCCGTCCGGCGACCGCCACGGCCGCAAGCGCCACAAGCCAGGGCGCCGTGCCCCAGAACCGGGCGGGCGCCGCCGCGATGCCTGCCCCCAGCAGCGTGAGGAAGGCGAAGAAGGCGGCGGCGGCAACCGTATCGGTTAACCAGAACCGGGCATAAACCTGACCCAGGGGATCAAGCGCCGCCGCCAGGGCAAACAATGGCAACCCATAACGTCCGCCCGGCACGCGGGCCAGGAGACGGCAGGCCAACAGGATTGCCGCCAGCAGCACGCAGGCTTGGGCAGCCGGAACCGCCGCCGGGCTGCGGGTCGCCGCAGTCAGAAGCCGTGCGGCATGACCATAGGCCCAGGACCGGCCCGGCGTATCCCAATCCAGCGGTCCCGTAGCCAGGTAGGCCGTGAGGTCGTCATGAAAGAAGCGCGGCACCCGGTCCGCCAGCAGCAGGGTCGCCGTGACGGCAACCGCAACCGCTGCAGGCAGCAATGCAGCCGATCTGGTCCAAGGGGCGGCGGACTCGTCCGAAGGCGGCGCCAAGTCGCCCTTGACCGCAGCCGTCACCGGACGCCGCGATTCTGTGCGAGGGTTGAAGCCGCCTGCGCCAAGCCCCTCAGAACTTGGCGGACAGCGCCAGGGAGCCGAAGTTGAACAGGCCAGCCTTCTGCCGCCGGAACTCCTCGGTCTGCCAGGTTTGCGTATAGGTCAGCCGCACGCCATAGGCCATGACGGCCAGCCCGCCTTCGAACTCGCCCACCAGGGGCCGCTTCGTCACGTGCGGCCCCTGGCTGCTGCGGAACGTGCTGCCGTCCAGGAACACGTCGCGCGCGATGGCCTGGCCGTCCGCGCCGGCGAACACATACCAGGCGAAGGGCCGGGTGGCCGTGTAAGCGTCCGTCCCAGACAGGCCCGGCTGGATGCGCGCAGTGCCGAAGTCGCTCGCCAGCCCCTGCCCGAGCCGGAAGCTGATGCCGCCCTGCACGTAGTCCCGCACCGTGCCGGCGCCGGCCGTAGCCGCGGGCAGCAGGTCGGTCTCCAGCCCATCCAGCCCGACCGCGTTGAAGTGATACAGCGGGATGCGGTAAGTCCGCTGCACAAGCACCTCCACCGCAGGCTCGTCCTTGATCTGGTTGCGCCAGCCCAGGTTGGGCGTGTCGCCGATGAGGTCGTGGAAGCCGTTCTGCACTTCCTTGCCTAGCGCAGACGGCCCGACGACGCCGAGGCTGAGGCTCAGCAGGCTGCGCGCCTCGTCGGTATCGTGGATCAGGCCAAGATCGGCGTGCAGCCAGCCGGCATAAGGCCGGTCGCCCAGCACAGGCTGGCTCTGCTGGGTGTTGCGCGGCGTGAATAGCGACTGGCTGAGGTCGAAGCTGACCCGCTGCACCCCATCGCCCCAGACGGTACGGCCAATGCCGGCCAGGAAGTCCGGCACATGGGTGGTGCCGCTGGTGTAACCCAGGCGCAGGCCACTGGTGTAGTACTGGTCCGACGTGCCCTTGAGGGTGGATACGGCGTCATTCTCGACCTGGAACGTCCAGATGCCCTGCGGATCTTGCGGCGGCGTGGCATCAGCCGGCCCGGCAAAGGCGGCCAACGTGCAGCCGAGTATCGCCGTGGTAATCGTCGTGACCCGCATCGCGCCGCCCTGCCGTAGGTTCGGTCAATCCATACTGACTTGCCAGGCTGCGTGGAACCCCTCGCGGCTGCTCAGGCCGTCCGGGGGTCATACGATCCAGACCGCCGACCGCCGGGATACCATTTAAGCTACTGCTGGACGGGCTGCTGTCCCGGTTGGGACCGGCGTTGCCTGCGGCAAGGTTTCAGCGCGCCGGCTGCCAGGACAGATCGTTCGACACCGGGCCGCCCTGGGTCTTGCTGCAAGCCATTTGGCGGGTGGCCTGCGCCACGACGGCACCCTCGGTATAGAAATTGCTCGCGTAGATGCAGAACTTCGTCCGGTCATATGCCCGCATTTGCAGCAAGGCAGCGCCGGGCGGCTCCGGCGGCTGAGCAAGTGCTGGCGGCGGAGTTTGCGCGGCTGCGGTGGCCATTGGGATCAGCAACATCAGCAGAGCAGCGGACAGTCTCATGGCGACTCCGGTAAGATTGAACAGTTCCGCGCTATCAGCGCACTGCCGGCGCAGCAAGCACAGGCGATCTGCGATGGTATGGGCAGGCCCGCCTGCGCTGCCTGCGCCGAAGAACGGTTTGATAGAACGCATGGGGATACCTGGGTGCAGGACAGCCGGGAGGCCAACTATCATTCGGGCGGCACGGGAAGAGGAGCCTCGATATGTCAGAAAATGTCGTAGGCTCTGGTCAAGCCTACCTGCCGGCCAGCCCGTGTCTGACCGGACATGTCCATCCGGCTGCTGTGTCCAACCCGATCCCAGCCGCGTCCGCGCCACAGTCCCCGGTTGCCTTGCGGCGAGCAAGACCTTAGACGAATCCCGGGGACAGGTGGCCGAGTGGTTGATGGCTCTAGTCTTGAAAACTAGCGAACCCGCAAGGGTTCCGTGGGTTCGAATCCCACCCTGTCCGCCAGACGAATTTACGGCATCCTATCGGGCAATACGCAACAACAGGGGATGACGGCGACCCCCGGTCCGCCGTAGGATCATGCCGTGAACATCCTTGCCCCAGCCAAGGCCCGCCTGCTGATCGAGGTCGTGCACGACCTCGTGTGCCCCTGGTGCTACCTCGGCGTGCGGCGGCTGTTCCGCACTATGCGCCGGCGCCCGGACCTATTGTTCGAGCTGGCCTGGCGGCCCTTCCTGCTCAACCCCGACATGCCGCGGTCGGGCATGTCGCGGACCGACTACGTCGTGCGGAAATTCGGCGGCGAGGACCGGGCGCGGCGCCTGTATGCCTCGATCACCGAGATCGGCGCCGCCGAGGGATTGCAGTTCCGTTTCGACCGCATCCGGCGCACGCCGAGCAGCGTGGACGCGCACCGCCTGGTCCGCTGGGCCACCCGTTACGGCCGCGGGCGCGAGGTGGTGGAGGCGCTGTTCGCCGCGCATTTCTCGGACGGGCACGACATTGGCGACATGCAGGTGCTGCGTGCCATCGGCCTGTCCTGCGGCCTGGACCCGCAGGGGCTGACCGTGTTCCTGCGCGGCGATGAGGAGGTGGACCTGGTCCACGCCGACAACCTGCGCGCCCACCGGCTGGGCATCAACGGCGTGCCTTGTTTCGTTGTGGCCGGGCAGCATGCCATCTCCGGCGCGCAGGAGCCGGAGGTGATCGAGCGCCTGCTCGACGTCGCGGCAGTGGACGCGGCCGCGCCGTAGCCGTTGGCGCGGTGCAGGTTTCACACGAATGGGACCGGTCTCGTCGGTCTTGAGCGGGACAGAACCGCTTCGGGCGTCCAAACTGCCCCCTGTTTGAACAGCCAAACCCCCGCTTGAACAGCCAAACATAGCAAAATTCAGGGAACTCCATGCACCCGACCTTACGCGCCGCACTCCTTGCTTCCCTGATGGCTTGGGCGCCGGCGGCCAGTCATGCGGCCGATGTCACACCGGAACAGGCACGCAGCCTGGAAGGGCAGATACGCGGCTGGCTCGCGTCCATGGCCGGACCCGACCTGCCCGTCGCAGCATCCCCGATCCAGGTCACGCCCGCAGGCGATCACTTCGTGCTGACGTATCCGCCAGCCAGGGCTGCGGCGCCGGCCAACCGGTGGCCTACCACGACTGCCAACGCCAAGCCTGCCGAGGGCGGAGTTTGGACGCTGGATTCAATACACGTCCAAACCCCCGCAACATTTACCGTGAACATGCCCGCACCGGCCAAGCCCGGCGAGCCCGCACCTCCGCCCGTGCCCACCACCTACACCCTGAACTACGCCACCCAGGACGGCGGAGGCACGTGGGACCCGGCCCTGGCGACCCCATCGGTTATCAACCTTGCATACACAGGATGCGAGCTTGTGGCCGCCACTGCCAACTCGAAGCAAGTCACGACGATCGAGCGTCTCAACTCTGCAACGACTCTTCGTCCCGTCGCTGACGGCCGGGTGGATGCCGCCTTTGACGTAACCGGGACGGGCTACGCCCTGCACACCACGGTTACGGGTCCAGGGGCCGGAGTCCCGGCATTCCAGATTGCGGCACGTCAGGTGAAGGTCGCATTGGCCCTCGCGGGCATCTCGCGGGAGCGCAGCGCGCAGGTGATCCCCGCGCTCGCCCGCTTCGCGCCGCAGCCTGGCACGCCGCCGGGCACGAAGCTGCCACCGAGCCCCGAGGCCATCCGTGCCGTGGTACAGGCGATGCAGGGCTTGGCGTCGGGAGTAACGCTGACCGAGGTGCTGGATGATTTCACGGTCGGCAGCTCAGGCACCAACATTGCCTCGACGCAGTTCCGGCTCGGTCTCGATGCGACGGCGGATGGCGGCTTCGTCCGTGGCTCCCTTGACCTTGGGCTAGACGGGCTGGCCCTGCCCGGCATGGGGCTGGACACATTCGCCGATTTGCTGCCGCGCCACATTGCGCTGCGGCCGTTCGTGTCGAACGTGCCGACGCAGGAGCTGCTACAACTGCTGCAAAGCCAGATGGAGCACCGGGACGGCAACCTGCCGCCGGCGCAGGTGGCGGCGCTGTTCGGCCATGGCGGCCTGAAGGCGGGGCTTGAGAGCTTTGCGCTGGACATCGGCGGCGCCAGCTTTGCCGGGAAGGCGAGCGTTGACCTTCCCGCCCCGAACGCGGCGTCCGGCACGGCACAGGTCACTGCGACGGACATGGACGCGCTGCTCACCACGGTGCAGGCAAATCCATCGCTGGCACAGGCAGTGCCGGTCATCGTGTTCGCCAAGGGCATTGGCCGGACCGAAAATGGCAAACTGGTCTGGGACTTGCAGTTCGACAGCAGCAAGCTGCTGGTGAACGGCGTGGACCTGATGAAGATGACAGGCCGATAAAGCAGGTTGCAGCAGGGTCCAAATACGCGGCACCTTTGACCCTGCTGAAAGTCTCTGTTTTTATATCAAAAGTAGAGCGGCTTGCGTTCAGATTTGGACGCAAGCCGATCTAGCCGTCCTCCGGCGATCAACAGGCGGCGTCAGGCCGCCTCCTTCACCTGCGCCGCCAGCCGGCTCAAATTGCCCAGCACATCCCGGCCCAGACGCATCCGCTCTTGCACAGTCATCTCCTTGGCGATGGCCAGCTTGTGGTCAGGGCGCAAGCGGATCGTCCCCTTGCGGCTGCCGAGCCAGCTTATGAGGCCGCCGGGGTTGCGGAAGGCATTGCCGCGGAAGGCGACAACCATGCCCCTCGGCCCCGCCTCCAGCTTCTGCACGCCGCTGTCCCTGCACATGCGCTTGAGGGTGACGACCTGCAGCAGGTTGTCCACCTCCGCCGGCATCGGGCCGAAGCGGTCCACCAGCTCCGCCGCCATCGCCTCCGTTTCCGCATCGGACGACAGCGCGCCGATACGGCGATACAGGCCCAGCCGCACCGGCAGGTCCTGCACATAGGTATCAGGGATCAGCACCGGCAGGCCCAACTGGATGCTCGGGGTCCAGTCGCGGTCCTCGGTCTTCTTGCGCCCGCGCTCCGCCCGCATCTCGGCGACGGCGTCCTCCAGCATCTGCTGATACAGCTCGATGCCGACCTCACGGATATGACCGCTCTGCTCGTCGCCCAGCAGGTTGCCTGCGCCGCGTATGTCCAGGTCGTGCGAGGCCAGGGTGAACCCGGCGCCTAGATTGTCCAGCGTCTGCATCACATCCAGCCGCTTCTGCGCCGCCGCCGACAAACGATGGTTTTGCGGCCAAGTGAGGTAGGCGTAGCCCCGCTGCTTGCCCCGCCCGACCCGGCCGCGAAGCTGATAAAGCTGCCCCAGGCCGAACATGTCCGCCCGATGAATAATGAGCGTGTTGACGGCCGGCATATCCAGGCCGGATTCCACGATGTTGGTGCTGAGCAGGATGTCATACTTGCCGTCGCCGAACTCGGTCATCACCCGTTCTAACTCGGTCGGCGCCAAGCGGCCGTGCGCCTGGATCATGCGCGCTTCCGGCACGATCTCGCGCATCCGTGCGGCGATCTTGTCCATGTCCTCCAGCCGCGGCACCACGCAGAAGATCTGGCCGCCGCGGAACCGCTCGCGCTGGATCGCCTCACGGATCACCACGCTGTCAAACGGCGAGATGAAGGTGCGGACAGCCAGCCGGTCCACCGGCGGCGTTGCGATCAGGCTCATCTCCCGCACGCCGGTGAGCGCGAGCTGCAGGGTGCGCGGGATGGGTGTGGCCGATAGGGTCAAGACGTGGACGTCGGCCTTGAGCTGCTTCAGCTTCTCCTTGTGCGACACCCCGAAG
>CAXTOB010000003.1:0-859 GCA_964245505.1 uncultured Acetobacteraceae bacterium | reverse complement strand
GCGATGCCCTTGGCGAGCAGGGCATGGGTGCCGATCACGATGCTGACGCTGCCATCGGCCAGGCCGCGCTTGGGTTCGGCGGCCTCCTTCGGCGTCACCATGCGGGACAGTTGCTCGACGCGGACCGGCAGCCCCTCGAACCGCTTGCTGAAGGTGCGGTGGTGCTGCCGGGCCAGCAGAGTCGTAGGCACCACGACCGCGACCTGGGCGCCGGACAAGGCGGCGACGAAGGCGGCACGCAACGCAACTTCGGTCTTGCCAAAGCCCACGTCGCCGCAGATCAGCCGGTCCATCGGGCGTCCGGCGGCCATGTCCTCCAAGACGTCGGCAATGGCGCGAGCCTGATCCTCGGTTTCGGCAAACGGGAAGCGGGCGCAGAACTCGTCCCAGGCGCCCTCGGCCGGGGCGAGGCTCACGGCCTCACGCACCCGGCGGGCGGCGGCGGTGCGGATCAGCTCGCCCGCCATGTCGCGGATGCGCTGCTTCATTTTGGCCTTGCGCGTCTGCCAGCCGGCGCCGCCCAGCTTGTCCAGCGCGACACCGCCAGTCTCCGAGCCGAAGCGGGACAGCAGCTCGATATTCTCGACCGGCAGATACAGCTTCTCGCTGCCGTCGTAGATCAGCCGCAGGCAGTCATGCGGAGCCGGACCAACCCGCAAGGTTTCCAGGCCGTCATAGCGTCCGATGCCGTATTCCTGATGGACCACCAGGTCGCCCTCGGCGATCTCCGTCGCCTCGGCGATGAATTGGTCTGCCCGCTTGCGGCGGCGCGGCGGACGGCTGATGCGCTCGCCCAGCAGATCCTGCTCACTGACGAGGCTGGTCTTGCCGCCGACGAAGCCACGCTCCAGCCCCAGGG
>CAXTOB010000002.1:0-55633 GCA_964245505.1 uncultured Acetobacteraceae bacterium | reverse complement strand
CGGCAATCCAGGGCCGCCAGCACTGTGCTTGCCGCTCTGGATTGCCGCGTCGCTGTGCTCCTCGCAATGACGAAAACGGTCAGAGCGAAAGGCGTTTGGTATTATCAAATCAGGAATGATGGGGCACTAGAGCGGGTTTGGTGCAGATAGAAGCACCAAGCCCACTCTAGCTGTTGTTTTTGCGAGCATTTGTTCGGTCAAACGAAGCCGTTTGATCCGAACATGCTCTAGGGCGCATCCAGGCGCTTCAGGTGGATGGCCGGCTGCTTACCGCGGACAGAATCGGGTCTGCTCCCCCTTGCCGTAACCTGCCTGCCGATCCACGAAGCATGCCTGCGCTTCATGTGGCGGCACGGGTGCTGGCGTTGCCTGCGTCACCGTGCTCGCCATGACCCAGCCGATAGACCCCTCAAACCGGACCTCGCACCAGTCGCCGGTGCACTTCAGCACGTCCAGGGCGGCCTCGTGGTCCACCTCGTCCGTCACCGAATATTCGAGCCCTGGCCCGGCGCGCAGGAAGGTCGCGCGGGTCGCATGGCCAGTCCACGCGTGGGCTGGCGCGGTGATGGCCAGGACGGCTGCGGCAACCGCGATCACGGATTGAAGAGCGTTCATCGATTGCATCTCCTGTCATGTCATCTTAGGTTGACACATGTTAGGTTGACACATGGTTTGTCAGATTTTATTGACAGATACAAGGGGTTTCCCGGAGAGTGCAATGGCCCTTCTATCGTTCGAAGCAAAGTATCGCATCCGTGGCGGCACCTTGGTCGGCGGCGACCTGTTCGACTTCTGGGTCGGGCCATTTTACGTCGGATTCTTTGGCGTAACTGCTGTTGCTTCCGCGCTGCTTGGCACGCTTTTAATCTTTTATGGTGCTGCAACCGGTCCGACTTGGGCTCCATTTGCCATTACCATCAACCCGCCACCTATCAGCCGGGGCCTTGCCTTTGCCCCCTTGCAGGACGGCGGGCTTTGGCAATGGATTACCTTGTTCGCCATCATCGCTTTCGTGAGCTGGGCGCTGCGCCAGGTGGAGATCGCCCGCAAGCTGGGCATGGGCCTGCATGTGCCGATCGGCTTCTCCGCCGCTATTTTCGCCTACGTCAGCCTGGTCGTGATACGGCCGGTTCTGATGGGCGCTTGGGGCTACGGTTTCCCATATGGGATCATGAGCCACCTCGATTGGGTCAGCAACACCGGCTATCAATATTTACATTTCCATTACAACCCGGCGCACATGCTGGCTGTGACGTTCTTTTTCACCACCACTTTTGCGCTGGCGCTGCATAGCGCGGAAATCCTTTCATCGGCGCATCCACCGCCGGGCGGGCGCGTCAAATCCTCCGAGCATGAGAGCGTCTATTTCCGCGACACCATCGCCTATTCCATCGGCGAGCTGGGCATTCACCGGCTGGGCTTTTTCTTGGCGATCAACGCCGGGGTTTGGAGCGCCATCTGCATCCTGATTTCCGGCACGGTCTGGACCCGCGGCTGGCCCTATTGGTGGGATTGGTATCTGCATATCCCGATCTGGAGCGCCACGGGTTTCAACTGACGCCGCTTGTCCAGGAGGAGCCGCCATGGCCCGCTACCACACCCTCTACACATCGTTCGAGCTGCAAGGTCCCGACGAACTGGGCATTGCGCTGCCGCGCGGCAGCTCGCCCCGGCTGCTGCGTCCGTTCCGCTCCCGCTGGCTCGGCCGCATCGGCGAGAACCAGGTTGGGCCGACCTACCTGGGCGGGTTGGGCCTAGCCTCGATCATCTGCGGCTTCATCGCGTTCGAGATCATCGGCCTCAACATGTGGGCGTCGGTGGATTGGAACGTCATCCGCTTCATCAAGATGCTGCCGTTTCTGGCGCTGGAGCCGCCGTCGGCCAAGCAGGGCCTGTCCATCTTCCCGCCGCTGGAGGATGGCGGCTGGTGGCTGATGGCCGGGTTCTTCCTGACGGCAAGCATCCTGCTGTGGTGGCTGCGGATGTATCGCCGGGCCAGGGCGCTGAAGATGGGAATGCATGTATGCTGGGCGTTCGCCTCGGCCATCTGGCTGTATCTCGTGCTGGGCTTCATCCGGCCGATCCTGATGGGGTCGTGGTCGGAGGCGGTGCCGTTCGGGATCATCGAGCACCTAAACTGGACGGCAACGTTCTCGGTTCGTTACGGCAACATCTTCTACAACCCGTTCCACATGTTGAGCATCGTGTTCCTGTATGGCTCGACGATGCTGTTCACCATGCACGCCGGCACCATCCTGGCGGTCACCAAGTTCGGCGGCGAGCGGGAAACGCATGAGATCACCGATCCCGGCACGGCGATGGAGCGCGGTTCGCTGTTCTGGCGCTGGACGATGGGGTTCAACGCCAACTTCGACTCGGTGCACCGCTGGCTTTTCGTCTTCTCGACGCTGACGACGCTGACCGGCGGCATCGGCATCCTGATGACCGGCACCGTGGTGGACAACTGGTATCTGTGGGGCGTGAAGCACGGCATCGCGCCGCAGTATGCCCGGCTGCAGCCGATCCCGGACAGCTTGCCAGCGGGGATCATGCCGCGCCTGCCGCAGCTTGAGGTGCGTCAGCCGGAGGCGCCGCAATGAAATCTCTCACCCTCGTCGCAGGTGCGGCCCTGCTGGCCGGCGCCGCCTTCATCCTGTTCGTGCCGACTTGGGAGCACGTGGCCAAGGGGACCGAGATGAGCTTCCCCCAGGGCATCCAGTTCGAGCCGGTGAAGACCTGGCTCGCCTCCAACAAGGCGCCGGTCCCATTGCCGGCTGCCGAAACCGGCGGCCCCATGGCGACGGCGGTTTATAAGAACGTCCAGGTCCTGACCGACGTGAGCGCCGCCGAGTTCATGCGGACGCAGTATGCCATCACCCAGTGGGTGTCCCCGCAGGAGGGCTGCGCGTTCTGCCACGCCGGGAATGACTGGGCGTCCGATGCCAAGCCTGCGAAGGCCGCCGCACGCATCATGATGAAGATGACCCGGCACCTGAACGCCGACTGGCAGGAGCACGTCCAGCCCAGCGGCGTCACCTGCTATTCTTGTCACCGTGGGCAGCCGGTGCCGGCGGAGACCTGGTTCCCGCAGGCGCCGATGCCGCATCGCAGCTACGTCGCCAAGCGGGACAACTGGCAGGAGTCGGCTGACACGGTACGCAAGTTCTTCCCGGACGCCGGCTGGGACGAGTGGTATGTTGGCGACGAGCCGATCTGGGTGCAGTCCGACACGGCGCTGCCGACCAATCACGTTTCGGACCAGGTGGTCGCCAAGCGGGTCTATGAGATGATGATGCAGTATTCCGATGGCATCGGGGTCAACTGCGGCTACTGCCATAACTCGCGCGCCTTCTGGGATTGGAACGAGAGCACGCCGCAGCGCTGGACCGGCTACAACGCCCTGCGCCTGGTGCGTGACCTGAACAACAACTTCCTGCTGCAGGTCGCCGCCGCCATTCCGGAAACCCGGCAGCTGGTGCACGAGAACGACCTGCCGGTGATCCCGGCACAGCAGCGCGGGGTGCAGCAGGGCAGCGGGCTGGTGGTCTGCGCCACCTGCCACCAGGGCGTCCCACAGCCGCTGAATGGCGCCAACATGGTGCGTGACTACCCCGCCCTCGGGCCGGCCAGCAGCAAAACAGCTGAACGCTGAGGAGGATACCCATGCGGCAAGCAGGCGCGATCACCGACTACATAGACGTGGCGCAGGCCGCGTGGTGGCTGTTCTTCCTGGCGTTCATCGGCATTGTGGCGCTGCTGGTGCGCGAAGACCGGCGGGAAGGCTACCCAAAGGACAACCTGGGCCTGGAGCCGCTGGCGGGGCCGCAACTGCAGCCGTCATCCCGCCCGATGCTGCGACTGGACGGCAGCGCGACGGCCCAGCCGCACCATGACCCGGCGCCCCCGGTACGCGCCCATCCGCTGTTCCGCTTCGCCGGTGGCCCGCTAGAGCCGGACGGCAACCCGCTGACGGCGGCAGTGGGGCCGGGCACCTACACCATGCGCCGGGATAAGCCGTTCCTGATGCTGGACGGTGAACCCCAGGTGCAGCCGCTGCGCGCCGCCAAGGGCTGGAAGGTGATGCCTGGCGAAACCGACCTGCGCGGAATGCGGGTGCTGGACATACGCTTCCTGCCGGTCGGCCGGGTCGAGGAGCTTTGGGTGGACCGTGGCGTGAAGGTCCTGCGCTACCTGGAGATCAGCCTTGATGAGGGGCAGGGCACCGGCCGGGTGCTGCTGCCGATCTACCACTGCGACGTGGATGAGCAGGAGCGCGACATCCGGGTGACCGCCCTGCACCAGGGTCAATTCAACGATGTGCCGCGCCTGAAGGCGCCGGACATCATCACTGGACGGGAGGAAGACATGGTGAATTCCTACTATGCAGGCGGGCGGTTCCACTCGGATGGCATCGCGCTATGAGCGGCCTGCTCGGGCGTCCGGCGGCGCCGGTGCTGCGGCCGGGGGAGGTCCTGGTCTGGCAGGGCCAGCCGAGCTGGCGCGGGTTGGCGGTGGGGGCGTTCCACATCCGTGGGGTCGTGCTGTGGGTGTGCGCCCTGGTGTTCGTGAATGCCGTCGCGGCCCGGGCTGAGCATCTGCCGCCCCGGGAGGCGGTGCGAGACATCGCGCCGCTACTGGTGATGGGCGGCCTGGTGCTGGCTGGTGTGGCGGCGTCCGCTTGGGCGACGGGGCAGACCACGCTTTATACGATCACCAACCAGCGGGTGCTGATGCAGTATGGCGTCGCCTTGACCGCGAAGCTGGCTCTGCCGATGCGGGTGATCGGGGCGGTGGCGGTTTCCGAGGGGCCTTTGGGGAATGTGCCGATCCGGCTGAAGCCTGGCCATGTCGTCGCGTTTGCCAGGCTGTGGCCGCACGCGCGTCCTTGGCAGGTGCGCCGGCCGGAGCCGATGCTGCTTGCCCTTGCCGATGCGGGCCGGGTCGCCGCGATGCTGTCGCGGACGGTTGCCGATGCTCAGGCGGCGGCCTTGGCTGTGCCGGTGCAGGCTGCCGAGGCGCAGGTGGTAGATAGGAAGGTGCTCGATACCGTCACGCCTTAATTTACGCCCACTGCATCGTCAGTGCGGTGCCGGGTGGCGAACAAGCTGCAGGCAGCGGGGATGATATCTCGCGATCTCGTCAGAAAGGTCCACCTGGCCGGGCAATATTTGAGTCGCTGCGATTTTAGCTCGGCACGGCTTATGCCAACCGCCGAAAGTTCTGACCGCTGAGAAGAGCATTGTCATTGCGAGCCGCGCGAGCTGCGTGGCAATCCAAGACTGCACGCATAGGTCTTGCCGTCCTAGATTGCCGCGCCGAAGCCGGCTCGCAATGACATGGGCTAGTTGAGACCGGCAGGTCAGAACTTCTGGCGGCTGGTATTAAGCACTCGTCAGAGCCTAGCGGTCTGCGTCAACCATTCGCCAACTTACGGTGGCATTGTCGAGCTTGCTCTTGAGGTCCTCCGGCAGTGGTCCCTGTTCCGCTGCGGCGAGGCTGTCAGCCAGTTGTTCCGGGCGGCTCGCGCCGACGATCGGGGCCGTGATCGCGGGATTTGAGATGACCCACCGCATCGCCATGGTTGTCATGCTCATCGCTGCGTCCTTGGCAATCTTGCGTAGCGCCTCGATGGCGTCGAATTGCTGTCCGTGCCAGTAGCGTTCCTGATAACGCGCACCGGCAGTGCCGAGCTGGAAGCGTGAGCCCTCGGGAGGGGCTTCCTTGCTGTTGTGCTTGCCCGTCAGCAAACCCCCAGCCAGCGGGTTGTAGGGAATGACGGCAACGGACTCTTCCGCGCAGAGCGGCAGCAGGTCGCGCTCGAAGCTGCGGAACAGCAGGTTGTAGCGCGGCTGGACGGATTCGATCCGCATGAGGGATTTCACCTCGCTGCGCCCGATTGCGCGGGCAACCTTGTAGGCCGGCCAGTTCGACACGCCGACATAGCGCGCCTTGCCGTGGCGCACGACGGTGTCGAGCGCCTCGAGCGCTTCGTCGATCGGCGTATGCGGATCGTAGCTGTGGAGCTGGTAGAGATCGATGTAGTCGGTGCCGAGCCTGCGGAGCGACGCCTCGACGGCACTCAGTATGTGCTTGCGCGACATGCCTTGGTCCCAAGGCTTGGGACCCATGGAGCCGACGCACTTCGTTGCCAGGACGAAGTCGTGGCGCTTACCCTTCAGCCAACCGCCGACGATCTCCTCCGTCCGCCCGGCGGTGTTGTGGCCGCCGCCCAGCGGATAAACGTCGGCTGCATCCAGGAAATCGATCCCGCCCGCTGATGCGGTATCCAGGATGGAGTGGCTCTGGGCCTCGTCGCATTGCAAGCCGAAGGTCATGGTCCCGAGGCAGAGCTTCGAAACCTGCAATCCGGTCCGGCCGAAGGGAGTGTGCTGCATGATTGCTCCAAACGCGGTGGTGGATGGTGCCGTTCAATGATTGAGTGCGCGCATTCCCTCGGGTGCGTAGCGTTCACCGGTGGCTGCGCCGGCCGGGAGCGCCTGCTCGATTGCCGAAAGCTCCTGCTGGCTCAGGACGATGTCCGCGACCTGCACATTCTCTTCGAGATAGCGGACCTTCTTCGTGCCGGGGATGGGGATGATCTCATCGCCCTGCGCGAGCACCCAGGCCAGGGCCAACTGACCCGGCGTGCAGCCCTTTGCCGCCGCGATCGCACCAATCTTGCTGACCAAGCCGAGGTTTGCAGCGAACGCACCGCCCTGGAAGCGCGGCGAGGTGCGGCGCCAGTCATCCGGGTCCAGATCGTCGATCGACTTGATCTGCCCGGTTAGGAAGCCTCGGCCAAGCGGACTGTAGGGGACGAAGCCGATGCCTAGCTCGCGCAGCAGCGGCAGGATCTTGTCCTCGGGATCACGCGACCATAGCGAGTATTCGGTTTGCAGCGCCGTGATCGGATGCACCGCGTGGGCCCGGCGGATCGTTGACGGTGAGGCTTCCGATAGGCCGAGGTAGCGGACCTTGCCGGCCTGCACCAGGCCCGCCATCGCGCCTACCGTGTCCTCGATCGGCGTGTCCGGGTCCACCCGGTGCTGGTAATAGAGGTCGATCACGTCCACGCCGAGCCGCTTGAGGCTAGCGTCGCAGGCGCTCCGCACGTAGTCCGGCTTGCCGCTGATGCCGGTCCGCTTGCCGTCGGGTCCCCAGGTGTTGGCGAACTTGGTCGCGATGAACACCCGGTCGCGCACGGGCTTCAGCTCGCGCCCGACCAGTTCCTCGTTGGCGCCGTTGGCATACGCATCGGCACTGTCGAAGAACGTCACGCCGAGCTCGACGGCACGATGCAGCGTCCGGACACTCTCATCGCCGTCCCGTCCGCCGTAGAACGCCGACATGCCCATGCAGCCCAGGCCGATGGCGGATAGCTCTGGGCCATTGCGGCCCAACTTACGTGTTTTCATCGTTCGGACTCCTCGGCGCGTCTTGGCTAAGCAGGCTTGCGCGGTTTGTCACATAGGTGGCCTGTGACCATGCAAGCCTGCTTGGCTTTCTATCAGCGGGCAAACCCCCAGAGGTTCGCTTAGGCGCTTGCTTCGGGGAAGTCGGCGCCGAGCGTCGTTGCTTCCCAGGTGTCGAAGTTCTCTTTCAATGCCACGAGCTTCTTGCGGCCGATCTCAAGCGCTGGCTTGCCCAGTACGAGGTGCAGCGGGGGTTCGGGAGATTGCACCGCGGTGATGATCGCCTCGGCGGCCCGCACCGGGTCGCCTTGCTGCTTGCCGCTGCGTGCCTCGGTCTGGGCGCGGCGAACACCCGCGGTTGCCTCATAGTCCTCAAGACGTGTGCCGGACTGCTTGATGGACGGACCCGCCCAGTTGGTGCGGAACGGCCCCGGCTCGACGATGACGACCTTGATGCCGAGCGGAGCGACTTCCAGCGCCAGCGACTCGGACAGGCCTTCGACCGCGTACTTGGTGGCGTGATAGTAGCCGGTCGCGGGGAAGCTCGCGAGGCCACCGATGGACGAGATGTTGACGATGCAGCCGCTCCGCCGGGCACGCATGCCGGGAAGCACGGCGCGGGTCATCGTGGCCAGGCCAAAGAAGTTGGCTTCGAACATGGCCCGGATCTCCTGGTCCTCGCCCTCCTCGACGGCGGCCAGGTAGCCGTAGCCGGCGTTGTTCACCAGCACGTCGATCTGACCGAAGCGCTCCTGGGTCGCCTTGACCGCCGCCTCGATCTGGCTGTCGTCGGTCACGTCGAGCTTGAGGGCTAGCGCGTTGTCCTCATGGCCTTGCACAAGGTCGGCAACCTGGGCCGGGTTGCGCGCGGTGACGACGGCGCGCCAGCGGCGGTCCAGCACCAGGCGCGCCAACTCGCGCCCGAAGCCGGTGGAGCAGCCGGTGATGAACCAGACCGGCGAGCTTGATTGAGACATGGGGATATCCTGACTGTTGCAGCGCGCATGGGCGGCGCCGGCTGTGTCCGGGCGCCGCTTGGATTGCGGCGCCGCTTCAAAGACGGGGCAATACCGTGCCGATGCCGCCCTGTTATCCGTTAGACGTGTAGTCTGCCGTATGGTTCCGTCTGCCTAGGGCGGGCTTGGTGCAGATAGAAGCACCAAGCTCGCTCCAGCTATTGTTTTTGCGGGCATCTATGCGGTCAAACGAAGCCGTTTGATCCGAACATGCTCTACGCGGCGGCGTAGCCGATCACCGCCTTGGTCTCGAAGAACTCCTCCAGGCCGAAATCCTTGGGCACGCCCGCTTCGTGCAACGCCTCGATGCATAAGTCGTGGACAACTGGTCATGGTGTAAAATTAGACTGGCAGCATCGCTGACCTTCCGGCACCCTGGTGCTGAACGCTGAGCTTGCGACATCATCGCCATGCTTCCGGTCCTGGATGGAGCCATCCAGGCAGTCGGGTTTGACCAAGGCGTCTCATCCAAGCAAGCGACAGGAACCACGATCCATGCCCGAGACCCGCCCCTCCGTTTGCCCGCACGATTGCCCCAGCACCTGCGCCCTGGACGTGGAGGTGCTGGACCGGCGCACCATCGGCATGGTGCGCGGGGCGGACAACCCCTATACGGCCGGCGTCGTCTGCAACAAGGTCGCCCGCTATGCGGAGCGCGTGCATCATCCCGAACGGCTGCTGCATCCCCTGCTGCGGACGGGGCCGAAGGGCGCCGGGCAGTTCCGCCGCATTACCTGGGATGAGGCGCTCGACCGCATCGTGGCCGGGTTCACAGAGGCTGCGGCCCGGCATGGCACCGAGGCGGTGTGGCCCTACAGTTCCGCCGGCACGATGGGCTTGGTGAACCGGGACGGCATCTTCCGGCTGCGCCACGCCATGCGCTGGTCCGGGCGCAAGGGCACGATCTGCAGCACCATCGCGACGGCCGGTTGGATGGCGGGCTGCGGCCGGGTCAGCGGCTCGGACTCGCGGGAGATGGCGGTGGCGGACCTGAACGTGCTGTGGGGCACCAACCCGGTGTCCACCCAGGTCAACGTCATGTCGCACGTCACCCGCGCCCGCAAGGAGCGTGGCGCGAAGCTGGTGGTGGTGGACCCCTACCGCACCGGCACGGCGGCTGCTGCCGATTTGCACCTCGCCGTCCGTCCCGGCACGGACGCGGCGCTGGCCTGCGCCGTCATGCACTGCGCCTTCCGCGACGGGTATGCCGACCGGGCCTACATGGCCGAATATGCCGACGACCCGGCGGCGGTGGAGGCCCACCTCCGCACCCGCGGGCCGGCCTGGGCAGCAGCCATCACCGGCCTGTCGGTCGGGCAGATCGAGGCGTTCGCGGCGCTGTATAACCCGACGCCCCGCGCCTACATCCGCGCCGGCTTCGGCTTCACCCGCGGGCGCAACGGGGCGGCGTCCATGCACGCCGTCACCTGCCTGCCAACCGTCACCGGCAAGTGGCGGCATGAGGGCGGGGGTGCTCTGTGGAACAACAAGGGCATCTATACCTGGGACAAGTCGCTGATCGAGGGCACGGCGCTGCGCGACCTGTTGATCCGCGAGCTGGACATGAGCCGGATTGCCAGCATTCTGACCGGCGACCCGGACGCGCTGATGGGTGGCGGGCCGGTCCACGCCCTGCTGGTGCAAAGCGGCAATCCGGCCTCCGTCTGCCCCGATAGCAACCGGGTGCGGCAGGGGCTGATGCGGGACGACCTGTTCACCGTCGTGCACGAGCAGTTCATGACCGAGACCGCGCGCTATGCGGACATCGTGCTGCCGGCGACGACCTTCCTGGAGCACGACGACATCTACCAGGCCGGCGGGCACAGCCACATCCAGATCGGCCTGCGCGTCATAGACCCACCCGGCGAGGCGCGGTCCAACCACGACCTGGTCTGCGCATTGGCGGGGCGCTTCGGTTTGGAGCACCCGACCTTCGTCATGACCGAGCTGGAGCTGGCGGACGCGACCCTGCGCGCCTCCGGCTACCCGTCCGCTGCCGAGCTTGCGGCCCGGCGCTGGGTAGATGTGCAGCTCCCGTTTCAGAAGGCGCACTTCCTGGACGGCTTCGGGCACAAGGACGGCAAGTTTCATTTCCGCGCGGACTGGCGGGCGCTGGGCGACATGGAGGGCAAGCTGCCGGCGCTACCGGATTATGCGCCGCTGACGGACGGGGCGACCAGGGAGCGGCCGATGCGCCTTGTGGCCGCGCCCGCCCGGCAGTTCCTGAATTCCACCTTCACCGAGACGCCGACCGCCCGGAAGCGGGAGGGCCGGCCGCAGGCGTTGATCTGCCCGGAGGACGCCGTGGAGTTCGGCATTGCGGACGGCGCCCTGATGCGGCTGGGCAACACGCGCGGCGAGGTGGTGCTGCACGCGCGCCACGTGCCGGGGCAGACACGGGGGACAGTGGTGGTGGAGAGCATCTGGCCTGCCGAGGCGTTCGGCGGCGCGCAGCACGGCATCAACGTGCTGACCAGCGACGAACCGGCGCTTCCCGCGGGCGGTGCGGTGTTCCATGACACTGCGGTGTGGATGCGGGTTGAGGCAGCCGGCGCCGCCATGCTGGCCGCGGAGTAGCCGGTGGCTTGCGCTTGGACCGGCGGTTCAAGTATTGGCCGGTTCCTGGAGTTTTCTGATGCAGCATCGCCAGCTTGGCAGCGGGCTACGCGGGTCGGAGATCTCCTTGGGGGCGTGACTTATACCCAAGGCCCTTCGCTCTGACCGTTTCCGTTATTGCGAGGAGCGGAAGCGACGCGGCAATCCGTGGTGGCAAGGACCGTGCTGGCGGCCCATGATTGCCGCGTTGCAGATGCGGCTCGTCATGATGGCTCGGCAACGCAGGGGGCAGTGCGAATGGCCGTTGGTATTGTACCAGCCGCTGGACGTTCTGACTTGGCGATCCTAGCTGGCCATGGTCATTGGGAGCCGGCTTCGGCGCGGCGATCCAGGACAGCAAGACCTGGGCGTGCATTCCTGGATTGCCACGCCGCACGGGCGGCTTGCAACGACGATGCCGCTTGTGAGCGGCCGGGACTTTCGGAGGATTGTAAATCGTAACGAATGACCAGTTCCAGGACGAATTCGACGATCAGCATCGGCGTGAAAGAAACACGCCATTGTAGATCGTCATATCCGGCTGCATCTGAGCCGCAGTGGGATGCTGGCTCAACCCTCGTCAGCCGCTGCCTCGTCAACCCTTGGTCGGTGCAACCTCGAAGTCATCGAGGCGCGAGTAACGGTAGATGACAAGCGAGGCTACCCAGGCAAAGATGAACACGCCGATAATCACGAATCCCAGCCCGTTGAAGTTGTCGTTCAGCGTGCCGATGCCGTTCCAGAACCAGCCAGTGAGGCCGAGCTGGTCGCCAAGAAGGCCCAGGCCCTCAATGCCGCCGATCAGCACTGCCACGACCACCGACACCGTAGTGATGACCAGGTTGTAGTAGAGCTTCCGCATCGGCTTGATGAAGGCCCAGTTGTAGGCGCCGAGCATAAGCACGCCGTCCGTCGTGTCGATGAGAGACATTCCGGCAGCAAATAGCGCCGGGAAGACCATGATCGACCAGACCGACATGCCCTCGCCGGCCTGGGTGGCCGAGATGCCGAGCAGGGCGACCTCGGTGGCAGTGTCGAAGCCTAGGCCGAACAGGAAGCCCAGCGGCAGCATGTGCCAACTCTGACTGACGAGGCGGAACACGGGCCGGAACAGGCGGGCCAGCAGGCCGCGGCTGTTGAGCAGAACGTCGAAGTCCTGCTCCTCGAACACCCCGCCGCGTTTCACATGGCGGAAGGTCTTCCAGACGCTGAGCAGGATGACGATGTTCATGGCGGCGACCGCGAACAGGAACAGCGTCGAGACGGATGTGCCGATGATGCCGCCGATGTCCTTCCATGCCACGAAATGGTCGGCGAGCTGGGTCGTCGTCACCGCGATGGCCAGCGCCGCAAGCACCACCACGGTGGAGTGGCCGATCGAGAACCAGAAACCGACGGTAATCGGTCGCTTGCCTTCCTGCATCAGCTTGCGGGTGACGTTGTCGATTGCGGCGATGTGGTCCGCATCGACGGCATGCCGCAAGCCAAAACTGTAAGCAAGCAGCGCGGTGCCGAGCAGCACCGGCTGATGGCGGAAGATGTAGAGCGCCCATACCCAGACAGCGACGTTGGATAAGATCAGCAGCGTATAGAGCGGGATCAGCCGGCTGCGCAGGCTCTGCGCCTGGTCATCGAAGGTGAGGCGCATCAACGTCCGCATCGTCGTCTTCATACCTCCGATTGACCCCCGCCCGGCGGCGTTGGCTCGCGCGAGGAAGGCAGGTCCTCTGGCTCACGGCTCAACACCACAGTCCTGCTTTCCCGAACCTGCCTTGTCTGGTAACTGCCCCAATAGGGCCGACGGACTGACGACTTGCTGTTGGCAGTTGTGGGGGCAGGCGCCGACCTGCTCCCGGATATACCTTTCCGCGGGACCGTGGCGTTCACTTCTTACCCGTTCGCAAGGGACCTCCGCCAGCCGAGGGCAGTAGCGCCGGCCAGCCCGCAGCACCGAGTCGAGTGTGCCTGTTGGTAAACGCTGTGTGAACCCAAGCAGCGATTGTATGTTGTTCCGACCCGGCTTCATCTGGCTTGCGGCAACGTTCGCTGCGGCATGACGGTTGCCTAGAAGGCTTTGCTTCCACCGAGAACTGGCTTGGCCACGGACGATACGGCCTGATGAGAGCGCTGGCGCCAGGTGAGTGCATACCCGACGCTGTCAGCTCACCAGCACGGCTTGGATGCCTCCGGTGCGGCTGGTCACGTTCATCGCCACCTCGTTGCCGGCCCGGCGCAGCCTGACGCTGATGTGGGCACCCCCGACCTCCAGGTTCAGCAGGGACACCTCGTCCAGGCACGCGGGCAGGATCGGCCGGGTGAAGCGCACCGTTCGGCTGCCCGGGTCGAAGCTTAGACCCAGGCAGGCCTGCAGCATCGCCAGCAGCGCCGTCGCGGACCAGGCCTGCGGGGAACACGCGACCGGGTAGTCCACCGGCGCCTGCGCCCGGCGGCGGGGGAAGCCGCAGAACAGCTCCGGCAGGCGCCGCAGCTCGGTGGCCTGGCAGGCGTCGAACATGGCGCCGAACAGCCGTGCGGCCTCTTCCCGGCAGCCGTAGCGCGCCAGGCCCAGCGTGATCAGCGCGTTGTCGTGCGGCCAAACGGAGCCGTTGTGGTAGCTCATGGGATTGTAGCGCGGCTCGCCTGCCGCCAGCGTCCGCACGCCCCAGCCGCTTAAGAAAGGCCGGGACAGCAGTTGCGCCGCAACCAGCAGGCCATGCTCCGGCGCGGCGATGCCGGTCAGCAACAGGTGCCCGGCGTTGGACGCGCGCACCCGGCAGGGCCGCTTCGCGCCATCCAGGGCAATGGCATAGGTGCCGATGTCCTCGCACCAGAATGCCGCCTCGAACGCCACCTGCAGGGCGGCAGCGCAGGCATCCAGGGCGTCTGCCTCCGCTGCATGGCCCATTTTGCGGGCGATGCCGGCTGCTGCCCGGCGCGCGGCATAGGCATAACCCTGCACCTCCGCGAGCGCGATGGCGCCCGTCGCCAGGGCACCATCGGCATGGAAGATGGAGTCGTGGCTGTCTTTCCAGCCCTGGTTGGCCAGGCCCTCCGGCGTCTGCCGGTGATACTCGACGAAGCCGTCGCCGTCGCGGTCGCCCGGCCCATCAAGCCACGCCAGCGCGGCCAGGATGTTGGGTCAAAGTCCGGCGACCGTCGCCAGGTCGCCAGTACGGTCGAGGTAGGCGCCGGCCAGCATGATGAACAGCGGCGTGCTGTCCACGCTGCCGTAATAGCGGCGGAACGGCACCTCGCCCAGTTCCGCCATCTCGCCGTGGCGTACCTCGTGCAGGATCTTGCCGGGTTCGGCGTCGGCAGCCGGATCGGTAGCGGTCGCCTGGTTCTTGGCCAGGTAGGCCAGTACGCCGCAGGTGATGGAAGGGTCGATCCACAGGGTTTGCAGCGCCGTCACCAGCGCGTCCCGCCCGAAGGCGGCACAGAACCAGGGCACGCCGGCATAGGGATAGGGGCCGGTGTCCTTGTCGGTAACGAGCATATAAAGGTCGCCGACCGAGCGGCGCATGGCCTCGTTGAACACCTCATTGGAGGTCACGACCGCCGCGGCGCGGGCACTTTCCCGGCGCAGGCGGCGGCGGGATTCATAGAGCGCCCGCTTGAAGGCGCGGGGGGGCGGCTCGGTGGCTGAGGCGGCATTGCAGGTGGCCTCGATGAACACGAGCTGGGTTTCGCCGGGCGCGATGGTGCATTCGAACACGGCGCGGTGGCCGCTGAGCGACGCCGGCACGGGGCTGAACCGAAGTCGGGTGGTGCGGCAGTGCCCGTCCAGGCCGTCATAGGCCAGGGTCACGCTGTCCCCGCTGCACTCCGGCGGGAGGTGCGGGCCGTGGCTGGGGCGCGTCAGGCCACGGGCCTCGAACAGGTCGGCGAAGTCTGCGGCGAAGTGCAGCTCGATCCTAACCTGCACCGCGTGCTGGGCGAAGCAGTGCACCGACAGGCGCTCATATAGGGCGGCCTGCCATAGGAAGCGGGAGCGCCGCAGGTGCAGCATGTCCTGCTCAATGACAAGCGGTCCGTTTCCATGGCCGTCCAGGTAAAGGTCTGGGTTGGCGAGATCGCAGGTCAACTCGGCATTGTCGTCGCGCAAGGTGGAGCTGAGCAGCACCGGCCGCCGGCTGCCGATGAGCAGCACGAGCTTGGACGGGTGGCGGGTGTCGCGGAAATACAGCCCGTCCGTGCTGCCGAGGATGCCGGGCACGTCGCCGTCCGTGTCGAACACCCCGAACGCGTCGCCGCTTTTCAGCGTGCGGGTGCGGTGGGAGTGCAGCGACGCGGCGGCAGGGATGTGGAACTCGCCTGGCATGGTCCCAAGCTGGGTCATGGGCAGGAAACCCAATGCCGGGTCAATGCGCGCCGCTCATTCCGCGGCGTTCGCGAGAAGGGCGCGCGGTACAACCTGCCGGGCTGCGGGGTCCTGGTAGATCGCCATAGAATCCTTTGCGATTCGCCGGGCGGTGAACCGCGCCTCGAACGCGGCCCGCTCTGCGGCGGGGTGAACGGGCATGGCATGGCCTACTGTGACTGCGAGCTGGCCTGGGGCGGCGCGGCAAGAACGCGGCGGATTTGGCGGACCCGCACCGCTGCGCCGACCAGGGGGACAAGGCCATGCTCCCAGGCTTTCAGGGATTGCAGGTCCTCGATGCGGCCGAGCGCGTAGGCTTGCTGGCTTTGGGCGATGGACGTCCCGGCTTGGTCGTCGTTCTGGCTGTTGCTCATTCCAGACTCTCCCACGCGCGTCGCCGCCGGACCTATCCAGGCCCGTCCCATCGACTGTGGATACAGCAAAGGCCAGCGTCTGGGAGGGTTCGGAAACTACTCATGACCGGCTGGCCTCTTGGCCGTGAGGCCGGCGGGAGATGGCCGGCGCCGGGCTGCGTACCTGGATCTCAAGGAGCCTTAACAGGTTGGCGGGCTCTCGTTGGACCGTGGCAGCTTGGATGGCATGACGGCGGCAACCAACCCTTGCCGAGCGACGTCAGGAACCGGTCCCTTCCGTATTCTCGGTTCAGGAATGGGGTTGCCTTTGCGCGGATCGGGTCTTCGTCGAGTTCACGACGGCATGGATCATGCGGAAGCAGGCTTGGGATGGGTGACGATGGCGGCGTGTTCGCTGGAAAATGGCGTGCTGCATTGGAAGAACCAGCATCGCAGTTTCCCGAACGGCTGCGCCATTACGGGATGACAACCCAAACCACTGATGCCCCGCGCTCACGCGCGGATCAGGTCGAGCAGCTCCTCCTCGCTCAGCCGCGCGCTGGTTTCCGCCCCTTCCAGCAGGTCGGAGGCCAGGTCGCGCTTGTCGCGATGCAGGCGCACGATCCGCTCCTCGATGCTGTCCTGCATGATCAGGCGGTAGATCGTCACCGGACGCTCTTGGCCGATGCGGTGCGCCCGGTCCGAGGCCTGGTCCTCGACCGCCGGGTTCCACCACGGGTCGAGGTGGATCACGTAGTCCGCCGCGGTCAGGTTCAGCCCGGTGCCGCCGGCGCGCAGGCTGATGAGGAACAGCTCCGCCCCGCCTGCCTGGAAGGCCGCGACCCGGCGCTCGCGCTCCGCCGATGGGGTGCTGCCGTCCAGGTACTCATACCGGATGCCGCGGGCGTCCAGCGCCGCGCGCATCAGCCCGAAGTGGCCGACGAACTGGCTGAACACCAGTGCACGGTGCCGGTTGCGCAGCAGGTCGTCCACCAGGTCGAGGAAGGCATCCAGCTTGCCGCTCGGCAGGCCGGCCGCAGGGTCGATCAGGGCGGGGTTGCAGCAGGCCCGGCGCAACCGGGTGATCTCGGCGAGGATGTGTATCTTGCGCTTGCCCTGGGGCGCGTCGAGTGCCGCGATGTTCTCCAGCGCCCGCTGCCGCATGGCCTCGTAGAAGGCGCGTTCCGCGTCGCCCATCTCGACCTGCATGGTCTGCTCGGTGCGCGGCGGCAACTCGCTCAGCACGGCTGTCTTGGTCCGGCGCAGCAGGAAGGGCCGGATCAGCGAGCGCAGCGCCTGACGCGCCTGGGCGTCGCGGTCCCGCTCAATGGGCGTGGCGAAGCGCTTGCCGAACCCCTCACGCGAGCCGAGCAGGCCCGGGTTCACGAAGTTGAACAGGCTCCACAGCTCGTCGAGGTCGTTCTCCACGGGGGTGCCGCTCAGCGCCAGGCGGAAGCCGGCCTGCAACGCCAGGCTGGCCTGCGCCCGCTTGCTGTCGGCGTTCTTGATCGCCTGCGCTTCGTCCAGCACCGCAACCTGCCAGGGTCGCCCGCCCAGCAGCTCCGCGTTTCCGTGCAGCAGGCCATAGCTGCACACCAGGACGTCGCGAGGTCCCAGGCCGGCGACCAGCGCCGCACGGTCACCGGCCGCGGACAGCCGGTGGGTCGTGAGCGTCGGGGCGAAGCGCGCAATCTCTGCCTGCCAGTTCGGGCACACGGAGGTTGGCGCCACCACAAGGCTGGGTCCTGCCTCCGCATGGTCCAGCAACACCGCGATGGCCTGCACCGTCTTGCCTAGGCCCATGTCGTCGGCCAGGCAGGCGCCCGCCCCCCAACGCGCCAGCCGCGACATCCAGGTGAAGCCCTCCACCTGGTAGTCGCGCAGCTCCGCCTGCAACGTGGGCGGCAGCTTTGGCGTCCAGCCCTCGGCGGCGCGGATGCGCGCCATGTGCCGGGTCCAGGCCGCGTCCGCCTTGACCTCGCCGGCCTCCTCCAGCACCGCGTCGAGCGCGGGGGCGCCCAGCCCATGGACGCGGCGCCCGGCCCGGTGCGGCTCCGACACCGCGGCGAGGCGGCCCAGTTGGGCCTGCATCTGCCGGGTCAGGGCGACGAAGCGGCCATCGTCCAACGGCACGAAGCGACCCTGGGCACGGCCAAGCCGATCCAGCAGGAAACGCATGTCGAGCACCTGGTCCTCATCGACCTCGACGGTGCCGTCCACGCTGAACCAGTCGCGGTCCTGGTGGACCCGCAGCCGCAGCTTATCGGGCGTGAGCGGGGCAACCCGCAGCGTCTGCCCTTCCGGCCACTCAACCGAGACCGGGCCGGCGTAGGCCTGCAGCTCCAGCAGCAGGTCGAGGCAACCTTCAAGGTCGGCGATCTCCGTCTCCTGCGCGTTTGCACCGGCGCGGTCGCGGAGCGTTGGGCAGGCTTCGATCAAGGCGGCCCGCTCGGCCAGCTCGCGCGGGAGGTCGCGGTTGGCCCGGAGCTGCTGGCCCTCGACGCTTGCCAGCACCGACCGGCCGCCTAGCCCGGCAACGTAGGCTGGCCCCTCGGCGCCGAACGGCCGCACGACCAGGGTGAGGCGCAGCCCGCCTTCGTGCCGTATCAGCTGCACCACCGGCGCGGGCTGCCCCGGCAACGCCGTTTGCTCGGTCGCCCCGATCTCGTCGCGGACCGGCAGCGCCGGGTTGTCCCGGCGCACCAGGGCGACCAACTGGTCCCGCGCGCTGTTCGGCACGGTCAGCCCGCGCTGGCCCAGGATGTCCTGCACCGTCAGCATCCGTTCCGGGAACTCGACGACGCGGTAGCGCGTCGGCGTCTCGGCTTCCAGGAACACCGTCGGCGCCGTGGCGGTATGCGACAGCGCGACGTGATAGCCGCCACGCCGTTCGGTGACGACCAGCTCCAAGGGGTAGCGCACCAGCTCGATCGGGCGCGAGCGGTGGCGGGCGTCGAACACCGCGGGGTGACCGACCAGGGCCGGGATGGTACGTAGCGTGTCGAAGTAGTAGCTCTCGTCCCCATACCATCCCGTTGTTTCCTTGCGGATCGAGCGCAGCGCCGTGCGGTCCTGCTCCGTCAGGTAGTCGAGCCGGGGGTCCCGCTCATGCAGCCGCTTCATCGCGACCGGGCGGCCGTCGGTCCAGCCGTCCCGGCCCTTGGCCGACTGCTCGGCCACCTCGACCTCCTGCGTGTTCGGGTCCAGGAACCAGGCCAGGCGCTTGGCCTTCTGCGGCGCTGGCCCTGATGCGGCCTTCGATGTGCCTGCGCCGAGAAAGGCGTCCAGGCTTTCCAGCGCGCGCTCCCAGGGCTGGCGCACCTGGATGATCTGGGTGAACGCGATCTCCACCCCCTGGCCAGCCTCGGACAGGTAGGCCGTGTACGGCCCAGGCGACGTTGCCACGCTGGCCAGGATTTCGGCGTAGATGCGGGCGACCAGCGGCAGCGGGACTTGCAGCCGCTTGAAGCGGGCATCGAGGTCGGCTTGGTGCACGTGCGTGAGGCGGGCGTCCACGGCGTGCTCCGCCAGCACCACGCAGGCGGCCGACAGCGGCTCGGCCGGCATCGCCGCGCGCAACTGCCCCAACATCTCCCGTGCCTTCGGCTCAAGCCCCTGGGCCAGCCACAGCAGCGCCTGCAACGCCCGGAACCCGCCGGCATAGGCGGACGGGCTGGACAACTCCGCATCAAGCCCGGCCTGCGCCTCCGCCTGCAACGCCGCATCGTTGGCGCGCAGCAGGGCCATCAAGAAGAATAGGCCGTGCACCCCGTCCAGGAACACCTTGCGCTTGCCGACGTGCTTCCGGTGCAGCTTCAGGGCGTCCCGGTAATGCTGCAGCGCCGCGTCGTTGCGGCCGTGGAGGAATGCGACCGTTCCCTCAAACGCTTGCCGGATGGTTCCGACGGGGTCCTCGACCGCTGCGATCCCGCGTTGCACGTCATCCAGCTTGCCGGCGAGCAGGTCGAGCAGCAGCAGCGCCGGCCGGCCGGCGGCAAAGTCCTCCTTGTCCTGCTGTGCCCGGTAATGGTCGAGCAGCGGCGGCAAATCGGGGCCGGGCACGCCGGAGTGCAGGAAGGCAGATAGCTTGACGTCCAACAGGGCGAGCTGGATCACCGGGTGCCGGCTGGCCAGCCAGCCGAGGGCGAGCGGCACCGTGGCAAACGACCGGCCCAACAGGTCGGTCGCACGCGATGCGTCGCATTTCTTGTGATGGAGGTCCAAGTTCGTGCTGAACCCGGCTGCATCGTTCGCGTAGATCGCCAGGCGGATCAGACGTCGCACCGCGTCGCAGTCGAGCTGCTCGCCAAACGAGTAGTAGGACATGTTGCGCCGGGCTGGGAATGCCCGGAGGACCGCGGCAACCAGCGCCTCGCCCTCGGTCGAAGCGGCGGCATCTATCGCCACGGGGTGCAGCAGCGCTGGAGGGCAGGACAGGTCCTCGGTCAGCAGGCCCTGGTCCAGCAGTTCCTCCAAGATAACATTGAGGGAACGGGACGCCCATGCCTTGCCGTCGGGTGCGCGCAGCCCGGACTTCGTCAGGCAGTCCAGGAACACGGTCTTGTTCGTGGGCAGGAATACCAGGCTTTTCAGCCGCAGAACCTGCTTGGAGCTGGCAGGCAAGTTTGTGTAGCGGTGCCAGAGATCGGCTTCGGACGGGTGTTTGCGAAGGACGGTCATGGGGCGGATCAGGTTACCTGCGGCTTGGCTGGCATATTTACATGATAGTGCTGCCTGCCGCCACGCCGGGTCCGGCAGCACGGTCCGGGTTATTACGAGGAGGGCCACCGGTTCCACGGATGTCTTGTCGGGCTGTTTCAGGGCTGGCTCTGCCCGTCGCCGATCACCTACTGATACCAACGGCCTTCCGCTTTGACCGTTTCTGCGCTCACACCACGCTCTGAAACGTGCCGGCAAGAACGGTCAAAGCGGAGCGCCGTTGGTATAACACCGGTTGATCGCTGCGTCGGTCCGGGCCTGCCTTGTGTCGGCTGATGCATTCGAGCCCGGAGTGCTGTTCCGTCGTGATCCACGGGGATTGCGACGACTGCTCGCGCGAGCATCGGGCTGACGACCGCACGGCGTTCCAGGTCATTGACCCTGGACGACAGCGGCTTCGATCCGTGCGGCGGCATTTGGGAACAGCGTGAGCGCGTTGCGGCCGATCGCCTGGATCTGGTCCGGCGTCAGGCCCTCGAAGGCCAGCAGTGCCTCGATGTTCGCATCCATCGTGGCGTCCGTGGTGCAGGGCACGCCGCAGTCCGAGCCGTAAACGATCTGCCGGGAAGTGGTCATCTGCAACGCCGCTCCGAGGGTGGTCGGCGATGTCGCGGCGGTGTCAAGGAAAAGCCGGCGGAGGTGTGCGCGCATCTCGACCGGGGTGACGTGGTTGGGATTGGCTATCCAGTTCTCGTGACCGAGGATCAGCAGCCGGCCCGAGAGCGCCGGCAGGGCGCCGCCGCAGTGGGCGACCACGAAACGAACGTTCGGGAACTTCCGGAACGTGCCCTGGTAGAGCATGTCAACGAACGTCCGCGCGGTCTCGAAGGCAACCTCGATCAACGCGGACGGACGACCCATCGAGCCCGGCGCATAGGCGTCGGGGTGGCAGAATACGACGGCGCGCCGGCGGTCGAGCTCAGCCCAGACCGGGTCGAGCTGCGGGTCGCTGAGGTAAGTGCCGTTGTAGCGGCAGGTGACCGCAAAACCGTCGGGCTGGAGGGTATCGGCGGCGCGTGCGATCTCCGCCAGGGCCGCGGCGGGATCATCGGTCGGCAGCGCGGCCAGGAAACCGAACCGCGATGGATGCTGACGCATCAGCCAGGCGCCATGGTCGTTGGACATGCGCAGGCGATCCAGCGTCTTTGGGATGTTGCTCAGCATCTGCATCTGGATGCCGGTCCGGTCCATGTAGGCGAGCGTCTGATCGGCGCTCCATGTCGGCGGATCGACGGTGCACCAGCATGCCTCGCGCATCTGATCCAAGCGGTCCCTACGCACTTCGTCCGACTCTGGCGGGTAGAAGTGGGCGTGAACGTCAATCCAGTGGTCAACCAGCACGAGACTTTCTCCAGGCTATGCATTATGGCCTTTGGAGCCCTGCGGCCCCGCATCCGGGCCGCTCCGCATGCGGCCGGGCGTTCAACTCGCCCGGGCGTTGGACAGTTTCCCAAGTTGGGGGATCACACCGCGCAGGATGTTTCAACGTCGCCGTAGGCCCAGGACGGGGCAATAACCCTGCGCGCTCCTCAGCACCCTCACCGAAGCCGCGTGCTAGAGCGTGTCCGGCCCAAACGGCTCCAGTTGGGCCGGGCAAACGCTCACGGGATCACAAGGTTGGAGCGTGTCTGGTGTTTCCACCTGAACCGAAGGTGCTTTACCCAGCCCGAAACGGGCAAGGTTGGGCTGATGGTGGGCTTACGAGGTTCCCGCCGTCCGCCAGGTCGCCTGATTCTCCAGCCGGCTCATCAGCCGTACGAATGGCCATAGCAGCAGGAAGTAGATCGCTGCCGCGGCCATGATCGGGGTTGCGTTGTAGGTGACGCTCTGCGCCTGCCGGGCCTGGAACAGCAGCTCCGGCAGCGCCACCACCGAGGCCAGCGATGTCAGCTTCACCACCTCCAGCGTGTTGGACAGCAGGTCCGGCAGCACATTCCGCACCGCCGGCGGCAGCACGACGTGGTGCAGGGTCTGCAGGGCCGTCAGCCCGGTGGATCGGCCAGCCTCGGCCAAGCCTTGCGGCACCGACAGCAGCCCGGCGCGCAGCACCTCGGCATAGTAGGCTCCGGTGTTCAGGAAGAAGCCGACTGCCACGCAGGTGAACGCATTCAGGTGCAGCCCGGCGAATGGCAGCCCGGCATACAGCAGGATCAGCAGCACCAGCGGCGGGAAAGCGCGGAAGAAGTCCACCCACGCGACCACCAGCGCCTGGACCCATCGGCTGCGCACCGTTGACAGCAGCGCCAGCGCCAGCCCACCGGCAAAGCCCAGCGGCACCACGACAACCGACAGCCCCACGGTGACCAGCAGCCCGCGCCATAGGATCGGCCAGGCAGCGACCAGGATGTCCAGGTTGAAGAACGTATCGGCTATCACAGGAGGGCGATCATTGGGCCGGTGGTCATCTGGCCGGGTGCTGCCGCCAGCGCCGTTCCACCCAGCGGCCGGCCGCCACCATAGGCAGGAACAGCACCAGGTATGCCGCGGCACCCAGCAGCAACGGCGATGGGTTGCCGCTGAACGACATGGCGGAGGACGCCTGCGACAGGATCTCGCTGACGGCAACCACGGAGCCGAGCGCCGTGCCCTTGGTGATGGCGATGGTACGGTTGGTCAATGGCGGTACCGTGATGCGCAGCGCCTGCGGCAGCACGACGTGACGCAGCGCCGCGGTGAAGCCCAACCCGGTGGACCGCGCCGCTTCCCACTGGCCGCGCGGAACCGCGGTTATCCCGGCCCAGTAGATTTCCTCGGCAAATGCCATCAGCACCAGGGACAGGCTGATCCAGGTGCACAGGAAACCCGATGGCGTGGCGTCGAAGGCAGGCGCCCCGAAGTAGATCAGCAGGATGATCACCAACGGGGGCAGGGCGCGGAACAGGTCCACCACGAAGATGATCATCCAGTTCAGCGGGCGGATGCCGAAGGTGCGAACGACAGCCAGCAGCAGGCCAGCCGCAAGCCCCGTCGCCACGACCAGCACGGCAAGCTCCACCGTCAGCACAAAGCCGCTCGCGACGGCGGGCAGGCTGCGCACGATGACCGGCACATTCAGGAAGGTGTCGGCGAAACCTGTCATGCCAGCGGGTCAGTGCCCACCGATCCGGCTGATGAAGGCTCGGGTGCGCTCATGCGCCGGTGCCGTGAACACCTGCGCTGGTGGGCCGGCTTCGAGCACGGCGCCATCCACCATGAAAACTACCCGGTCGGCGGCGGCACGGGCGAAGCCCATCTCGTGGCTGACCACCACCATGGTCATCCCGGCCTCCCGCAGGCCGCGCATCACGCCTAGGACCTCGCCGACCAGCTCGGGGTCGAGCGCGCTGGTAGGTTCGTCGAACAGCATCACCCGGGGTTCGAGCGCCAGGGACCGGGCGATGGCGACGCGCTGCTGCTGACCGCCGGAAAGCTGCGCCGGCCTGTGGTCCCCGCGGTCCGCCAAGCCCACCTGGGCCAGGGCCGCGCGTCCAGCCGCGTCGGCCTGCGCCCGGCCCATGCCGGCCACCTTTCGCAGCGCCAGGGTCACGTTGCCCAGCGCCGTCATGTGCGGATACAGGTTGAACGACTGGAACACCATGCCGATGCGCCGCCGCAACCGGTTCAGGTCGGTGCGTCGGTCCATCAGGTCGGTGCCGTCCACCGTGATGGCGCCGCTGTCGGGGGTTTCCAGGCGGTTCAGGCAGCGCAGCAGCGTTGACTTGCCGGAGCCGGAGGGGCCGATGATGAACACCATCTCCCCCGCTGCCACCTGCAGATCGACGCCGCGCAGTACGTGCAGCGGCCCGAAGTGCTTGTGGATGCCGTGGGCCGCGATCATGCGGGGCTAGGTGCAGTTCAGCTCGTGCGGCGCCGGGTCGTAGCCAGGCATTCCTGGTACGCCGTAGCCGGGGTCCACCACACGCTCCAGGTCGTCGGCGGCTGGGGGGATGCCGAACCACTTCTCGCTCAGCTTTGCCAGGCTGCCGTCCCGCTTCATGCAGGACATCGCGTCCTGGACCTGGTTGCGCAGGGCGGCCTCGTCCTTGCGGAACGGCGCGGCCCATTGCGCCCGGGTTTCCCTGATGACGAAATCCGGCTGGAACTGCGGCAGCTTGGTCGCGGCGTAGCGGATGACGGCGTTGCCACCCAGGTTCGCCGCCGCCCGTCCGGCCAGCACCGCCTGCACTGCGTCGGATTGCGAATCGTAGGCTTGACTGACGAAGCCGTAGGTCGCGGCGTTGGCCGTGGCCCAGGCGTCGTAGGCACTGCCCTTGTTCACGGTGATGACCTTGCCGCGCAGGTCCTGCAAGGAGGTGATGGGCGCCGTGCCTTTCTTGATGCCGAACTGGAAGGCGGTCCACATGTAGCCGTCGGCGAACAGCAGGTTTTCGGCACGCTCCTTGGTGACGGTGGTGGGCGCTGCCAGGAAGTCGTAGCGCCCGGCATCCAGCGCCGGGATCAGGCCGGAATAGCTTGTGCTGTCGAAGGTGATGGGGCGGTGCAGCCGGCGCGCGACCTCGGTGAACAGGTCAACGCTGAAGCCCTGGACGCCGCCGGATAGGCTGGGGAAGGCAAACGGCGCGAAGGTGCCGTCAACGGCCGTGTGCAGCGGCGGCCCAGCTTGGACAGCGGCATCTTGGGCTTGGGCGTCCTGGGCATGGGCCAGTCCGGCCCAGAAGGACAGGACGAGGGCGGCGCGGCGGAGTGCCTGCATGGGGTGTCGGCTCCTGCTGGGTTGGCTGGCGGACGCGGGACCTGCAAGAACGATGCCCAACCCGTGTGTTCTTGTCACCGCCTCGCTTGTCACCGCCCTGCTTGTCACCGCCCCGTATCGCCGGGCCACTCTGGTGGCGTTGCCGCGCCAGCCTGCCCGGTGATGCGGCCATAGGCCTCGGGGCGGCGGTGCTGGTCGAAGGCGAAGATGGTCGTGCGGCCCAGGGTGCAGCGGTCCAGGTCGCAATCCGCCGTTATTAGCTCGTCGTCCCAACTGGTGGCCTGCGCCAGGATTTCGCCCTGCGGGTTCACGATGATCGAGTGGCCGAACAGCTCGCAGCCGTCCTCAACTCCCGCCTTGGCCGTCGCTACGGCATAGGTGGCGTTCTGATACGCGCCGGCCTGGACCGTCAGGTGGCTGTGGAACACCCGGAGATGCGGCGCCTCGAAGCCGCGTGCGCTCTGGTTGAGGCTTGGCGTGTTGTAGCCCAGCATGACCAGCTCGACCGATTGCAGGCCGAGCACGCGCCATGCCTCCGGCCAGCGGCGGTCGTTGCAGATCATCAGCCCGGCGTTCACCGGTATCCCGCCCAAGGGGGCGCGGACCACGGGAAAGCCTAGGTTGCCGACCTCGAAGTAGCGCTTCTCCAGGTGCTGCACCTGGCGCGTGGGGTCGTGCTCGGCATGGCCGGGCAGGTGGACCTTGCGATACTTCAGCATGATCTCGCCGGCCGGGTTGACCAGGATGGCGGTGTTGAAGTGGCGGCCCTCCGGCGTGCGCTCGGCGTAGCCCAGGTGGAAGGCGATGCCGTGGCGCCGCGCCGCCTCGAACAACGGCGCCGTCTCGGCCGAGGGCATCGCGGTCTCGAACCAGGGGTCCGCCTCGGCGCGGTCCGCCAGGTAATGCCTGGGGAAGAACGTCGTCAGCGCCAGTTCGGGGAACACCACGACCTGGACGCCGCGGGCGTGGGCGCGCTCCATCAGGCGCACCATGCGCCCGACTGCGGCGGAACGGGGCTCGGCCCGCTGGATGGGACCGAGCTGGGCCGCGGCGACGGTGATGGTCCGCGCCATGCTAGGCGGTCCCACGGGGGATGAAGCGGCCGTCGCCGGGTTTGGCCAGCACGGCTTGGCCATCCCACACCACCTGGCCGCGCAACAGGGTGGCCGCAACCCGGGCGCGCATCGGGCGGCCGTGGTAGGGCGACCAGCGCAGTTCCGGGCGGTCCTGGATCTGTGCTTCGTCGAAGGTGAAACGCCCGGGTTCAAGGACCAGCAGGTCTGCGTCTTTGCCCGGAGCGATCGTCCCCTTGCGCCCATGGAGCCCGTGGTGCAGCGCCGGGCGCTCGGCGCAATATGTCGCCATGACGCTGGGCGGCAGGCCGCGCTCATCCAGCAGGGTATACATCAACGGCGCGAAGCTCTGCAAACCCACCAGCCCGGCGCCACAAGCAAAAATGTCGGCAAAGCCCTTGCGGTCGGCAGGCCAGGGCGCGTGGTCGGTGGAGATGTAGGCGACCTGATCCGCGGCCAGGGCCGCCCACATCCGTTCCAGCTCCGCTGACGTGCGGACGGGCGGGTTGCACTTGCCGCGGCCGCCCAGGCGGACGAGGTCGTCCTCCGTCATGCACAGGTATTGGATGCAGGTTTCTCCCGTGGCTTGGCCGCCCATGGCGCGGAACGCCGCGGCGATCTCGAAGCCGCGGGCGACAGAGGAATGCGCGATGTGGACGTGCGCGCCGGTCTGCAGCCCGATCTCGAAGATCGCGTTGTCGGCCAGGGTCTCGGCCAAGGGCGGGCGGGTGCGGCAGTGCATGATCGCGCTGGTTTGGCCGGCGGCGCGGGCCTCGGCTGTCAACCGCTCGACCAGTTCCTGGTCCTCGTTGTGGACCGATACCGGCACGCAGGTCCGCGCGATGGCGCCGAATGCCTCGACCATGGTGGGGTGGTCGATGCGCGGGAAGCGGACGGGGTCGTATTCATAGGTCGAAAGCTTGAACGAGCAGGCGCCGGCTGCGGCGAGGCCCTCGATGGCGCCGACGCCGCCCTGCTTGGCGATGGTGCCGTATAGCGCGACGTCCACGTGGGCGGTCCGGTTCACCCAGCCGATCTTGTCGGTCAGCACGGCGGCGTCGGTCACTGCCTGCGGCACGTCGTAGGGCATGTCCACGCAGGTCGTGATGCCTCCGGCGGCGGCCGAGCGGGTGGCGCCCTCGATGCCGGGCCAGCCGATGGCGGAGCTGGTGTGCATGTGGCCGTCCACCAGGCCGGGGAGCACCAGGTTCTCGCCGTAGTCCAGTACTGTGGACGCCGGGGGCGCCTGGCCCGTGCCGACCGCCGTGATCCGCTCGTTGGCGATGGCGACCCAGCCATCCCGGAGGGTTGCCGCCGGGGTTACGACGGTACCGCGGACTACGCTGTCATTCATGGCGAGCGACATTGGACTGGTTGAGGTGGGGTGACAAGCGGTCCTGCGGATCGATGGTGTGATCCCGTCCGTGACGGTAGAGGCCGCCCAGGTACGGCACTCGAAGACCCCAAGTTATGCCGTGCCGAGCGGGTCAGTCCTCTCGCAGGCTCTGCCGCAGCCGCCGCCACAGTGGCCCACTCCGTCCCGCCGGGACCAGCTTGGGGTCGGACCGGTCGGTCAGCCCCTCTATCAGCCGGGACGCGATCAGGCCGCGATGGCCCCGCGCCCAATGATCCACCACCCTGTCTTCGGGCATCCAGCCCGGCAGGGGCAGCAGCAGCCGGCGGGACAAGCCGTCCAACAGCGGCTCGTAGGTCGCGCGCAATGCGGCCAGGGTGTCACGGGTGCTGGGGTTGTCGGTCCAAGCGACGCCCGCCTCAGCGAACTCCACCATTATGCGGTGCCAGACTTCGAGCGGCAGCCGGTCCTTGTTGTCGTAGCGGCTAGGCTCGATCAGGAAGGATCCCGCCATCTCGACCAGGACCTGCCGGGTCATGCTGAAGGTCATGCGGGCCTGGAAGGGCGGGATCGTCTCCATCCCCACCAAAATCATTGCGCAAACGTCCATCATCACCGCCAGGGCGGCCAGCCAACTCTGGTTGTCGTGCTGGGACCGGTAGTAGGCCAGCATCGGGTAGGACAGGTGGCTTTCCAGCAGCTCCGACCCCCACACCTCCCATTCGCGCAGCAGCGGGTCCACCTTGTCCATGCCGCCGCCGTCGGCATGGCGGCACAGCATGGCAACGGCTGTGGGCGGCGACCCGGCGCGTGCGTCCAACTGGATCACGTGCGCCTCGCGCCGGGAGAATAGCTGGTAGAGCACCGGCAGGTAGCCGATCACGACGGCGATGAAGCCGATGCCGGTCCCCGCCTCCAGCACCGCCATGAGCCGGGCGGCGCCGGTGTGCGGGACCACGTCGCCATAGCCCAAGGTGAAGAAGGTCACGCCGCTCATGTAGGCCTGTTCCATCAGCGGGGAGGCGTTGGAACCCTGCAGCGCCCATTCCAGCAGGCCGAAGCCGCCGATCAGCGTGCCGGCCCAGAGCGCGAACAGCAGCAGCATGGATAGGGGGCCGAACAGGCTCAGCACATGCTCCTGCCGCGGGGGATTCTTGATATGCCGGGCAAGGGCGCCCCATACCGCCCAGCATGCTCTGAAGTACACCCGCATGAACCGGAACCGCCGGTTGATCCGGCGCGGCAGCAGCATGACCTCGAAGGCGTCTTGCAGGGTGACGGCCAGCAGGATCAGCGCGAGAATGACGGCGAGGGATTGGATCATCACGCTAGGACGGCTGGGAGCAGGCTGATCCCGTGCCAACTTCAACAGTTGATCGGGCCTGTCTGGGACTGGTTGACATCTCAGGAGAATGGGGCCGAGTGCGTCCGTTCCAACACGCATCGAGATTGTGTGCTTTTCGGGAGGCCGGGCTGACCTGTCTTGCGTGCCTGCGGCGCAATCTGAACCGCGGCGAGGCGTTGCGGTCACCGCCACGATGGTCAGCGCCACAGGGGGCGGCCCTGTTTTCACGGCTTGAGTATATGACGGGTTTATGCCGCGAAGCTTCTCCGCACATCGAACGCTTACTCGCGCTTCCTTAACTTTTCGTGGGATCAGGGCGGTGGGCAGGCACGCTGCCGCGTCTGGTTCCCCTTGGCGCCGCACTGCGCCATGGCTTGCCCGCATGCCGGGCCAGCAACGCCGTAAGACCCTGTCCGCATCAGGAGCTGCCCTTGTCCCTTAACGACCACCTCGCTGATGTGCCGGCAGCAACGCTGCTCCGAAGCGACAACCCGAATACTGGCTCCGGCATGGCGGAAGCTTTGCCTGCCACCCGCGGAGAGGGCATGCTTCCGACTATCACATGGGACTGTGACGGGATGCCGGGCCTTGATCCAAGACGCCTGATGACAGCGCGGCAGAGGAAACCGGCCGAGCGAACCCGGCCGGCGGTGTTGGCCGCAGCCGGTCCGCTGCGCCCTGGACGGGTATGGGGCCGAGGTGTCCTACTGCACGGATCCGGCCTGGCCTTTTGGTGACGCAGCCCTTGTCCATAACGCAGCCCAATGCCCATGACGGCTACCGCAAGGCGCTGCGCTACGGCGCGGCGTGCCGCGAGGCCTGTGCCTTTCCCATTGGGGACCACGAGCTTGCGCTGCGCTGGGCCAGCCTGGCACGGCCAGGGGGATACCGGGTGTCCGTGGCCATGGATGGGGATCATGGCGGGGAGCTGATCCTGGTCCACCTGCCGGGGCAGCAGTTGCCTGCCTTTGCGATCCAGGCCCTGGACGCGGCAGTCCAGTTGATCGATTGCGTGGGCTTGACGATGCGTTTTCCCACGCTGCTTGACGCGCTGCTGGTAATGGCGCCGATACCGGGGCCGCGCAGGGGAGAGCTGCTCCATGGCGCCAGGCCGCCTTGCATCGCTGGTTTGCCGGACATCCTGACGCGGTCCGAGCCCTGCTTCCCGCGCCGTGCCGCGGACGTGGCACGCGCCGCACTTAACTGCGTCTGGAAGCTTGCGACATGCGGCCAACGCCAGTGCAAGTCCGGATGATGGCTGGACCGGCTCCGGTGAAGGACGTGGCGGGCGATGCATGAAGCCCACCGCGCCGGACCCGCGACCAGCCGGGCTCCCATCCAACATCGCGGAACCCGCCGGTTTGGCCCACGAATCTTCGTCATCCTATACGGCGAAGCCCGCGGGCGCATTGGACCGCCCAGGGAGTGTTGCCCACTGACCGGCCTACCTGACTAGTCCCCCCGAAACACCTTGCAGATGGTTGCACCCTTTTGACCCAAGCTGAACCATTGGTATCCAGCCTCGCCGGCCATGGCGCCGGGCGTTTGGCCGCCGTGCACATCGACACCTACAATGCCGAGCTGCGCGATGAAGCCGGCTTTATCGGCGACCGTGCGAGCGGGCGGGCGTTTCGCTCCATCCTGGACGACATGCGGGAGCGCGTGAGCCAAATTGATGACGATCCGGTTGGGGACGTGCCCAGCAAGGACATCAGCAAGAAGAAGCTCGACCGCCTGCTGCTGGACGGCGACCCGGAGGCGGCCGGGGTGCTTCTCGGCGCGATCGAGGAGTTTGCCCAGGAGTTCGCGACCGTGATCAGCCGTTTCCTGCGGCTGGACGACTGGCAGGGCACCCAGCGGATCGTTGTCGGCGGAGGGTTGCGGGATAGCCGCATCGGCGAGCTTGCCATCGGCCGGACGTCCGTGATTTTGAAAGGCACCGGGCACGATATCCAGTTGACGCCGATCCGGCACGACCCGGACGAGGCGGGCCTGATCGGGTGCATCCACCTGGTGCCGTCCTGGGCGTTTTCGGGTCATGACGGCATCCTGGCGGTGGACATCGGCGGCTCGAACATCCGGGTTGGGATTGTCGAGCTCAATCTGCGCAAGGCGCCCGACCTGTCGCGGAGCACGGTCTCGGCGTCCGAGCTGTGGCGTCACGCAGATGATGATCCCGATCGGGAGGACGCGGTCGGACGGATGGCCGGCATGCTGCGGTCGGCGATCAAGCGCGCTGATAAGCAGGGCTTGCGCCTGGCTCCGTTCATCGGGGTTGGCTGCCCGGGCTTGATCCGGGAGGATGGGTCGATCTGCAAGGGCGGCCAGAACCTGCCCGGCGACTGGGAGCATGAAAGCTTCAACGTGCCGCAGCTTCTGCATCGGGCAATCCCCACCATCGCCGGACATGAGACGGTGGTGCTGATGCATAACGACGCGGTCGTACAGGGCTTGAGCGAGGCGCCGTTCATGCGGGACGTGGAGCACTGGGGCGTGATGACCATCGGCACTGGGCTGGGCAACGCCCGCTTCACCAATCGGACCTCCAAGGAGGAGTAGGCTAGGACTAGACCTGCTTACGTCCTGAGTGGACGTAAATAGGTCGAGGCGAACCTTTGGAGGTTCTGCACACCGATAAAAAGCTAAGCAGGCTTGCACGGTCACCGGCCATCTGTGTGAAAGGCCGCGCAAGGCTGCTTGGGTTTTTGTTTGCAAGCAGGGACTTGCAGTGTCAGGTCCGGTTGCGATGCGTCCGGACCCGGCGGCAATCTGCTCCTGTCTTTGCACATCGGGACCAGGCGCCGAACGGCGACCGCGAAACTGCGGCGCTGGCCGGGATGGGAGATGGGTTAGCCCACCAGGTGGAACCGTGCGGGCAACGCCTCGAAGGCGCCGTGGCGGCGGACGGTCTGGGCTGCTGCACGCTGCGCGGCTGCGATGGCGTCCTGCGGCTCCAGTCCGCGGGCCAGTGCCGATGCCAGCACGCCGCAGAACGCGTCGCCAGCGCCGGTGCTGTCCACTGGCTCGGCGGTGCTGCCCACCGGCTCGCCGGTGTTGTCCATCGGCTCGCCGGTGTCGTCCCCCGGCCGTAAGGCTGGGGCCGGGTAGTGGCCGCCTGGTGCGGCTACGCATCCTCCCGCTCCCAACGTCACCACCGCAAGCCGTGGTCCCAATGCGGCCAAGCTGGCAGCGGCCTCGTTCCCCTGCTGGCCGGTGATCTCCCTGGCTTCGACGGCATTGGCGACCACGCCCCAGCACTCCGTCAGGAGCGGCTGTACCGGCCAGCGCAAAGGTGCGGTGTTCAGCAGCACCCGTGCCCCACCTAGCCGGCCCATGCGGGCTGCGGCGACCGTCGCAGCCTGGCTCAGGTTGCCTTGCAGCAGCAGGACATCGCCGGGCCGGCATCCCGCGGCGAAGCTTTCGGCCTCCGCGACCGGCAGCGCGTCGGCGCAGGCGCCGGAGGTGACGATGCAGTTCTCGCTGTCGGCTGCCACCAGGAGCAGGGATACGTCAGTGGGCGGGCCAGGGCGCGGCAGGCACAGCGCCGCGAATGGCTCGGCGCGCAGCCGGTCCTCCACATAGCGGCCGTCAGCGTCGTTGCCGAGAGGTGCGCAGAACCGCACCTCCATCCCGGTACGCGCGGCCATGACCGCCTGGTTCAGCCCCTTGCCGCCGGGCGCGCGCCGCAGGGCGCCGCCTACAAGCGTTTCGCCGGGCTGCGGCAGGCGGGGGAGGGGGATGGACAGGTCGATACCGGCGTTGCCGAGCACCAGGACGCGTCCGTATGGAGGGGACATCGCCGGCTCACCTTTCAAGGTCCATGTTCACCATCCTGGAAAGCTAGGGCACGCCGAGCTTGGGGGCGATCAGGTTCTGCGGCTCTTTGTAGGGTTCGCCGGCCTCGATTGCGGTCCGGCCGACATCGGCCGGGCAGCCCGGCATGATCCGCGGCGAGTCCGGCTATTCTTCCCGACCAGGGGTGAGATCCCGCACCGGTGCCGGACGGGCAGGGCGCCTGGCCCTACCCATGCACCATGGAGGGACCATCAACGTTGACGCGAACGGCATTCCTGATATTGAATTGCTTATTCGCAGAACGGCAAGATGCCTGGCCGGACTGCGGTCCAGAACTGTATGTGCGCCATGTTCGGTCAACGAACCGGCAAGAGGGAGGGATTTGACCATGCGATGGACCTTTGCGGTGGTCGCCGCGGTATGCCTCTTGTTCAGCCAAGCCAGCCCGGCGCAGACCACGTTCAAGCTGCGGGCCTCCGTCGATACGTCCCCCAGCCATGCCCGCACCGTCGCGGTGGCGGACTATCTGAAGAAGCTGCAGGACCTGTCGGGTGGACGCATCCAGACCGAGCTGTTCAGCAGCGGCCAGCTGTTCCGCGACCGGGACGTGGTCAAGGCCCTGCGGCAGGGTGGGATCGAGATGGCCGTGCCCGGCAGCTGGGTGCTGACCGGCTTCGTGCCGGACACCGATGTGTTCCAGCTGCCGACCTTCTTCGGTCAGCCGGCGCAAGTCGTCTATGCCGCGGTGGACGGCGGCATCGGCAAGGCGATCGATGACGAGTTGCAGGCCAAGCTTTCGGTCAAGCTGCTCGGCCCCTGGTTGCCGCTCGGCTACCAGAACACCTACAGCACCAGCAAGCCGATCCGCGGCTTTGGGGATATGGCGGGCATGAAGATACGCAACTCGGGCGGCGCCGGACAGGCGATCCGGGCCAAGTTCTTCAATGCCCAGCCGAACATGACGGCCTGGCCGGATGTCCCCCTCGCCCTGTCGCAGGGCACGTTCGACGGGCTGAGCTCGACGGATGAAAGCCTGGCCAGCGCCAAGCTTTGGGATTCCGGGGTGAAGTACGGGTTCGAGGACCACGAGTTCATCGGCTTCTACATCCCGATGATCAGCGACAGCTTCTACAATAAGCTGCCGCCGGACCTGCAGGCGCTGGTCGTTAAGGTGTGGACGGACAACATCGGCGCCTACCGCAACGGAATGGAAGCGGCGCAGACCCAGGCGCGCAAGACGCTGGAGGCGAACGGGATCGCCTTCTACTCGCCGCCGCCCAACGAGCTTGCCGACATCCGCACCAAGATGATGCCGATGCAGGATGCCACCGCCAAGGAGCTGCGTATCACCCCGGACCTGTTGAAGCAGGTGAACGGCGACAAGTCGCTCAACGGCAGTTGAGCGGTTCGCTTCCGTGGGTGCGGCATTGATGCGCGTGTGGAACTTCACCGAGCGCGCCCTTATCGGCGTTCTCGGTGCCATGGCCCTCGCGATCGGCACCTACCAGGTCATCGGACGCTACGTCGATCAGCGGATCGCCTTCCAGTACGGTGACGAGGTGGTGGTCTATCTCACCGTCTGGGCAGTGTTCCTCGCCAGCAGCCAGCTGGTGCGGACCGATGGTCACGTGCGGCCGGACATCGTGCTGCGTCTGCTGTCTCCTCAGGCCCAGCGTTGGGTGGAGGCGTTCAATTGCTGCGTTGCGATCCTGTTCTGTGCCGGGCTGGTCTATTGCGGCTTCGAGGTGGCGCAGAGTTCCTTCGATCTCGATGAGCGCAGCATCACCGGCCTCGAGTTCCCGATGTGGCTGTATTACGCCTCCGTGCTGGCCGGCGGGTTCCTGATGCTGGTCCGCTACGTGATCCGCCTTTACCGCTATGTTTTCCGCTTCGACCCGGCGACCATGGTCATCGCGACACCAGACCACTGACGGCTCCCGGCATGCTCATCATCATTTTCCTGGTGGCGTTCTTCGGCCTGCTCGCGGCCGGGATGCCGATCTTCCTGGTGCTTGGCATCAGCGCCGCCGGGCTGTTCGCGGCCACGGGACAGCCGCTGGTTTCCATCGCGCAGAAGATCGTTGACGAGCTGAATTCCAGCACGCTGATGGCGCTGCCGCTGTTCGTGATGGCGGCGGCGTTCATGCGCCGGGGCGGGGTGGCCAAGGCGCTGGTGGACGTGGCCACGGGCTGGTTCGGGCAGATGCGCGGGGCGCTTGGCCTGGTCACGGTGGTGTCCTGCACCGTGTTCGCGGCGATCTGCGGCTCGTCGGTGGCGACCGCGCTGGCGATGGGCACGATCCTGGTGCCGGCGATGATCGAGCGCGGCTATCCCCGGCACTTCGCCCTGGGCGTGGTCGGCGCCTCCGGCACCATCGGCATCGTCATCCCGCCCAGCCTGTCGTTGATCCTGTATGGGCTGATCGCGGAGCAGTCGGTGCCGCGGCTGTTCCTGGCCGGGATCCTGCCGGGTTTGCTGCAGGCCACCACCTTCTTCGCCTGGGTGCTGTTCTACGCCTATCGCTACAAGCTGCCGCGGGAGCCCGCGGTGCCGCACGGCCAGACCCTGCGCAACACGCTGCATGCGCTGCCGGCCCTATGCGTGCCGATCATCGTCATGGTGGGCATCTACGGCGGGTTGATGACCGTTACGGAGTCGGCGGCGGTTGCCGCGACAACGGCCTTGCTGGTCAGCCTGGTGTTCTACCGGGGCTTCCGACTGTCGGAAACGCTGGGCGTGATTGCCGACGCCATCAAGAGCGCCGCCACCATCATGATCATCGTCGCCACCGCGCTCGCCTTCGGCCACTGGATGACGGACTCCGGCGTGCCGGGCAGGCTGGTGCAGTTCACCCTGGACCACCACCTGCGGCCCTGGCAGTTCCTGCTGACCATCAACGTGCTGCTGCTGGTGCTGGGCTGCTTCCTGGAGGTTGCGGCGACCCTGCTGGTGGTGATGCCGATACTGGCGCCTGCGCTGCATCCGCTGGGGGTCGATCCCGTGCACTTCGCGATCGTGTTCACCCACAACATGGAGATCGCGCTGATCCATCCACCGGTGGGCCTGAACCTTTACGTGCTCGCCACCGTGTCCGCCGCGCCGATCATGGAGGTGGTGCGGGGCATCTTCCCCTTTCTGCTGCTGCTGCTGATCTGCTTGGGGATCATCACCTACGTGCCGGAACTGTCGCTCTGGCTGCCGAACCTGGTCTATGGGCCGGGCTGAACCGCTATATCGGTTCGAGCACTGGCCGCGGTCCGTCAACCAGGCGGTGCCCGGCCAGCACGTGGTCCCGTACGGCCTTGCGGCTGATCTTGAGCATGGCGTTGCGTGGCAGCTCCGGCAGCGCGAGCAGGGCGCGGGGCCGCTTGTACTGCGTCATGCCGGCCATCGCGGCGCGGATCACTGCTTCCCAACCTGGCGCCGGGTTCTCGGCCACTGCGACGATCACCTGGCCCCAGTATTCGGAGTCGATCCCGAACACCGCCACTTCGCCTTGGCCCAGCGCCGCGCTGAGCACGCGCTCGACCTCCTCGGGCGCGACCTTGTAGCCGCCGGACTTGATGACGTCGGCGGCACGCCCGGTCAGGTGCAGCCGGCCCCGGTCGTCGAAGTAGCCGAGATCGCCGGTCTCATGGAATCCGCCGGGCGGGAGCGGTTCGTAGCCCTCGGGCCGGATGGTGCCTGCCATCATCTGCTGGGCACGGATGCCGACCTCTCCCACCGTGCCGGGCGCGGCGCCGGACAGTCCATCAATGGTGATTTCCACGCCGCTGGCGGGCCAGCCGACGCAGGCATCGGCGTGCTCGCCGCCCTCGGCGTACCAGGCTTCGGTTTCCGGCGCTTCGAGCACGGTGATGGGATTGACCACCTCGGTTTTGCCGTAGGTGATGCGGATGACCGGGCCGAAGATGGCGCGGGCGCGGGCATACAGGCGCGGCGACAGCACGGCGGTGCCGCAGTAGATCGTCTTCAGCTCCGGCAAGCTAGTTCCTTCTGCGGCGGCGACGATCTTGGCCAGCACGGTGGGGGGCGCGAACATCTCGTCCACCTCGCCCCGGCGGATCAGGCCGATGACGTGGTCAGTGTCCACTCCGTCCAGCAGGACCACGGAGCCGCCGACGTCCATGTAGGCGAAGGTCAGCAGGCTTGCCCCGTGGGAGAACGGCGTCATCAGCAGCAGCCGGCTATCGGGACCCGGCCGGTGCGGCATGGTGGCGCGCTGCAGCAGGTTGCCCATCCAGCGGCCGCGCTGCGTGGTGACGATGCCCTTCGGCAGGCCCGTGGTGCCGGAGGTGAAGCCGACCCTGGCCCAATCCTCCATGCTGGTGGCCGGCAGCTCATCGGCGACCAGCGGGCGCTCCTCGACCTGCTCGACCCGGTGCACCGTGAGCCCGAGCCCCTCGAAGAACCCGGCCTCCTCATTCGTGGTGACGACATGGCGGACCCGACCCAGGCCGAGGCAGTGGCGACGGTCCGCCTCGTTCAGGTTCGGGTTCAGCGCCAGGTCCGCGGCCCCGGACAGTGCGATGCCATAGCCCGCCCAAACGGCGGCGATGCTGTTGCGCACCACGCTGGCGACGGGCTCGCCGGGCTTCACGCCGGCCGCGACCAGGTCATGCGCCAGGCCGGCCGCTTGGCGGAACAGGGCGTCGTAGCTGACGGCGCCGCTACGGTCGGTGACTGCGATGCGGTCCGCGAAGCGCCTGGCAACGACGGCAAGGGCCGTGGCCCGGGGGAGCAGTTCAGGCATGGGACGACCTCCGTTGCTGCAAAGGGAACGTTGCTTGCCCCGGCTAACTATCTACATAGTATAAGGCATCATATGCAGAAAGAAAGTCATGTCTAGCGCCAAGCCTCTCAGCGGAATCTTAGTAATCGAGATTGGGCATAGTATCGCCGCGCCGTTTGCGGGCCTGATCTTCTCGGAACTTGGCGCCGAAGTGTTGAAGGTGGAGAACCCCAGGGGTGGCGACCACGCGCGTAGCTGGGGGCCGCCATTCTGGGAGGGCACGGCGTCCGCCTTCCACGCCTATAATCGCGGCAAGAAGGGGCTGACGGTTGATTTCGGCGACCCGGCCGCCGTTGCGGCATTGCGGGAGTTGATCCTGCAGCGGGCGGACGTCGTCATTCAAAACCTGCGGGCCGGGGTGTTCGAGGCGGCCGGGTTGGGTGCGGCCGGGCTGCTGGCGGAGAAGCCGGAGCTGATCGTCTGCAACATCGGCGCCTTCGGCGAGGCCGGGCCGCTGACCAGCAAGCCCGGTTATGACCCATTGATGCAGGCCTTTGCCGGGCTGATGAGCATCACCGGCGAGGGTGGCGGGCGTCCGCCCGTGCGCACCGGCGCCTCGCTGGTGGACATGGGTGCGGGCATGTGGGCGACCATCGGCATCCTGGCGAGCCTGATCGAACGGGCGAAGACCAAGCGCGGCGGCTGCATCAGCACCTCCCTGTATGAGACGGCGCTGAGCTGGCTGACCCTGCCCATGGCGAGCTATGGAGCCTCGGGCGAGACGCGGCGGCCCTACGGCTCCGGCGTGGCGGAGATCGTGCCTTACCAGTGCTTCCCAACGCGGGATGGCTGGCTGATGATCGCGGCCGGCAATGACGGGCTGTATCGCAAGCTCTGCACGGTGCTGGATCATCCGGAATGGGCGGCGGATGAGCGGTTCACCACCAATGCCGGGCGGGTGGCGCACCGGGAGGTGCTGCTGCCGATGATCGAGGAGGCCACGAGGCACCAGGTGCTGGACGCGCTCGCGGCGCGGCTGGACGCATTGGGCATCCCGAACGCGCCGCTGCAGGATGTCGCCCAGGTCGCGGCCCATCCCCAGACGGAAGCGCTGGGCATATTGCAGGCGCAACGGGCGGATGGGCTGCGCATGGTCGGCCTTCCCGTCAGCTTCGATGGGACGCGGCCAGAGATGCAGTGGCCGGTGCCGCGCCTGGGCGAGCACAACGACCTCCTGGACAAGGCGCAGTAGCATGCAGGCAGAGTACGAGACCCTCCTGGTGACCCGGCCGCATCCGGACGTGCTGCTGGTCACGATGAACCGTCCGGCGGCGATGAATGCCATGAACACGCAGATGGGGCTGGACATGCTCGACGTGTTCGGGACCCTCGGCGCCCATCCGGACACCTGCCGCGCCGTGGTGCTGACGGGCGCGGGCGACCGGGCGTTCTGCGCTGGCGGCGACCTGAAGCAGCGGCGCGGCATGACGGATGCGGAGTGGCAGGCGCAGCACCACATCTTCGAGCGCAAGGCCGCGGCCCTGATTGCCTGCCCGGTGCCGGTGATCGCCGCGGTGAACGGTGCGGCCTATGGCGGAGGGTGTGAGATGGCCTTGGCCTGCGACTTCATCTACGCCGCCGGCACCGTGCGCTTCGCCCTGCCGGAAGTGACCATCGGCATCATGCCCGGCGCGGGCGGCACCCAGACCCTGCCGCGCGCCGTGGGTGAGCGCCGGGCCAAGGAGCTGCTGCTGAGTGGGCGGCCCTGGTCGGCCGAGGATGCGGAGCGCTGGGGTATGGTCAACCGGGTGTGCGAACCCGGCGCGCTGCTGGACGAGGCGCTGGCGTCGGCGGCCGTGATCGCCGGCAACGCGCCGATCTCCATCCGGCAGGCCAAGCGGTCCATGCACCACGGCCTGTCCATGAGCCTAGAGGACGGGATGCTGTTCGAGATCGAGGCCTACAACCGCATGGTGCCGACCGAGGACCGCCGCGAGGGCGTATTGTCGTTCAGCGAAAAGCGCAAGCCGGTGTTCAAAGGACGCTAAAGATGGACATGCATCAAACGACCGACCTCCCCGTGACCGTCGAACTCGGCGAGGATTATCCGGAGCTGCGGGAGGCGGTCCGGCGCCTGTGCGAGAACTATCCCGGCAAGTATTGGCGGGACCTGGACGAGCAGTCGGGCTATCCTACGGAGTTCGTCAAGGAGCTGACGGATGCTGGGTTCCTTGGCGCGTTGATCCCCGAGGAGTATGGCGGCACCGGGCTGCCGCTGCGCGCTGCCGCGGTGATCCTGGAGACGATCAACGCCAGCGGCTGCACCGCTTCGCCGGCGCATGCGCAGATGTATATTATGGGCACGCTGCTGCGCCACGGCAGCGAGGCGCAGAAGCAGCGGTACCTGCCGCAGATCGCCTCCGGCGCGTTGCGCTTGCAGGCGTTTGGGGTGACGGAGCCGACCTCGGGCTCCGATACCACCAAGCTGAAGACGCGGGCGGAGAAACGGGGCGACACCTACGTGGTCACGGGACAGAAGGTCTGGACCTCGCGTGCGCTGCATTCGGACATGATGCTGCTGCTGGCCCGTACTACGCCGCTGGACCAGGTGAAGAAGAAGACCGACGGGCTTTCGGTGTTCCTGGTGGACCTGCGCGGGGATCATGGCGGCCGGCTGGACATCCGGCCGATCAAGGCGATGATCAACCACAACCCACCGAGATCTTCATGGACGGGCTGGAGGTGCCGGCCGCCAACCTGATCGGCGAGGAGGGGCGCGGATTTCGCTACATCCTGGACGGCATGAACGCGGAGCGGGTGCTGGTGGCGTCCGAGTGCATCGGCGATGGCCGCTGGCTGCTGGACCGCGCCGTGAGCTATGCCAGGGAACGCCGGGTATTCGACCGCGAGATCGGGCAGAACCAGGGCGTGCAGTTCCCGTTGGCCCGCGCCTTCGCGGAGTTGGAGGCGGCGGACATGATGTGCCGCCGGGCCGCCGCGACCTTTACCGCCGGGCGGGACTGTGGGGCGGACGCGAACATTGCCAAGCTGCTGGCCTCGGAAGCCACGTGGAAGGCGGCGGAGGCGGCGATCCAGACCTATGGTGGGTTCGCCTTCGCGCGGGAATATGACATCGAGCGGAAGTGGCGGGAGTCGCGGCTGTATCAGGTGGCGCCGATCTCGACCAACATGGTGCTGTCCTACCTGGCGCAGCATGTGCTGGGGCTGCCGCGGTCGTTTTGATCCTGGCTTGGTGGTTTGCGTCCGGCGGTTAGAGGGCGCTGCCCTGGCCCATGCCTGTCAGTGCACGGCGGCCAGGGAGCGGGCCGACGCGTGCTCCATGCCTTTCAGCCGGTCGAACATCACCTGAGACGGCACGGCGGATCGGCCGACCGTCAGGCAGTCCTCGAATTTGGTGAACAGGTCCTGTTCTGTCAGCGGATTGTCGATGTGGCCGCGGGCACGGTGCACAGGGGTGCCCATCAGTGTGTCGCCGGAGACCAGGCGGATCGTCACCTGGTCATTCAGCGCGGCACCGGGATAGCCGGGGTCCGGCTCCGTGCTGATCTGCACGGACACCAGGGGCATCAGCGCCTGCACGTCCGCCCGGTGCACGAACGCGTCGGTCAGCTCACCCAGGCCAACTCGACGCGCGACCAGGGCGCACGCCATGGCGAACTCTATGCTGAATTTTGCCTCCAGACCCGTCTGCGGCAGGTGGTTGCGTAGGATGGTGGCGAAGTTCTCGCTGAGGGTGACGGTCACCGCGGCCACGTCGCCAGGCTTGACGTCCCGTTCCCGCACCAGGTCGAGCATGCCGTCAATCGCACGGTGCGTGCAGTAGCAGGTGGGATACTTCTTCACCGCCAGGCCGGACTTCATGATGCGCCACGTCTCGCCAAGCCCCTCGGCCTTGCTCTCGCGGTCAACCTTGCCCTCCGGCGACACCGCGGCCAGGAAGCCCTGCGGATGCTCCAGCGCGTCCATGGAGGCGGTGAACCCGGCGGAGGCCAGCCGCGCGGCCATCACGCCGGCATGGGCGGACTTCCCGGCGTGGAACGGCTTCGTCATGGTGCCGAAGTTCGCCATCAGCCCGGCGCTCTGCGAGGCGCCGAGCGCAATGGCCTGGGCAGTCTGCACCGGGTCCAGCCGGCGCAGGTGGGCGCAGGCGGCAGCGGCGGCAATCGCGCCGAAGATGCCGGTGGGGTGCCAGCCCTTGCCGTGGTGGTAGCCGCTTTCCCGCCGACCCAACTCCGCCCAAACCTCGTATCCCGCGACGAAGGCCACCACCATATCGCGGCCGGAGGCGTCCAGCGTTTCCGCCTCGGCCAGAATGGCAGGCACCAGCACGGTGCTGGGATGGCCGCGCAGGGCCACGTCGTCGTAGTCCAGCGCGTGGGCGGCGGTGCCGTTGATCCAGGCGGCTTCGGGGAGCGCCGGCGGTCTGCTCGCTGAAATACAGCGTCGCCGGGCCTGGTGCGGGATGCAGCACGTCTTGCAGCAGCCGGGTCGGCTCCTCCTCGCGCCCGGCGAACATTACGCCGATACAGTCGATGAAGCCGGTGCGGGCGATGGAAGCGGCTGCCTCCGGCACGCGGTTGGGCGATAGATCGGAAACGAACTGGCCGAGGTCACGGGTCAGCGCCATGGGAACCTCCTATGCTGTGGGCGGGACGAAAGGGTAGGGCACCGGCTTGCCGCCGCGGAACGGCAGGGCGACCGTGGCGCTGCCGGGTGTTGACTCCACGCCGTTCTCGTTGCGGATGCCCAGCTCCATCTCGACCAGGCCGTAGTCCGCATAGCGCTCGGTCCCAGTGATGCGGGCCCAGATGTCCAGCCGTTCGCCGGCCAGGTTCATGGCGCGAAACTGGAACCGGACCTTCCATACCCAGCCGGTTGGGCCAGCCCAGTCCTTCAGCAGTTGCGCGATCAGCTGCTGCTTCAGGGAGCCGTTGATCAGCAGGCCCGGCAGCTTGTCGTGGCCGGTGGCGAAGGGCAGGTCGTAATGGATCTTGTGCCAGTTCTCCATCGCGGCGGACCAGCGCATCAGGTGGGCGGTGGTGAAAGGCCCCTTGTGCATGGGGCCGGCCTCCTGCCCCACCGCGACGTCCTCGAAGGCCAGCGCCGGCGTCATCGGGTCAGGCTGGTTCATGCGTGCGGTTCTCTGCGGAAGATGGGGCGAGCAGATCGCGTAAGGTGGCGGCGAAGGCATCGGGCGCCTCGTATGCGACCCAGTGGCCGGCGCCGGGCACGACCACGAAGCGGGAGTTGGGCTGGACCGATTGCAGCACGGCGCGGGGCCGGTTGGTTTCGCCCCTCACCGAGTGGTCGTGCTGGCCCCAGATCCCGGCGATCGGGCATGACAGGGAGGGGAGCACGTGCACCAGGGTGTCGCTGGTGCCGATGGCGCGGCTGTCGAACCGGGCGTGGCGGCTGTTCCAGTCCTGGATCGCGACCGCGTCGGCATCGATGCGGGCGGGATCGGCGATCATCCAGCGGTGCAGGTTGGTGCGGTGCGCGGCGGCACGCGCAGTGCCTTCCTTGTCCCGCACCCGTTCCAGCTTGGCGCCGCCGGGGATCACGCCCAGCCCGCCGGCGCCGACAAGGATGAGGGAGCGGACCGGAAGCTGCGCCGCGACCAAACCGCCGATGGCGCCGCCGAAGGAGAAGCCGACCAAGTCCGCGGCTGCCGTGTCTCCCAACACCTCGGCGAGCCCGGCCGCGACGATCCCGGCGCCGCCGTCCGTTGCGGCATCCGGCACGTCGGCGGACTCACCCAGGCCGGGCAGGTCCGGTGCGACCACCATGCGCTCGCCGCGGAATGCCTCGATCGTCCTGAGCCAGTGCCGCCATGACCCGGCGCCGCCGTGCAGGAGCACTAGGGGCGCCCCGGTGCCCCAGACGCGCCAGACCATCTCGCCGGCGCCGCACGGGGTCCGCAGCACCCGTGCGTCCCGCTCAATCGCGGACCACGGCGCCGGGTCGCTGCCGCTTGCCGATGCGCTGCTGCTTGCTGATGCGCTGCCGCTCGCCGCTTCGCTGCCGTTCATTGGAGCATCACCGGCGGATGATGGTCTTGCGGACGCGCAGCAGCACCTCCGTGCCCACGGCGTATTCGGTCTCTACGACCACGAACAGCATCGGCCCGGTCTTCGACTGCCGCTCGTAGATGTCGGCGTAGCGGGAGTGCTGGCTGACTCGCTCGCCGTGCCGGGCGTAGCGGAGGAACTCGATCTCCGACCCGCCGTTCAGCAGGGCGCGGCCAGGCAACGGCAGTTCGGGCAGGCCGTCGCTGGCGGCGGACACCAGGCCGTCGAAGTCCGGGTCCCCGGCCCGTTCGCTCAGCACGTCCGGCGTGCCGAGCGGGCGGCGGAACATGAAGGCGGGGTAGATGGGCGGGGCCACCGGGCCGCCGAACCGCGCAGGGGCCGCGTCCGGTGCATAGTCGCGGTCATCGTCGGCCATGACCGCCTGGGCGTAACGGCGGACAGCCCCGGGCTCGACCGCGTCGCAGGCGGTGACGGTGTCGCTCTGCCGTCCGATGTAGGACCGGATCTCGTCGGTCAGGATGATGGTCATCGGTTCGGCTCCCGTCATGCTGCGGTCGTCTCGGATACGGGCTGGCCTGGCGTGCGGTGCAGGCCTATGGCGCCAGCCTCGGCCAGGGTTGCCACCTGCTCCGCGCCGTAGCCCAGCGCCCGCAGCACCTCCTCCGTTTGCTCGCCCAGGTGCGGCGGGTGCCGTTCGATCCGGCCCGGCGTGTCCGACAGCTTGATCGGTAGGCCCGCGACCTTGATGCGGCCGAGGTCGGGGACGTCGATCTCCCGGATCATCTCGCGGGCGATAACCTGGTCCTCCTCCACCATCTGGTCGATGCGATTGACGCGGGTGCAGGGCACGCCGGCGGCATCGAGCCTGCTGATCCAGTGCTGGGCGGGTTGCCGGGCCAGGGTCTCGCCGATCAGGGTCAGCAGGGCGTCGCGATGCCGGGCCCTGGCGTTTGCGTCGGTGAAGCGGGGATCGCGCTCCCACTCCGGGCAGCCGACGCCGCCGCAGAAGCCGCCCCACATGCGCTGATTGAAGGCGGCGATGACGATCCAGTCATCTGCGGCCTTGAACGCCTGGTAGGGAATCTGGGTCGAGCTGCCGCTGCCGGAAGGCTCCGGCACTTTCCCGGTCGAGAAGAACCGGCACAGGTGGTAGGACAGCATCGAGACCTGCCCTTCAAGCAGGGAGGTGTCCACGCGCTGGCCGCGGCCGGTGGTGTGCCGGGCTTCCAGCGCCATCATGATGCCGATCGTGCCCATCAGCCCGGCGCCGACGTCGGCGACCGAAAGTCCCATCTTCATGGGGCCGCCGCCGATCTCGCCGGTGATGCTCATGCCGCCGCTAAAGGCTTGCATGAACAGGTCGTTCGCCGGGTCGTCACGGCGCGGGCCGCTGGCGCCGAAGCCGCTGATGGAGCAGTAGATCAGCCGGGGATTGGCAGCCGCGAGGGACTCGTAGTCCAGCCCGGCCCGGGCCAGGGCGCCGAAGCGGTAGTTGTCGATCAGCACGTCGGCGTCCTCGATCAGCCGGCGCGCGACCGCCACGCCTGCCGCGTCCTTGAGGTCGAGCGCGATACTGCGCTTGTTGCGGTTGGCGGAGGCGTAATAGTGGGACATGCCGCCATGGAAGTGCGGCGGCCAGGCCCGGCTGTCGTCGCCGTGGCCGACGCGTTCGATCTTGACGACATCGGCGCCGTAGTCTGCCAGCATCATGCCGCAGAATGGTCCGGCCATCGCCACGCTGATCTCGACAACCTTGATGTGGCTCAGCGGAGTGGGCATCGGAGGACTAGTCGTTTGGGGGCTGGTCATCGGGGGACTGGTCATCGATTGAACGCTTCCCGGAGATGCCGATCTTTGTCGGCTTACGTACCAAGTCTTGACGTGTTGTATTCACTATGCGAGTTATTCACTCGCTTGGGGTCAGGCTACCCGGTCTTCCCGTGCTTGTAAACGCCGGCTCGCTGACCGTTTGGACGCCGACACGGAGGATGCTTGGTTCAAACGGCAACAGGCTCGAACAGGGCTGGCGTGAATAGGCCTGGCGCGAATAGGGCTGGGCGTGAGGCGCCGCCGGACCGTCAGTTCGTCACTGCCCTGGCCCGCGGGCTCAGGATCCTCGGCTGCTTCCATCCGGCGCGGCCCAGCCTCAGCGTGACGGAAATCGCGGCGGAGCTCAACCTGCCGCAGCCGACGGTTTGGCGCCTGTGCCAGACCATGCTGTCCCTCGGTTACCTGGCGGCGGGGGACGGCGGCCGGTTGCGGCCGGCCCTGGCTGTCCTGCGCCTCGGCTATGTCACGCTTTCGGAACTGCCCTTGGCCGAGCTGGCCCGCCCCTACTTGCAGGAGTTGGCCGACGAAGTGGGGGGTGCGGCCGGCATGGCGGTGCGGGACGGTCACGACATGCGTTTCGTGCAGCGGTGCGAGAGCGCTTCCCAGCTCGTGCTGAACCTTCGCATCGGTTCCCGCGTGCCGGTCGCGACCTCCGCCATGGGCTGGGCCTACCTGGCGGGGCTGCCGGAAACCGCCTGGGACGAGGCCGCCGGCGCCCCCGTGGCCTGGGCTGCTGCGAAGCCGGCTTTTCGGGCTGCCCTCGCGGAGTTCCAGGCCGAGGGCTTCATCATCAACCCGGGCGTGCTGCATCCCGGCTACACCACCGCCGCCGTTCCGGTGATGGGCGCCGATGGCCTGCCGTCGTTCACGCTGAACTGCGGCGGCGCTGCCTCCGTGCTGTCCGGCGCGCGGCTGCGGGAGGAAGTCGGGCCGCGGCTGCGCGCCCTGGCCGCCTTGATCGCGGCATCGACGTGACCGGCCAGAAGGCCCGGCGGGACGCCACCGGGCCGGCGCCCGTTGCAAATGACCGCGCCGTGGATGATCCCGGTGCGAATGACCCCGCTGCACATGACCCCGCTGCACAGGACGGAGAGCGGCCCTTCGTCACGGCTCTGGCCCGGGGGCTGGATATCCTCAGTTGCTTCAGCTCCTCCCGGCCGGAGATCGGCGGGACGCAGCTTGCCGCAATGACCGGGCTGCCGCAGCCGACGGTCTGGCGGCTGTGCCACACCATGATACAGCTGGGCTACCTGGTGCCGGTCAGCGGCGACAAGCTGCGGCCCGGTATTCCCGTGCTGAAGCTGGGGCGATCTGCCCTTGCCTCGATCCCGCTGGCGGAGGCAGCCCGGGCGCCGATGCAGGCGATGGTGGACCGGTTCGGCTCCGCCAGCGGCCTGGGCGCCCGGGACGGCGGCCGGATGGTGTTCGTGCAGCGCTGCATCAGCGAGGCAACCCTGGTGATGAACCTGCGCGTCGGCGCCCGGCTGCCCCTGCTCAGCTCAGCCGTGGGCTGGGGCTTGCTGGCGGGTCTGGAACCGGACGAGCGGGAAGCGCTGTTGGCTGAGCACGGTCCCAACGATCCGCGTTGGCCGACCGTGCAGCCGTTTTTTCGGGCGGCGTTGCAGGAGGCGGCTGAGGCCGGCTTCATCCTAAATATCGGCGTGTTCCATCCCGGCTACAACGCGGTGGCGGTTCCGGTGCGCGGGTCCGATGGCCGGGCGATGTTTGGTCTGACCTGCGCCGGGTCGGCAACGACGCATTCGGCCGACTTCCTGCGGAATGAGGTGGCGCCCGTGCTGCTGGCGGTTGCGCGCGACTTGGAACGGATGCCGGGTCAGATCTCGTAGGCCCAGGGCTCCGTTTGCAGCCGGTAGGCGGACCCGTCCTGGGCCAGGCGGGCGAACCCGGGGAAGTGCAGGTGCATGCCGCCGATGACCAGGCGATCCCGGACGGCCATCTCGAAGATCTGCTTGCGGGATGCGGCGGCCATCGGGCCGTCGTAGTCGTACAGCATCGTGACATCCGGGCGCGGCACCTGCAGCTCCGGCACGTGCACGGTGTCGCCCCAGATGATCATCTCCTCCTCACCCGAGCGGATCCGGTAGGCGCAATGGCCAGGCGTGTGCCCCGGGCTGGGTATGCCGACGATGCCCGGCAACACCTCGCCCGATTGGAAGGTGCGGGTGCGGTCCCGGTAGGGCGGCAGGCGGAAGCGGGCGGAGGCGAAGTAGCGGGTGCGGCTGCGCTCGTCGGCCTTCGCCATCGCGGCATCGTCGAACCAGTGCGCCAGTTCGGTGGCGTGCACCACGACCTCGGCCCGCGGGAACACGGCGACACCGTCATCGTCCGTCAGTCCGTTGGAGTGGTCGGGGTGGATGTGGGTCAGCAGGATCGTGTCGATGTCGCCGGGCTCGATCCCGGCGGCGCGCAGGCTTGCAGGCAGGTGGCCGCAGGTCGGGCCCATGGTGGTGCCGGACCCCGCATCCACCAGCACGGTCCGCCCGGCGCCACGGATGGCGAACATGTTGACGCCGATGCGCACCTTCGGCCGGCCGGTGGCGTCCTCCACCATCCGGTCTGCCTCGGCGGTGCTCATGCCGCGCACCGCGTCCAGCGGCGGGTCCACGTAGCCGTCGCTGACGGCGGTGACCAGCAGGTCGCCAAGGCGACGGTGATAGACGCCAGGGATTTGCGACATCGGGTGCTGCATCAGACGATACTCCTGGCCGGGGCGGTGCAGCCGCGCGGGTCAACCTTGGTCGATTCAGTGAACACCAGGCCGCAGCCGCCCGCGGCATACTTGCCCAGGTGCATGAAGTGCCAATCGCCGACATGCCCATCCACCGCGGAGTAGGTGAGCATCGGCGACAGCATGATGCGGTTCTTGAGGTTCACTCCGCGGATGCGCATGGGTGTGAACAGCATGGTGTCCATGGCCGGTTCCTCGTGTCCGATCTTCGCGCCAAAGCTTCGCGCAAGTCTTTTTGGTCGCGGCGAACTGACACGCTTCGGGGGTGGATTTGAAGATGTGGATAGCTTATTCGCAAACATCTTGATGGACGGAAATGGCCTACCAGATGGCCAGCGACGGAGGAGAGAGACGATGTCCGACCTGCCGAAACGTGTGGAGATGATCGAAGTGGGCCCGAGGGACGGCCTGCAGATCGAACCGCGTATCCTGACCACCGACGAGAAGGTCCGGATGGTTGACGCCTTGGCCGACAGCGGCATCAAGCAGATCGAGGTCGGCTCGTTCGTCAATCCGAAGGCGGTGCCGCAGATGGCGGATACCAACGAGCTGTTCGACCAGCTCGATAAGCGGCCGGGCATTCGCTACCGCGCGTTGTGGCTGAACCCGAAGGGGCTGGAGCGGGCACTGGCCAACGGCCATGTCGATATGGATGGCAAGCTGACGCTGACGGCCAGCGAGACCTTCGTTAAGCGCAACACCAACCGCAGCATCGATGAGACCTTCGAGCAGATGCCGGACTGGATCGAGAGTTATCGCAAGGCTGGGATCGCCGCGGACTCGCTTGGTGTGATGGCGGCCTTTGGCTGCAACTTCGAGGGTTATATTCCGGAGGAGAAGGTGATCGGCCTGGTTGGCCGGGCGATGCAGATCATGGAGGACAATGGCTGCACGCTGAAGAACCTGTCGCTGGCCGACACGATGGGCTGGGGCACGCCGGGCCAGATGAAGAGCATGGTGGGCAAGGTGCGCGACAAGTGGCCGGAATTGCAACTGAAGCTGCACTTGCACGACACCAGGGGCTGCGCGGTCGCCAATGCGGTGGCGGCGATGGAGATGGGGGTCGCGGAGTTCGACTCGTCGGTTGGCGGGCTGGGGGGATGTCCCTTCGCCGGGCATAAGGGTGCGGCTGGCAACGTGTGTACGGAGGACCTGGTCTTCGCCTGCGGCGAGATGGGCGTCGAGACCGGCATTGACCTGGATGCCCTGGTGGAAGCGGCGAAGCTGACCGAGGACATGGTTGGGCACGTGCTGCCGGGGAAGGTCATGAAGGGCGGCACGCTCACCCGTTGGAAAGAGCAGCGGGCGTAAGGAAGAGTCGGGAGGCCAGCATGGAATTCGAGTTTACACCGCAGCAGAAGCAACTGCGCCGCGATGTCCAAGCCTTCATTGCAGAGAACATGACGGACACGCTGCGGGCGGAGCTGAAGGACGATGCCCGCGGGTCTGGTCCGGAGGGTGACGCCTTTTTCGAGAAGATCATGGCCCGCGGCTGGACCGCGGTCAGTTGGCCCAAGGAGTATGGCGGCCAGGGCGGCAGTCCGATGGACCAGTTCATCATCGAGGAGGAGTTCCAGCGCATTGGCTACAAGCGCATCGGCGGCGGCGGCACGGGTGCTCCTGCCATCCTGGCCTCGGGCACGGAGGAGCAGAAGCGCACCTTTGTCCCCGCGACGATCAAGGGGGAGATCTCGTTCTCCCAGGGTTATAGCGAGCCTGGCTGCGGCACCGACCTGGCCGGCATCCAGTGCCGGGCGCTGCGCCAGGGCGACACCTATGTCATCAACGGGCAGAAGATCTATACGACCTCCGCCCATGCCTGCACCCACATTTTCCTGATGGTGCGTACGGATCCGCAGAGCAAACGGCAGGCTGGGTTGTCCATCCTGCTGGTGCCGATCGACACGCCTGGCATCACCGTGCGCCCGCTGTGGACGATCCAGAACGAGCCGCGTGCGCCGACGCTGACGACCTATGGCGAGCCGCGCACCAACGAGGTGTTCCTGGACAATGTGGTGGTTCCTGCGTCCTGCCTGCTCGGCGAAGAGGGCGATGGCTGGGCGGTGGCCAGGCGGGGGCTCAACCTCGATCGGGTGGGTGCGTGGCGCTACTTGATCTCGGTCATGCGCGACGAGGACATCGTGAACTGGTTGAAGACGAACGAGCCGCGCAATGCCAGCCTGCGCGCCGACCCAAGGGTACGCGACAAGGTGGCGGAGCTGTGGATCGAGGGCCAGGTAGCCCGGCTGATGACGATGCGAAGCATGTCCATCGCCCAGCGTGGGCAGCCTTTTTCCTATGAGGGTTCGGCCGAGAAGGTTTGGGCGCCTGAGCATGGCGTGCGCGCGACGGAGGCGATCAGCCAGATCCTCGGCCCGTCGGCGCAACTGCTGAATGGCTCGCCCGATGCGATCGAGGACGGGCTGTTCGCACATAATTTGCTGGGTGCGTTCCAGTCCACCGTCAATCACGGCAGCGTCCAGGTCATGCGCGACCAGATCGCCCGCAACGGGCTTGGCATGCCCCGGGCGCGGGTTGGCGCCCTGGCCACCGAGCGGCGGAAGGAGGGCTGAGGCATGGACGTCCTGCTGACTGCGGACGAGCTGACGGTGCAGCGGGCGGCGGCTGAATTCCTGGCAACGGAGTCAACTGCAGCCCTGGCCCGCCAGGCCGAACGTGACCCCGACCGGATATCCCGGGCGCTCTGGGCCAAGGTGGCGGAGTTGGGCTGGCTCGGTATCAGCCTGCCGGAAGCGTGCGGTGGGCAGGAGCTTCCGCTGTCCTATCTGGGACTGCTGTTCGAGGAGTTGGGGCGGCAGATTACGCCGGTGCCTATGCTTGGCACCATGGTCACTGCCCTTATCTTGGCCCGGCATGGCAGCGCGGCCCAGCGCGACATGCTGCATCAGGTGGTCGAGGGCAAGCTGATCCTCACTTATGCGGTGCAGGAGCGGGATTGCCGGTGGTCACCGGATGCCGTGTCGCTGGGCGGCAGGATCGAGGGGGATGAGCTTGTCCTGACCGGCGAGAAGACTTTCGTCGATAATTTCCGGAGTGCCGGGCGATGCCTGGTGGTGTTCCGGATGCTGGATGGGAGCGGCCTGGGGCTGGCCTTGGTGGACACCAAGGCTTCGGGCATCTCGGTCACGGACCTGGTGACCACGGCCGGGGATGCCCAGGCGACGGTGTGCTTCGAGGGCGTTCGGGTGCCGGTGGCCGACATGGTCGGCGCTCCTGAGTTTGGCCGGTCCATCGTGCTCGAACTCATGGACTTGGCTGCCGCCTTCACCACGGCGCTGATGGTGGGCGCGGCCGGCGAGGCCACGCACCGAGCGGTGGAATACGCCAAGCAGAGGATCGCGTTCGGCCAGCCCATCGGGTCGTTTCAGGCGATCCAGCACATGGCGGCGGACATGACCATCGGCGTCGATGGTGCGCAACTGCTGGTGCGGGAGGCGACTTACCGGATCAGCAATGGCCTGTCGGCACGGGTGGAGGTGGCGCAAGCCAAGGCGTTCGCCAGCGAGAAGTGCCTGGCCGCCGTGCGCATGGCCCAGCAGATCCATGGCGGGATCGGCTTCATCGCCGAGTTCGACCAGCAGCTCTGGTATCGCCGCGTGGCGGCGTGGAGCCTGCGTTGCGGAACGGCGCCGGAGCATCGTGTGCTGGTGGCGGAGTCGCTGCTGGATCGGCAGGGGCCGGTCCGGCTGGGCTATGACCAGTCCCTTGATGAGGGCCATCGGGCGGGTTCGGCGAAGGTGGATGCCTGAAGTGCCGCAAAGTCACCGGCATGGCGCGACCTGTTGACGTCGTCCCGCCTGGAGACGGAAGCTGGCCGTGAGCGCCCGAACGGCGCGTGGGGAGACGTCCATGTCCTTGGGTCGCCGAACAGCGCTTGCGGCGCTTGCTGCCCCGTTCATCTTGCCAGCGGCGACCGGGGCGCAGGCGCTGCGGCCGCTGCGTTTCGGCATTCTCGGTGACCTGTCCGGGCCTTACCGGGACCTGTCCGGACCAGGGACGCTGGTCTGCGTCAACCAGGCCATCGCCGACTTTGCCGCTGCCGGGGGGAGCGTGCCCACAACGGTCATCCAGGCCGACCACCAGCACAAGGCGGACGTGGGCAGCGCCATCGCCCGGCAATGGTTCGACAGCGGCGAGGCGGACGTCATCCTGGAGGTCAACAACTCAGCCATAGCCCTGGCCGTCGCAACCCTCGCCGAGCAAAGCGACCGCGTGTTCCTGGCGACCGGCCCAGCCAGCGCCGACCTGACCGGGCCGCGCTGCAACGCCAACATGATCCACTGGACGTATGATACCTGGATGCTGGCGAACGGCACCGGCACCGCGGGCGTCAAGGCCGGTGGGACAAGCTGGTTCTTCCTCACGCCCAACTACACGTTTGGTCAGGCGCTGCAGCGCGACACCTCGGCCGCGGTCCTGCGCGCCGGTGGGACTGTGCTGGGCGCGGTAAGCTATCCATTCCCGGCCACCACCGACTTTTCCTCCTTCCTGGTGCAGGCGCAGGCGAGCGGCGCAAAGGTCGTCGGGTTGGCCAACGCCGGGACAGACATCACCAACTCGGTCAAGCAGGCGCACGAGTTCGGCCTGACGCGGCCTGGCGGCGGCACGCGGCTGGCGGGGTTGCTGGCGTTGCTGAACGACGTGCGCAGCGCCGGGCTGGAGGCGGCGCAAGGCATGCTGCTGACCGAACCATTCTACTGGGACCTGAACGACCGTACCCGGCGCTTTACGGCCAAGGTGCTGCCGCGCATGCCGAACGGGCTTTATCCATCAACCAACCACGCCGGCGCCTACTCCGCCGCCCTGCACTGCCTGAAGGCGGTGCAGGCGATGGGTGGGGCTGAGAAGCTTGCCTCCGGACGGGCGCTGGTCGCCCAGATGAAGGCCATGCCGACCGACGATGACGGGCTAGGCATTGGCCGCATCCGCGAGGATGGGCGCAAGATCCACAATGCCTACCTTTTCGAGGTCAAGGCGCCCGGCCAGAACAAGGGAGAGTGGGACCTGTATAACCTGCAGAGCACCATTCCCGCCGAACAGGCATTCCGTCCGATGGCGGAGGGAGGCTGCCCGCTCGTCCACTCATAAGCAGCGCATTGTAAGTGGCGTTGGGGTTTTCCCGGCTTGGTGGACGGTTTGCGGGTTGAGAGCTACGCGGCGTTGGTGGGGGCGGCACCTCGGCGGCACCTGCGCATCCAGTGCCTGGAAGCGCCTCGGCACAGGCCTGTGACGCCGTTCTGTGGCCAGTCGCACTGTGCCGGGCTCGTGCATGTGCTAGCATAGGACGGCGGGGCGCTGCGGGCGTCGCGGCCCGGCGTCCTCCCCCGTCACTGTAATGCGAGTTTCATGGACCTTCCCGATGTGCCGTCACAGCCCGGCCGCAACGTTGCCGGGCAACAGCGGCCTGCAATCTCCATCAAGGGCCTGACGAAGACTTACGCCTCCGGCTTCCAGGCGCTTGCCGGCATTGACCTCGACATACACGCGGGTGAGATCTTCGCGCTTCTGGGTCCGAATGGCGCCGGCAAGACCACGCTGATCAGCATCGTCTGCGGGATCGTGAACGCGACGTCCGGGACCGTCCTGGCCAACGGCCACGACCACGTCAAAGACTACCGTGCCGCTCGCAGCGCCATCGGGCTCGTGCCGCAGGAGCTGAGCACCGACGCGTTCGAGACCGTGTTCGCCACCGTCAGCTTCAGCCGTGGGCTGTTCGGCCAGCCGGCCAACCGCGCCTACATCGAGAAGGTGCTCCGCGATCTTTCGCTATGGGACAAGCGGGACAGCAAGATCATCACGCTGTCGGGCGGGATGAAGCGCCGGGTGATGATCGCCAAGGCGCTCGCCCACGAGCCGCCTATCCTGTTCCTGGACGAGCCGAGCGCCGGCGTCGATGTCGAATTGCGGCGGGATATGTGGGGGATGGTCCGCGGGCTGCGTGCCAGCGGCGTGACGATCGTGCTGACCACGCACTACATCGAGGAGGCCGAGGAGATGGCCGACCGGGTGGGCGTGATCAGCAACGGCCGCCTCATCCTGGTCGAGGACAAGGCCGTGCTGATGCGCAAGCTGGGCAAGACACAGTTGCTGCTCCAGTTGCAGGAGCCGCTTGCCGCCATCCCTGATGGCCTGGCGTCGTGGAAACTCGACCTGGCGAAGGCTGGGACCGAGCTGATCTACAACTACGATGCCCAAGCCGAGAACAGCGGGGTCACCGCCCTGTTGCGGCAGCTTGATACGCTGGGTCTGGACGTGAAGACCTTGCAGACCAAGCAAAGCTCGCTAGAGGATATCTTCGTGGACCTGGTGCACGCGCAGCCATGAACCGTCACGCCGTCCAGGCCATCTACCTGTTCGAGATGAGCCGCACCCGGCGCACCCTGCTGCAAAGCGTCGTGTCGCCCGTGATCTCGACATCCCTGTACTTCGTCGTGTTCGGCGCTGCGATCGGATCGCGCATGGCGCAGGTTGATGGCGTCGGCTACGGCGCGTTCATCGTCCCTGGCCTGGTCATGCTGTCCCTCCTGACGCAGAGCATCTCCAACGCGTCGTTCGGCATCTACTTCCCCAAGTTCGTAGGCACGATCTACGAGCTGCTGTCGGCCCCGGTCTCGGCCTTCGAGATCGTGCTGGGCTATGTCGGCGCCGCAGCAAGCAAGTCGGTCGCCCTCGGCCTGCTCATCCTTCTCACGGCCCGGCTGTTCGTGCCGTTCGGCATCGTCCATCCCGTCTGGATGCTGGCGTTCCTCGTGCTGACCTCGGTCACCTTCAGCTTGTTCGGCTTCATCATCGGCGTCTGGGCCGACAGCTTCGAGAAGCTGAACCTGGTTCCGCTGCTGATCGTGACGCCGCTGACCTTCCTCGGCGGCAGCTTCTACTCGGTCAGCATGCTCCCGCCGTTCTGGCAGACCGTCACCCTGTTCAACCCGGTGGTTTACCTGGTCAGCGGCTTCCGCTGGAGCTTCTTCGGCGTATCGGACATCAGCCCGGGCATCAGCCTTGCCATGACGTTCGTCTTCATGGCGGTGTGCCTGCTCGGCATATGGTGGATCTTCAAGACCGGCTACCGACTGAAACGGTGACGAGGCAGGGATTGGCTTGGACCGGTCCTGGCCTAGACGATGGTGACTGACGTGCGGCGCGGTTTGGCCGAATGACGGGCGTTGGTACGGGTGTGGAAATCGGGTCACCGCGGTTGGGGTGAGAACATGCGCCAAACGGGGTCCCTCCCGAGAGCAAAGCCCGTTTGTTCACATCAAATGCCCTTCGCTCTGACCGTTTTCGTCATTGCAAGGAGCGCAGCGACGCGGCAACCCCCGGCGGCAAGGACTGTACCGGCGGTTCTGGATTGCCGCGCCGCAAGCGCGGCTCGCAATGACGGCTCGGCACGTCTGGGTCAGTGTGAAGGGCCCTTGGTAAGATTCCACAAGAAAGATTCGCAGGCAGATAAGGTCCAAGCCGGCGCCTACATCCATGCGACCGCGGCGGCAGGCCTAGAGCACGTCCGGTTCAAGTGGAGACGTATCCTGAGTTTC
>CAXTOB010000001.1:56060-65905 GCA_964245505.1 uncultured Acetobacteraceae bacterium | reverse complement strand
AGCTCGTCAGGCTCATAACCTGAAGGTCACAGGTTCAAATCCTGTCCCCGCAACCTCGCATGCTGCATCCTTTTCGGCAGCAGAAAAGAATATGGCGGTGAGGATTGGTGTAATCGGCTTGAGCAGCATGAGCCTCGGCGCTGCGGCTGCAGGGTGGGGGCCATGAGGTCCAGGTTGCAAAATCCTTTCAACACCGGAGCGGAACTCCAAGCTACCAGTGGCGCCAGCGTCGCGGCGGCAGCTGACTTGTCGCCGGAGCTGAACCCACTGATCATCTTTGTCGTCAATGCCGCCCAGGCAGAAGCCGTGCTGTTTGGCCTTGCCAGCGCGCTAGAGCGGGTAGCGGAAAGCGTTATCCTTTGCTGCACAACCGTAGTACCTGCAGCATCAGCAGCCGCGTGACCGAGGCTGGGTGCCTGTTCCTAGACGCTCCGGTGTCCGGCGGCGCCAATGGCCTGCGTGGCAGCGCCGTAACGTGATGGGCAGCGGCGATCCTGCTGTCTTCGACCGGGCCGGTGCAGGCCATCGCCGGCAAGGGCTAGCGCCTAGGCGACCAGCCCGGCGTCGGCAGTACCGTCCAGGTAGCCAACCAGCTCCTGGCCAGCGTCCACATCGCCGTTGCCGACGAGCCGATCGCGCTAGGCATACGGGCCGGCGCAGACCCGCAAACCCTATACAATGTGACCTCCTCCTTTGCCGGCAGCAGTTGGATGCTTCAGAACCGGGTGCCGCGCATCCCGGCTGGCGCCAACACGCCGCTGTCGTTGGTGGACATATCCGTCAAGGACCCGGGCATCGTGCTAGATCAGATGAATGCGCTTACCGTCCCGTTGTCGGTGGCACGTGCCGATTGCTAAGAGGTACTGCTCAGGCAGGCTCGTGCAACAAGTCCTGGAGCCAGGCCCGAGCTTTTCCAAGCTCGTCCCAAGGTATCGCTCCAAGCGGAAAGTGGCCCCCAAGCACCACAGTCAGCACCGAGTTCACGTGTTCCAGCCGCCGGCGGCTTTCCGCCGAGCCGCCTGTCGCCCGCATCTCGTGGATCATGCCTTCGCGCATGACGCACAAGTGGTCCGTGGCGGCGGCAAAGGCATGATCATCCTTGTTTGGCCGGCCAGCCAACGCTTGGTCCAACGCCTCCAACGCCTGCTGCCCGGCACGGGACGTCATTCTGCCGCCACCGCTGCCGGCCGCGTCCGGCCCGGCCGCAGTCCGCACGTTACAGCCTTCGTGCTATGAATGCTGGTGTTGGCATCCCCGGTGATGGCCAGCAAAACATTGGCGATATCGCCGCGGGCATAGCCCTGCCACCCGAATACCCACGGCACGCCAATCTGATAGATCGTTTGCCCGTCCACCTGGAATGGCCGCACCCGGTCCGTCACCATCGCACGCATCTCGACCTCGCCGCGTAGGGTGGACAGCACGGTCCAGTCCATGTGCGTGATGCCCAACTTCACCGCCAGTTCCGGTGGAACCTCCACAAATGGCTCAGGCTGCAGTTCCGCCATGTGCGGCGCCACCCGACCGATGATCCCGCCGCAGTGCAATTCCGTCAGCCGGAAGGTCGTCAGCACATAGGGGAAGCGCGGATCGCCAATCGCATGCAGTTCATTGCCGGGCCGCGTCCATAGCTTGGCCGTGGGATTGTGCTGCTGGTCATACATCGAGTTCTTCACCGGCGTCTCGACCGGCTCATAATGCGCCGGCAACGGCCCATCCTTCAGACCAGAAGGCACGAACAGCATGCTCTTGCCGTCCGCCTCCATGATGAAGGGGTCGTTGCCGCCCAGCGCATCCATCCCTTGCGGGTGCTTGCTCCAATCCGGGCGGTAATCCGGGCGCTTGGTCTTCTCGAAGTCCGGCACGTCCGTGCCCGACCATTCGCCCGCGGCTTCATCCCACCACACCATCCTCTTGCGCTCGGACCAGGGGCGGCCCTCGGCATCAGCAGAAGCGCGGTTGTAGAGCGTCCGTCGGTTGGATGGCCAGGCAAACGCCCAGCCCAGATGGCTACCCGGCCCACCAGGAGCGTCCGGCTTACGAGACCGCGCCTGGTTGTGCCCGTCACGCGGATAGATCCCGCAATACATCCAACCGCCGCAAGCGGTCGAGCCGTCGTCCTTCAGTTCCTGGTAGCTCGGAATCTGTTTGCGGTCCGCCACGGTATAGCCGTTGATCTCCCGCAGCACGGCTTCCGCGACCGGCTCCCGCCGCTCACCTTCCTCGGGATAGTCCCAGGTCAGAGCGTGCAACCCGGCATCCCGCTGTTCCGTGCTGCCGGCATATAGCTCCTTCAACCGGCGGCCTAGGTGATACATGAACCACAGGTCCGACCGGCTGTCGCCCGGTGCTTCCACCACCGCGTCGTGCCACTGCACCAGCCGGCTAGTGTTGGTGATGCTCCCTGCCTTTTCCCCTGCCAGCGCGCAGGGCAGGAAGAACACCTCCGTCCCAATGTCCTCGGGCCGCAGCTCGCCGTGTTCCACCAAGCGGCCCTTCTGCCAGAAGTTGGCGGTCTCGGTCATGGCGAAGTCGCGGACCACCAGCCACTCCAATTTGGCAAGCCCACGCTCGACCAAGTCGGAGTTGACGGCGCCGACGACCGGGTTCTGGCCCAGTATGAACTGCCCCTTAATGACGCCCGACACCATTGCGAGCGTCATCGGCAGTTGCGACACGTCGCCGGTCAGCTTGGGGATGAACTGATAGCCCCACTCGTTATCGGCCCGCGCTGACAAGCCATACCAGGCCTTCATCAGGCTGACGGCATACTTGGGGAAGTTGTGCCACCAGCCGGTCGCAGGGGTTTCGGTCCTGACGTATTCGTCGAACGTCGCATGGCTGTGGAATATGTTCGGCTGCGGCAGGTAGGTCGGCAGCATATTGTAGAGCGTCGGAATATCCGTGCTGCCCTGGATGCTGCAATGACCACGCAACGCCATGATGCCGCCGCCGGGCCGCCCGACATTGCCCAACAGACCTTGGATGATGGAAGCCGCGCGTATGATCTGCACGCCGACCGAATGATGCGTCCAGCCGACCGCGTAGCAGAACGCCCCGGTCCGCTCCCGGCCAGAATTGTGCGCCAGTGCGTCGGCGACTTGCAGGAATGTTTCCCTCGGGCAGCCTGACACCTGCTCCACCATCTCCGGCGTATATCGGGCGTAGTGGCGGCGCATGATCTGATAGACGCAGTTCGGATGCTGGAGCGTCCGGTCTTCCGGCGGCGGTGAGTCTGCCATGCTCTGAGACTCAGGCCCCTGCTCCGTGGACGCCTGCACCCGGTGCTCGGCGATTGAGGACGGGACCTTCTTGCCCTTATACTGCCAAGTGTCCTCCTGATAAGACTCCTCGTCCTTGTTGAAGCCGGAGAACAGTCCGCCGTTCTCATCTGGTCCGGAATATCCGTCCTCGATGATGTGGGCGATGTTGGTGTATTCCATCGCGAAGTCCCGGAACCACAGGTCATTTTCCAGGATGTGCCGGATGATCCCGCCCAGGAAAGCGATGTCCGACCCGGAGCGGATCGGCGCATGCACGTCCGCCAACGCGGAAGTACGGGTAAAGCGCGGGTCCACGTGGATCACCTTGGCCCCGCGCCGCTTCGCCTCCACGACAAAGCGGAATGCGACCGGATGGTTCTCCGCCATGTTGGAGCCCATGATCACGATGCAGTCGGAGTTGGCTAGGTCCCACAACGACATGGTCGCCGCGCCGCGTCCGAAGGAGGCGCCCAAACTGGGCACCGATGAGGAGTGTCAGATTCTGGCTTGGTTCTCGATGTTCACCATGCCCAGGCCGCCGCCGAACAACTTCTTGATCAGGTAGTTTTCTTCGTTGTCCAGCGTCGCACCGCCGAGCGAGCCGAGGCCCAGCGTATGATTGATCGTCCGCCCGTCGGGCAGGTTCTCGGCAAACGTCTCGTCCCGTGTCTGCTTGGTGCGCTGTGCGATGCGCTCCATGGCCCAGTCGAGCGGCTTGACCTCCCACTCCTTGGCGTAGGGCGCGCGGTAGAGCACCTGGTTGATACGCTCGGGGCTGAGCATGACGCCCAACGTGCCGGCGCCCTTGGGACAGAGCGTGCCCTGGTTCACCGGGCTGCGCGGGTCGCCCTCGATGTGGATGGGCTTGCCGTTCTTGGCATAGACAAGCTGGCCGCAGCCGACCGCGCAGAACGGGCAAACGCTGGTGCCAACCTTGTCGGCCTGCTCCAGCCGCGGACGCAGCGTGCGCGACGCCTCGCTTTCCGCCGCCTTCGTCCGCAGGCTTTCGCCGGCGATCTGGCGGGGGATCGACCAGTCCCGCAGGAACCCAGTGACCCGGCGTGGCGTGCGCTCGCGCAACTTCTTCATCGAGATGATCCCCAGCGTGTCAGCCGGCGCACCTTCTGCCGCACGCCCCGGTGCGGCAAGCCGCCTGTGCCGCTTCCCCGTTCACAAACCTGGTATAGGCCCCAACACCCGGTCCCCGTCGTCGTCCACATGCCATAGGGTAGCCGAAAGCGGGACAGGGACTACGATGGATACCATGGAAGGCATCGTCACCATCGTGCAGGAGGGCCGGTTCATGCTAACCGATGACATCGGAACATCGCACCTATTCATCCTGGACCCGATGGCCGAAGCCGAAACAGAGCAGCTTGCCCCCTTGCAAGCCCGCCAGGCCCGTGTCCGCGTCCGCTACGAAACTCCGCGCAACGTGATCGGGCTGCTGGCCCGCTCGATCAGCGTCGCCGCATAAGGACGCCCATCATGGACATTCACCCCCGCGCCCTGGACCACCAGGCGTCCGAGTTCGACTATGTCATCCCCAACGAAAGCGAGCTGACCGCGGGCGTGCTGATCGAACCCGGCAAATCCTACGGCTTCTTCACCGACACCACCGTCTGCATCGGCTGCAAGGCCTGCGAGGTCGCCTGCAAGGAGTGGAACAACCTTCCAGCCGACAACCTCGGGCTGACCGGGCAAAGCTTCGACAACACTGGGGCCTTGAGCGCCAATTCCTGGCGGCATGTCGCCTTTGTCGAGAAGGGCATGGGCAAGACCGGTTGCGGCGGAGTGCGGGACAATGACCAGGCCGCGTTCCAAAGCGGCTGGCTGATGATGTCGGACGTGTGCAAGCACTGCCACAACGCCCCGTGCCTGGAAGCCTGCCCAACCGGCTCGCTGTTCCGCACCGAGTTCGACACTGTCGTGGTGCAGCAGGACATCTGCAACGGCTGCGGCTACTGCGTGCCTGCCTGCCCGTTCGGGGTGATCGACGTGAGCACGCTGGACGGCAAGGCGCACAAGTGCACCCTTTGCTACGACCGCCTGAAGGGCGGGCTGGAGCCAGCCTGCGCCAAGGCCTGCCCGACCGACAGCATCCAGTTCGGTGAGCTGTCGGACCTGCATGCGCGGGCGGAGCAGCGGGTAGAGACCTTGCACGGGCTGGGGGTCACGAGCGCCTACTTGTATGGCACTCCGGGTGCGCCCGGCGCCACCGGGGGACTGGAACACCTGAACGCCTTTTTCCTGCTGACCGAGCGCCCCGAAACCTACAACCTTCCTGCCGCGCCGACCCGCGCCTCCAACCGAGTGGCGCCGAGCCTGACATCCGGGCTGTTGGCGATAGCCGGGCTGGCGCTTACCGCCGCGGCGGCATTCGGGCGGCGGGGTTAGCATCGTGCGCCCCGACCTGGCCACCGAGGGCAAGGCCGCACTGCTGCGGGCGGACGATCCTGCGGTCGTGCCTGCCAATGCCAACGCGCCCACCGTGCCGCACAAGGAAGTCGGCTGGGATGGGCCGACCTATTACGGGCGGCCGCAACTCAAGGCGGCGCCGTTCAACAACTGGGTTGTTGGCGGCTACATTATATTGGCCGGGCTGAGCGGGAGCGCGGCCCTGCTGTCCGCCATCGCCGACGTCACCGGGGGGCGGGAAGCGCAGCCAACCGTGCGCCGGGGGCGCTACATGTCGCTGCTGGCGCCGACGCTCGGGTCGGTCCTGCTGATCTGGGACCTGCATACGCCCAAGCGCTTCTACAACATGATGCGGGTCGCCAAGGCGACGTCGCCTATGTCCATCGGCACCTGGCTGCTCACGGTGTTCACCGCCGCAGCCGGGCTGACAGCCGGGGCGCAGTTCCTGATGGACCGGATGCCGCGGCTACGCTGGCCGCGTGGGCTGGCGCGGGCGGCGCAGGTGCCGGCGGCGCTGACCGGGGCGGGCCTGTCCACCTACACGGCGGCGCTGCTGGCTTCCACGAGTACGCCGCTTTGGGCCGCGGCGCCGCGGGCGCTTGCGGTGCGTTTCGGCAGCTCGTCCATTGCGTCCGGGGCTGCCGCGCTATCCCTGCGTGCCCGCTCTGGCCGCACGCGCCGGTCCCTGGATACGATCACCCTGGCAGCCCTGGCATTGGAACTCGCGGCGGCACGGTCGTCGCACCAGACCTATCAAAGCAGCGGCGTTTCCGGAGCACTGGATGGTGGCTGGGGCAAGGTCGAGCGGCTGGGGGCGACCGGGCTGGGCACAATGGTGCCGCTTGGGCTCCATGCGGTGTCGCTGGCGCTGGCACGGCGGCCAGGGACGCTGTCCAACCTGGCGTCGCTCGCGGTGATCACCGGAAGCTACTTGCTGCGCGTGTCGGTCATGGAGGCGGGCGACGAATCGGCCAACCGGCCGGAGGTCAGCTTCCAGTTCTCGCAGCCGCACAACTTGCCGGAAGCTTAGGGCAGATTGCAGTCAGGTCCGGACGCGCAGGGACCGGACCCGCACCTATACGCGTTCGCCCAAAAATAAGAAAAGCCGGATCGGGCTGCGTCCAACCCGGGCGCGGCCCGATCCAGCAATGGCTGGCGGAGGCGGATAGGAATCGAACCTACCGCACGCTGTTGGCGTGCCACTGGTTTTGAAGACCAGGGAGGCCACCAGACCCCAATCGCCTCCACGTCCCAGGATACCACCAGCCCGCGTCCGCCTGCTACCCAGGGCGTGCCAGCACCCGCCGGTCCCCGACGCGGCGGGTAAAGCGGATAGCATCGAGGTGCTCAAGCAGAGGCACGCTATACTTGCGAGAAATGCCCAGTGCCGCGCCTACCTCTGCCACTAGCAGCCCTGGTTCCTTTGCGAGCAGGGGCTCCAATGTGCGCCGGGCCGCCTCGACCGCATCGCGGTGAAAGATCAGATCGCGCTTCTGCACCCGGTCGGCCGCACGCACCACTGCGCCGTCCCTCACCAGCCCGTCGAGCGCCTTGCGGGACGGTAGGTCCGGCGCCAGGGCCGCAGGGTCCGGTGGAGATAGCCCGGCGCGGCGCAGCGTGTCGGAAAGACGACCCGCCAACGAGGCCGCAGCGTGCGCCCGCTTGGCGTCCAGGTCCGGCCGGGGCAGGGCTATCAGCCTGCCCCGGATTTGGACCGTGCGCGCTGCCGAAAGCCGGGCCAAGGCCGCATCCAGCACGGCCGGGCCGATGCCGGCCATCAACCGCTGCAACTCTTCCCGAGGCAGGCCGTCCGCAGGCTGGCTGGCCAGCAAGGCCGGGATACGGCGCAGCACGGCATCGAAGGCGTCCCGGGCGACCGCGGCATGTCCGGGGAGAACGACGGCGGAGTCCGGCAGCAGGCCCGCCAGCCGGCCCGGCGCCACGCCGGCCAGCCGTGCCAGGTCCGCAAGCCGCACCCCTCCTGGCCCAGCGGCTTGCACCGCCCACGCGACGATGCCCGGCCCATCCGATCCGGCCAGGGCCGCCAGACGGTCCAGCACCTCCGGCGCGCGCCGCCGCAGCCGGACCGCAACGGGATCGAGGACGGTCCCGCCCGCGACAGTCAGCGCGGGAGTGGCGGTGCGGAGAATAAAGCGTTCGCGCGCCGGCGTCGCAACCGGCTGGGCGCAGCGCAGTTGCGCGGGAGCGGTAGCGCCGGGCGCCAACTCGTCGCGGTCCAGCAGGCGAAGCCGCACCGGGACCTCGGCCGTACCCAGGAACAGTTGTAACGCTGCGCCATTCCGGAGCGGAGGTGCGTCGTCCAGCGCGCGGACCTGCACGCTCAACCAGGCCGACGCCGGCAGCAGTCCCGCCGCCGTCAGCGCCGCGCCGCGTCCGACCTGCGCAACCTCCACTCCGCGCAGGTTGGCCGCCACACGCTGACCCGGCGCCACGGTAGCCACCCGCGCGCCATGAACCTGCAACCCCCGCACGCGCACCGGCAGCGTGCCGGGCGCGACCTCCATCACGTCACCCGTTGCCAACGCGCCGCGACGCAGGGTGCCGGTCACCACTGTTCCATGGCCCGGCACGCTGAACGCCCGGTCCACCGGCAGGAACGGGAACCCGTCATCACTGGGCGCCACTGCGGCATCCGCCAGCTCCGCAACGGCAACGCGCAGGACTTCGATCCCTTGGCCGGTGGTGGCGGACACGGATACCGGCGCCTCCGACACCAGTCCGGCCCGCGCCAGCAACGCCACTGCCTGTTGCCCTACTGCGGCAGCCTGCGCGGCGGGAACAAGGTCGGCCTTGGTGACGGCCACCACTGCCCGGCGCAGCCCAAGCAGGCCCGCGATATCCACGTGCTCCCGCGTTTGCGGCATCACCCCCTCGTTCGCCGCGACGACCAGCAGCACTGCGTCAATGCCGGTCGCACCGGACACCATCGTGCGAACGAACCGCTCGTGGCCCGGCATGTCCACCAGGTCCACGACGGCGCCACCAGCCGAGAGGTGCGCGAAGCCGAGCACGATGGAAATACCGCGCTCCTGCTCCTCCTGCAGCCGGTCGGTTTCCATGCCGGTCAGGGCGCGCACCAGGGCGGTCTTGCCATGGTCCACGTGCCCCAGCACGCCCATAACCAGCCGTGTCACGCGGCGCAGGCGGCCCGCACCGCGGCCGCCACCTCGGGCAACTCGTCATCCGCCACGGCGATCATGTCCAGCCAGACCTGCCCGTTGGCGACGCGCCCGACCACGGCAGGGCGATGCGACCGGAGGCGCCGGGCCAGGTCGTCCGCCGAGCCGCCCGGAACGCGCAGGGTCACGGCCCGGCTGGGAAACTCCTGCGCCGGCATCGTCCCGCCGCCAGCCTCCGCCCGGCTGGCCACAACTTCGGCGCCCGCCAGCGGCGGCAACATCGCCGCCAGCCGCTCCGCCCTTGCCTGAAGAACGGCCTCCTCCTGACCCAGCATCTGCAATGCGGGTACTGGCACTCCGTTGAGGTGCAGGCGCAGCGTTGCCTCCAGCGCTGCCAAGGTCAGCTTGTCCAGCCGGACAGCACGCAGCAGCGGGTGGCGCCGCAACCGGTCCACCGCAGCACGCCGCCCCGCCAGCAGCCCGGCCTGCGGGCCGCCCAGCAGCTTGTCGCCGCTGAACATCACAAGGTCTGTTCCGGCGGCGAGCGATTCCTGGACCGTCGTTTCCGCCAGGTTGCCGACGCCATCCAGCGCACCGCTGCCCAGATCGTGCAGTAGCAGCAGGCCATGCTCCCGTGCCAACGCCGACAACTCGTCCAGTCCGGCAGCGGCGGTGAAGCCGGTAATGCGGTAGTTGCTAGGGTGGACCTTGAGCAGCACGCGGGTGTCCGGCGTGATCGCCGCGCGGTAGTCGGCCAAACGAGTTTTGTTGGTGGTCCCGACCTCTACCAGCCGGGCGCCACCTTGCTGGATCACCTCGGGGATGCGGAATCCGCCGCCGATCTCGACCAGCTCCCCGCGGGACACCACGACCTCGCCGCCGCCGGCCAGCGCACTCAGCGCCAGCAGCACGGCGGCGGCGCAGTTGTTGACGGCCAGCCCCGCTTCCGCTCCCGTGACCGCCCGCAGCGCGGCTTCTACCCCGGCAGCCCTAGGGCCGCGCGTGCCGGCGTCCAGATCGTATT
>CAXTOB010000001.1:34474-56050 GCA_964245505.1 uncultured Acetobacteraceae bacterium | reverse complement strand
CGTATTCCAGGTTGGTATAGCCCCGGGCCGCCTCTGCCACCGCGATGGCAGCCTCCGGCGCCAAGGGGGCACGGCCGAGGTTGGTGTGCAGGACGATGCCGGTCGCGTTCACGACCCGGCGCATGACCGGCTGCCGGGCCAACGTCAGGGCTGCGCCGGTCCGGGCCAGTAAAGTGTCGAGGTCTGGCACACCGGCGTCTGGCACATCGGCCATGTCGCCCTCCCGCACGAGCGACGCCCGCGCTTCATCCAACACGGCCCGGACGGCAGCGGTCACGGTGGCGCGGGAGAACGGGCCGATCAGGGCCTGCACCGCCGGCGCCTCCAGCAACCGCTGCACCTGCGGCAACGCACGCAATTTCGCCGCAACAGCCTGATCCATCCTTCTTACCTATCCCTACTCAACCGCGGCGTGGGGTGATGCTGCTGCAATGCCGCAGCGATCACGGACCAACCAGTTGGCTGAGCCGCTCTGCGTTTGCCGGAGGCACTTTGGCTTGGACGCCAGGCGGCGCGCTGCTGAATGGGTGAGTGGCTGACCTACCAATGTTGTAAACGGGACCAGAAGGGAGTTTCGAGCCCGAAATGGCGTAACTTGTTCCGGATGGGACAACATGTCTGAGGTGTTGGAAGGTCTTGCCGACGGCGCGTCACCTACGCCGAACTGATGTTGCTGAGTCTGCTCAGTAGCTTCTCCAGGCTCGGCCGCTGAGGCATGTAACAACGCTGCCTACGCCGGCCAGTTCGTAACGCGGCACTGGACGCACGGAATGCTTGGGCAGGGGGCGGCGTAGTTGGTGAGCGGCATGGGACTGGCATAGCCCAGCCACCATCATCCGGCCACCTAGATCCCTCCGCGCACCAACGCCCTTCGGGATGTGATGGCCCCGTCCAGCATTGGTTTCGAACGGCATAAAACTCACCAGAGACCGTGACGCGCCATACCTCCGCATCATCGTGCCCTAGTCCAGGTGACTAGAGTACGTGCAACCGGGACAATATGGCGGCGATTGTTGACCTAACCGCTGCAGCATGATGAACATGTAGGCACCAGAGCGGTGAAGCATGAGGCTATGATACAAATGCCTTTTCCTTTCGAACATGGTTGGGATTTAGACATTGAATGGTCCCGGACACTGCTCATTCGAGCGGGATCGAGGTATTGACGCGGTGCAGCAAGCTCTGGAAGGGTGTTGGTCTGGCACCCTGAACCAGGCCGGATCACCGCCTTTTGGCGCCGCCTCATGCGAAGGACCGCATCATGGCTGAAACCACGCTGGCCGCGGCCAATGTCAAAATCGTCCATGACAAGATGCGCAATCTCGCGCGCTTCTGCGACTTGATCGACGAGGCGGCGGGGCAGGGAGTGGATATCCTAGTCCTCCCCGAGGTGGGTCTGCAGGGATATGCCGACTTCGCGCTGCCGAATGGGTCCAAGGCTGCTGCCGAACAGAAGCAATATTACTTCCAGGAGGCGGAGACCATTCCTGGTCCGGCCACCGACCACCTGGCCCTGCTCGCCCGCCGCCACGGCATGCTGATCCAGCTCGGCCTGGCTGAGCGCGCCTTGCATGGCAATGCGATCTACAACTCGACCGCTTTGATCGGGCCGGAGGGAGTGATCGGGGTCTATCGCAAGCTGCACAACACGTTCGAGTTCCCTTACTTCTCGCCAGGCGAGGAGACCCCGGTCTTCTCGACGTCGCACGGCACGCTGGCGAGCCTGATCTGCTACGATCTTTGTTTCCCGGAGCTGCTGCGCACCTTTGCTGTCAGGGGCGCCGAGGTCGCGTTGATGTCCACCGCCTGGCCGATGAAGGGGCACGACCGCAGCACTGATTATCACGGCTGGGCGATGGACCTGGCGGCCCAGAGCAACGCCTTCTTCAATCAGTTCTGGATCGTGATTTCGAACCACTGCGAGACCGGCGCCTACTCGCAAGGTGTGGACTACTACGGCGGCTCGCAGATCGTCGATCCGCAGGGCAAGGTGGTGGCGTCGCTCGGAGCGGACGAGGGTCTGGTGGTGCATCGCGCCGACCTGCGTCACGAGGTCCTCCAATCGCGCACCGAGGCGTTCTTCGGCCTCAACCTGCTGCAGGATCGCCGTCCCGAGCGATACGAGGCGGTGCTCGATCAAAGCCATCGCTACCCAAGCCAGGCGCTGGCGAGCGCCGCATCGAGGCGTCCGGGCGAGGCCGAACTGGAGCGCCGGCCTCGGTTGACCAAGTTCGGGCGCCAAAGCTGAGCCGCCCGGCATGGTGACGGTCGAGAACATCGCGGCGGCCGAGGAACTGCTCGGCGTGAGCTACACGCCAGCCGAACGCGCCCAGATGATCGATAACCTAGAAGGCCAGATCGCCTCCGCCGTTGCCCGCCGCCGCGCGCCGCTTGCCAACGACATGCCGATGGCGAGCCGTTTCGATCCGCGCTTGCCAACGACGGTTCTGCCCGGCGTGCAGGCGCCGATCCGTTACAGCGCCGTCGATGCGCCGTGCCCGTCAGACGAGGAGGCGATCGCGTTTGCGCCGCTCACCCACCTGTCGGCTTGGATACGGTCCGGAGCGCTCAGCAGCCGGCGGCTGACCGAAATCTATCTATCGCGCATTGAACGGCTCAACGGCCGCTTGCAGTGCTTTGCCGCGGTCGCACCAGACCTCGCGCTCTCGCAGGCGGATGCCGCGGACGAACTCTTGGCGTCGGATGTCTGGCGTGGCTCGCTCCACGGTGTGCCGTATGGATTGAAGGACCTGTTCGACACGGCTGGCCTGGTCACGGGCTGGGGTGCGGAGCCATTCCGGGACCGCGTGCCGGAGCGTGATGCAGAGATCGTAATCCGGCTGCGTGCGGCCGGTGCAGTCCTGCTCGGCAAAACGACGGTCGGAGCGCTGGCCTATGGCGACATCTGGTACGGTGGGCGCACCAGCAATCCGTGGAACCTCAACGAGGGATCGAGCGGGTCGAGCGCCGGCTCGGCATCGGCAACCGCCGCCGGGTTGTGCGGCTTTTCGATCGGCACCGAGACGCTGGGCTCGATCACGTCGCCAAGCCAGCGTTGCGGCACGACGGGACTGCGGCCCACCTTCGGCCGCGTGTCGCGGGCGGGCGGCATGGCGCTGTGCTGGTCGCTCGACAAGGTGGGGCCGATCTGCCGGGCCGCCGAGGACACCGCCATGGTGCTCCAGGCGTTGAATGGCTTCGACCCGGCAGACCGGTCGTCGATTGGCCAACCCTTCAACTTCGACGCGGCCGCGCCGATTGCGGGGATGCGTCTCGGCTACTTGCCGGCCGCGTTCGGCGAGGGGGCGACGGCGGTTGACCATGCCGCACTGGCGGCAGCGCGTACGCTCGGCGTGGAGGTGGTCGAGGCATCGCTGCCAGACATGCCCTACGACGCGCTGATGAACGTGCTCTACGCCGAGGCGGCGGCCTCCTTCGAGACGCTCACCCTGTCCGGCCAGGACGACATGCTGACCTGGCAGGAGCCAGGCGCCTGGCCCAATACGTTTCGAAAGGCGCGCTTTCTGTCTGCGGTTGACCACGTGCAGCTCGACCGGCTGCGCTACCAGGTGATGCTCGCGCTGGACGGCCTGTTCGGCGAGGTTGATGCGCTGATCGGCCCATATTCGACGGGCCCAATGCTGATCGCGAGCAACTTCACCGGCCACCCTTGTCTGCATCTGCGCGCCGGCTTCCTGGAGCTGGGCACGCGCAGCCAGGCCTCGCTGGGCAGCGGCAAACTCACGACGGGCGAGCCGGACCATGCCAGCCGGACGTTCCGCGTGCCGCAGGGCATCTCCTTGTGGGGCCGCCTGTTCGATGAGGGGCGGCTGCTCAACCTCGGCATCGCCCTGGAACGCACGCTTGGGGTCGCTGCCGAGCGCCCCACCTTCGCCGCCTAAGTTCCGCCCATCCCGTTGCGATAGGAGACTAGATCATGCTTCGCCGCGATTTCCTGACTTCGACGGCTGCAGTGACTGGGGCTGCAGTAACTGGAGCCGTAGTAACGGGCGCGGGCGTTCTCGGCATGCCGGCGCCGGCGCATGCCGCACCAACGCGCGGCGGGACCCTGATCTGGGGTCACTCGGAGACCGCGCAGAACCTCGATGTCCAACAGGCCGGCGCGGCCGCGAGCGGGCGCGTGCTGCAGAACATACATTGCAGCCTGGTCAAGCCCGCTCCGAACTTCGACATCGTGCCGTCCCTGGCGGAGAGGTTCACCACGAGCCCGGACCTGCTGACCTACACGTTCTCACTGCGGCAGGGGGTGAAGTTCCACAACGGCAAGACGATGGACTCAGGCGACGTCAAGTATTCCTTCGACCGCTGCCGTGATCCGAAAACGGGTGCGGTGAACTTCGAAGTCTTCAACGACGTCGCCAGCATCGAGACGCCGGACCCGAGCACGGTGGTCATCAAGATGAAGCGCGTCAACGCGCCATTCCTCAGCCGCATCGCCGAGCTCGGCGCTGGCGCAATCTTTCCGGTGGGGTCCGGCGATATCCAGTCACAGACGCCTACCGGCGCCGGGCCATTCAAGTTCGTCCGCCGCGAATTCGGCCACGAAACCGAGTTGGCCCGCTTCGACGATTACTTTGAGGGACCGGCGTATCTCGACCGGGTGATCGAACGCGAGGTCACCGAGCCCACCGTCCGGCTGACCGGGCTGCAGACGGGCGAGCTGCATGTCATCAACGACATCCCCGCCGACCGTGTGGACGCGGTCCGCAAGGATGGCAAGCTGCAGACGTTCGACTGGTTTCCGCTCAACTTCGACTTCGTGAACATGAACCACAAGTTCGAACCCTTCGCCGACAGCCGTGTCCGCCTGGCGTTCGACCTGATGATCGACAAGGCCGAGCTGCTGCAAGGGGCACTTTGGAATCTCGGCAAGCTGACGGCCTCGCCGAGCTTCCCGACCTCAAGCTCGTATGACACCGCGCTGAAAAACCGGCCGCAGGACCTGGATAAAGCCCGTGCCCTGCTCGCCGAGGCGGGTTACGGACCCGGCAAGCTCAACCTCACCTTCAAGGTCACGACCAACTACCCCTACCATGTCGATGCGTCGCAGATCATGGCCGAGTGGTTCCGCGCGGCCGGCGTCAACACGAAGATCGAGCAGCTCACCTGGTCCGATTGGCTCAGCCAGTGCTGGACCAACCGCGATTTCCAGATCACCATGATGAACTTCTTCGGACTTTGGGAGCCGGACTTCCTCTACTACAGCCTGTGGAACTCGAAGGGTGCGTTCAACTACCGCAACGTCAACGACCCGGAGATCGACCGCATGACGCAGCAGGCCCGTGAGACGGTGGACCTGGCCGCGCGCTCCCAGCTGTATAAGCAGGTGCAACAGCGCGTTTTCGATCAAACCCATGACGTGATCCTCTGGTTCCGCAACGGCACGCTCGGGGCGCAGAAGGGCGTCGGCGGCCTCGATACCCTGGTGCAACCCAACGGCAGCGGCCTCAACTTCCACAAAGCCTGGCTGAGCGCGTGAGTCCTCCGGGCGCAGTTCGGCCCGCCCAGCGATGAACTTCCTCCTGAGCCGGGTGCTCTCCATCGTCATCACGTTGATCGTCATCTCGGTCGTGACGTTCACCGTCGTGAACATCCTGCCCGGCGATGTCGCGATGATGGTGCTCGGCACACAAAGCAACCCAACGGCACTCGCTGGCCTGCGGCAGACATTGGGCCTGAACGACCCGTTGTGGATGCAGTATCTGCGCTGGATGGGCGGGCTGCTCAGCCTGCATCTCGGCCAGTCGCTGATGTTCAAGGTCGCGATCGCGCCCCTGCTGCTGCAGAAGATGACCGCGAGCGCGCTGATCGTCGTGATGTCCATGGCCATCGCGCTTGCGGGCGCCGTGCCGCTAGGCGTCTGGTCCGCCGTTCATCGCAACCGCTGGCAGGACACGGCCGCCTCCACCGGCGCGCTGGTTGGGATCAGCCTGCCGGACTTCTTCTGGGGCATACTGCTGATCCTGCTGTTCGCGCGGTCGCTCGGCTGGCTGCCGTCGAGCGGCTTCGTCGATCCTGGCGCCGACCCGCTCGGCGCGTTGTCGCACGCGCTGCTGCCGTCGCTGGCGCTTGGCCTCGGGTTGATGGCGCACCTGACGCGTGTGACGCGATCGACCATGACCGGCATCCTCAACCAGGAGTTCATCCGCGTGGCGCGCGCCAAGGGCCTAGGGGAGCATGCGGTGGTCTGGCGCTACGCGCTATCCAATGCGATCGGCCCGGTCGTGACGGTGGCCGGGCTGCAGATCGGCTACCTGTTTGGCTCGATCATCGTCGTTGAAAGCCTGTTCAACTATACGGGGATGGGGTGGCTGACCTACCAGGCGCTGCTCAACCGCGACGTGCCGCTGATCGAGACGGCGGTGTTCGCCATCGCCACCGTCGTGCTGCTCATCAACTTCGCCGTTGACCTCATCTATCTCGCGGTTGACCCGCGGATCCGGACGGGCTGAGCCGTTGCCCCGCCTGCTTTCGACCAAGGGCGCCATTGCGCTCGCCATCATCGTCATCGTAGTCGCCATTGCGGTCGCAGCACCATTCGTCGTGCCGGCCAGCATGGCCACCCAAATGCACATGGCGCTGCGGCTGCGTTCGCCGAGTGCCGAACACTGGCTCGGCACCGATCAGCTCGGGCGTGACCTGTTCTACCGAGTGCTGCTCGGCGCGCGCACGTCGCTCTCGATCGCCGTGGCTTCGGTCGGGATCAGCGTGGCCTTCGGCCTGCCGCTCGGCATCGCCTCCGGCTACCTGGGCGGCTGGATCGACCTGGTCCTCATGCGCCTGGTGGATGCGCTGCTGAGCTTCCCCGCGCTGCTGCTCGCGCTGACGATCAGTGCCATGCTCGGCCCGAGCGTTCCCAACACCATCATCGCGATCGGCGTCGCGTTCACCCCGTTCCTCGCCAGGATCGTCCGCGGCGAGGCGTTGCGCGTGGCGCAGATGCCCTACGTGGAGGCGGCGCGCTCCGGCGGCACCGGCGACCTGGCCATGATCGTGCGTCACGTGCTGCCGAACGTGCTGCCGCTTGTCATCGTCCAGGGGACGATCAGCCTGGCCTTCGCCATCCTTGCCGAGGCCGCGCTGTCGTTCCTCGGCCTCGGTACGCAACCGCCGCAATCCTCCTGGGGACTGATGATCCAGGCGTCCCGCGACTACCTCGACGTGGCGCCCTGGACCGCGCTTGTGCCCGGCGTCGCGGTCGCGCTGACGGTGCTCGCGTTCAACATGTTCGGCGACGTGCTGCGCGACGTCCTCGACCCGAGGGCGCAATGACGATCCGCGACGAGGAACCGATCCTCGCCGTCTCGAACCTGCGCGTCGAGTTCGAGACTGGCGGCGGCCAGGTCGTTGCCGCCGCCGATGTCAGCTTCGAGGTGCGGCCCGGCGAGACGCTTTGCGTCGTGGGCGAGAGCGGCTCGGGCAAGTCTGTGACGTCGCTTGCCATCATGCGGCTTGTCGAGTTCGGCGGCGGCCGGATCATCGGCGGCCGGATCGCCTTTTCCCGCGCGGATGGCAGCGTGACCGACCTCGCCACCGCCGACCCGGCCACCATGCGCGGCATCCGCGGCAACGAGATCGGCATGATCTTCCAGGAGCCGATGACGTCGCTCAACCCGGTTTTCACAATCGGCCGGCAATTGTTCGACGGCCTGCAGGTCCATCGCGGCCTGTCCGCCGCCGCGGCGCGCACCCGTGCGGTCGAGCTGATGGCGGAGGTGCGGATACCGGAGCCGGAACGCCGGCTGCACCAGTATCCGCACGAGCTTTCGGGGGGCATGCGCCAGCGCGTCGTCATCGCCATGGCAATGGCCTGCCGCCCCCGCCTGCTGATTGCCGACGAGCCGACGACCGCGCTCGACGTCACGATCCAGGCCGAGATCCTCGCACTGATCGACCGGCTCAAGCGCGAGAACGGGATGGCGGTCCTGTTCATCACCCACGACATGGCGGTGGTCGCGCAAATGGCCGACCGGGTCGCCGTGATGCATCGCGGCGCCCTGGTCGAGCAGGGTGAGGTCGGCCAGATCTTCACGGCTCCGCGTGAACTTTACACCCGCACCCTGTTGGCCGCCGTGCCTCGCCTGGGCGAGATGCGCGATCATCCGGGGCCGACGCCGATGCGCACCCTGGGCGGGACCGTCGCGGCCACGCCGCGCACGTTTGAAACGGAACCGGCCACGCCGCGCACATTTGAAACTGAGTCGGCCATGCCGCGCGCACTTAACACCATCCCGGCGACGCCGCGCGCCTTTGACACCGGTCTGGTTACGCCGCGCGCCTCAAGTGACGAGCCGCCCACTCAAGCCCCCATCACCAAGCGCCGGACATTGCTGGAGGTTGAGCATCTCGCGACGCGCTTCCCCGTCCGCAGCGGCGTGCTGCGGCGCCGGGTCGCCAACGTCCACGCCGTCGAGGACGTCAGCTTCACCGTCGCCAAGGGCGAGACGCTCTCGCTCGTCGGTGAATCCGGCTGCGGCAAGTCGTCCTGCGGCCGTTCGATTCTGCGCCTGATCGAAGCCGAAAGCGGCGAGATCCGGCTGGATGGCAACGATATCCGCAGCCTCGGGCGGCTCGACCTCCGGCGTGCGCGGCGCGACATGCAGATGATCTTCCAGGACCCGTTCGCCTCGCTCAACCCCTACCGGCGGCTGGGCGACCAGGTGGCGGAGCCGTTGACGAACTTCGGCATCGCGTCAGGCAGCGACGCGGCTGACCGCGTCGCCCACCTGTTCGACCGCGTGCAATTGCCGCGCGAGTTCATCCGCCGCTTCCCGCACGAACTCTCCGGCGGCCAGCGTCAGCGGGTTGCGATCGCGCGCGCCCTGGCGCCTGGCCCAAAGCTGCTCGTGGCTGACGAGTCGGTCTCCGCCCTCGACGTTTCGGTGCAGGCGCAGGTCCTGAACCTGCTCATGTCGATACAGGCCGAGTTGGGCCTGTCATTCCTGTTCATCAGCCATGATATGGCGGTCGTCGAGCGTGTCTCGCATCAGGTGGCGGTGATGTATCTTGGCCGCATCGTCGAGATCGGGCCGCGCGCGGCAGTATTCGAGGACCCGCACCACCCCTATACGAAGTCGCTGCTCGCCGCCGTCCCAGTGGCCGACCCGGCGCAGCGCCGCAAGGCCGACGACCGGGTTTACCGGCCCTTGCCGTCCCCGATCTTGCCGATCGGCGCCAAGCCGCCACCGTCCATATACGACGAGGTGTCGGCAGGCCACTTCGTCCTGCAGCCGGTTTGAAGCATCCGCGACACGCACGTTGGGTCGCGGTGTTCGACACGATGGTAGAGTCCACGCGGCCGTAAGCGCGCCGCAACCGGTTGCCCATGCCGGGGACATCACCCCAAGCCTGCAAACTGTCCACCGAACCGAGGCACGCCCAACATCAGTGCAATGTGCGGCATAGACTTGTAGCTTCGTCCGAATAGCAACGGTCCAGCGCCTGGTCCGTGCAGGGCTGCCACGGACACAGGAGCGCTTATAGAATGGACGTCATCGAGGAACCCCTCGTACCAGCACGGGTCACCAACCCAAGCACCCCGGCGCTGCCCGCCGTGCTGGACGCCCATGGACGGCCCGTCGGGTTGGCGCTGGCGGCGCTCGGCATTGTTTACGGCGATATCGGCACCAGCCCGCTATATGCGCTCAAGCAGGCCATCCAGGCCGGGGGCACGCCGACGCCCGACTCCATCCTGGGCGTCCTGTCCCTGATCTTCTGGGCGCTGATCGTCATCGTCTCGGCCAAGTATGCCATCCTGATCATGCGAGCCGACAACCACGGCGAGGGCGGCATCGTCGCCATGCTGGCGCTGCTCGACATCCGCCACGCGGCCGCCGGCAGTTGGCGCGCCTCCCTGCTGGTCGTGGGCCTGATTGGTGCAGCGCTGCTATACGGGGACGGGGTGATTACCCCAGCCATCTCCGTACTGAGCGCGGTCGAGGGCCTCAAGCTCGACGTCCCCGGCATCACGCGCTGGGTCGTGCCGCTGACGCTGGTGATCCTGGCCGCCCTGTTCCTCGTGCAGCGTCGCGGCACCGAGGCCATCGGCAGGGTGTTCGGCCCCGTCATGCTGGCGTGGTTCGCGGCCATCGGGCTGCTCGGCCTGGCCGGGATCGTGCGTGCGCCCGGCGTGCTGGCGGCGCTCAACCCGTGGCACGCCGCAGGCTTCCTGATCCACGCGGGTCCTGCGGTCAGCTTCGCCGTGCTCGGCGCCGCCTTCCTCGCCGTGACGGGGGGCGAGGCCATGTATGCCGACATGGGGCATTTCGGCCGGCTGCCGATCCGGCTTGGCTGGTTCTGCGTGGCGCTGCCCTGCCTGGTGCTCAACTACTTCGGTCAGGGCGCCCTGCTGCTGCGCGACCCGGCCGCCATCGAGAACCCGTTCTACCTGCTGTCGCCGGCATGGGCGCACGTGCCGCTGGTGCTGTTCGCGACGCTCGCCACCATCATCGCCTCCCAGGCCATCATCTCCGGCGCGTACTCCCTGACGCAGCAGTCCATCCAGCTCGGCTTCCTGCCGCGGATGCGCGTGCTGCACACGGCAACGCGTGAGGCCGGGCAGATCTACATGCCGGCGGTGAACTGGCTGTTGGCGGCCGGCACGTTCGGCGCCGTCGTCACCTTCGGCTCATCGGACGCGCTGGGCGGGGCCTACGGCATCGCGGTGTCCATGCTGATGATGATCACGACGGTGCTGGCGGGGCTCGTCGCCCTGCGCTGGGGCTACAGCCTGGCTGCCATCTTGGCCGTGAATGGCGCCTTCCTAATCGTGGACCTGGTGTTCTTTGCGTCCAACTGCACCAAGCTGGTCGAGGGCGGCTGGTTTCCGCTGCTGATTGCCGGGCTGGTCGCCTTCATGATGATGACCTGGCGCCGGGGCGGCACCCTGCTGGCCGCGGTGCACGACGGGATGCGGGTCCCGGAGGCGGAGTTCTGCACCATGCTGCAAGCGGACCCGCCCGTCCGCGTGCGGGGCGCCGCAGCGGTATTCGGGGCGACCACCGGCATCCCGCTCGCATTGATCCACCACCTCAAGCATAACCACGTCATGCACGAGCGCGTGCTGCTGGTGTCCACGCAAACGGTCGAGACGCCGCATGTTGCGGCAGAGGAGCGTACAACCGTGACCGCCATGCCGGCGGGCCTGACCCGGGTCGTGCTGCGGTTCGGCTTCATGGAAAAGCCGGACGTGGCCGAGGCGCTGCGCCTGGCGTGCCGGACGGCGCCTGAGCTGCGCGACATCGAGCCGGCAGGCCTCACCTACTATCTCCGGCGCGAGACGGTGATCCCGTCGGAGCATGCTGGCGGCATGGCGCGGTGGCGCAAGTCGGTGTTCGCCGCCATGCTGCTCAACGCCAACCGCAGCGCATCCTACTACGGGCTGCCGCTGGCGCAGGTTGTCGAGATCGGGCTGGAAGTGGCGATTTAGTTGGCCTCGCCGGGTCTGTCGAGGATGCAACGACGCACGAAGCTCGGTCTGGCATCGTTCGGTGTCTCCGGCGGGTGACGGCGAACCCTGGGACTGTGTCACGAGGAGATGGCGCAGTGCGCCAACATCAGCGCAACCTGGCACACCTGGCTGGAGCAGGGCCACGGCTGGAGCCCGTCAGCGAATGTGCTCGGCCGGATCACGCGCGCGCTGGTTCTGACCGAGATCGAATGCGAACAGGTAAGGAACAGCCATGTCCAAGCTGGATGCAGATGATCGCGGCAAGCTCTCAAACCGGGAGTTTGCGTTTCCCAAGCAGCGCAAGGAACCGCTCGATGACGCAAGCCACGTGCGCAACGCGGTTGCGCGCTTTGATCAAGTCAAAGACGTCACTGACGCCGAACGGGACGAGGCGTGGAGGCGCATCGAAGCGGCCGCCAAGAAGTTCGGCGTCGAACTGCACGAGCGCAGCTGGCGCGAGTTGGGCCATCCGCACCATCAGCGGTAACCGCGGTCGCGATGCGACCCGGCCCCCTGCCCGGCGGACGGGCGCAACGCTAGGCGGTCGCCGACGTCCCTGCCGATGAACTTGCGCGTTTACGGCGCAGTCGGATCGCCGGGGTGTTCAGCAAGCCAGCCGAGCAGGGCGGCGTGGAAGCGGTCGGGCGCCTGGATCTGCGGCGCGTGGCCCAGGTTGGGAAACTCGACCAAGCGCGCGTGCGGGATGCGGGCCGCTGCCGCCTTGCCTAGGGCCGGGTAGTTGCCCAGGCGCGCTCGGAGTGTGGGCGGCGCCAGATCCTTGCCGATCGCGGTGGTATCCTTGTCGCCGATCACCAGCAGCACCGGCACCGCGAGCCGGTCCAGCTCATGGACGACCGGCTGGGTGAAGATCATGTCATACAACAGGGCCGAGTCCCATGCCACGGCCTCGCGCCCGGGGCCGCGATACATCCCAGCCAGCATCTGCACCCAGGGCTCGTACTCCGGACGCCACTGGCCGGCGTAGTAGGTCGAGCGTTCGTAGTCGCGGATGCGTCCGGCGGTGGTGCCCAGCTCGCGCCGGTACCAATCGTCCACGCTCTGCCACGGCACGCCTTCGGCCTGCCAGTCCTCAAGCCCGATCGGGTCCACAAGCGCGAGGCGCTCGACCTGGTCCGGATACATGAGCGTATAACGGGCGGCGAGCATGCCGCCTGTCGAGTGCCCGACCAAGGTCACGGGGCCGTTGACGCCGATCGACGCCAAGAGCGCGCGCGTGTTGGCTGCGAGCTGCTGGAAGCTGAACTGGTAGCGGGCGGGTTTGCTCGATTTGCAGAACCCGACCTGGTCGGGGGCGACAACGCGGTAGCCTGCCGCGGCCAGCGCTTCTATGGTCGCCTGCCAGGTGGCCGCGCAGAAATTCTTGCCGTGCAGCAGGACCGCGACGCGCCCGTTGGGTGCCGCTGCGGGTGCGACGTCCATGTAGGCCATCTCCAGCGCCTGCCCCTGGGAGTCAAAGTGGAAGCGCTGGACCGGCCAAGGGTAGTCGAAGCCCTCGAGCTCGGGGCCGTACGCCGGGCCGGCGTCGTCGGCCGGCGGCGCGGCAGCCGCTCGCGAGAGCGGAGCGGGCGCGAGCAGCACTGCCGCCAGCATCAGCAGGGACGGGAAGGTGAGGGGGCGGGTCACTGGATAATCCGCACGGGTCGAAACGCCATGGTCAGCAGCTTGGCCACCCGGTGATCCCAACGCAAGGCAGGCGCAAGATCGCATGTTGTACAGCCCCGGCGACCGGGCTTACCTCTTCTGCCAGGTTGAGTTGCTGGTCGTCCTGCTCTGCGGTGTAGCAAGGACACGCGGGGCCGCATGTGAAGGTTGCGAAGGCGTTTGCCCGTGACCTGGATTATTGGAACAAGGATCACCCTAACCTGTTTGACCCGGTCGAGGGCCTGGCAAGCAAGATTGCGCCAATCGAGTATGTCAATTTGCCGTAGGCATCAAGAAGGCGCCCTTATCGCCCGCTCGTTTAAGATAATATCGATGGCCCTTCGCACTGCCCCAGACGTTGCCGAACCGTCATTGCGAGCCGCTTGCGGCGCGGCAATCCAGGGCCGTCAGCACCGTGCTTGCCGTTTTGAATCGCCGCGTCGCTGCGCTCCTCGCAATGACGGAAACGGTCAGAGCGAAGGACGTTGGTATGAGTTCCACACCGAAATGACGACCCGCCGTGGATGGAAGTTATCCCATCGAAGTAGACAAGCCATGATTCGAAACGCTTTCTATTTAGCGGTTCTTTTCTAGGCCGCCAGCAAGCCGCGCCTGTCGCGCGCCGACGAGCCGCGGGTCATTGATCGTCAGCGCGCCTTCCACGATCAACAGATGGCGTCTCCCTTTTTGCCTGCCCTTGCAGCCTGTGGCCGGATCGTTGTGCTCGATCGTACACCACGGATATCGTAACCGGATTTCGCGGCTCACTGCTTATCGAAGCCGTCCGCCCCTGCCATTCCGTCACCCACCTCGAAATCCCCAGCCTGCGGCGGTGCCAGTGGGGTGAACCCAGCGCGGTCCGGCTTGAGGTCCAGCAGCGGCGTCCCATCCAGGCAATCGAGGCCGCGGACCAGCACCGTCGCACCTGCGATCGCGACGATCCGCACGATCGAGGTGCCGAGCGGGTTGGGCCGCACCGGCGTACGGAGCGAGAAGGTCCCGTGCACTGTGCCGTCATTGGCCGGGCTTTGCAGCACCAGGTCGCGGCGGGACAGGTGCAGCCAGTAGATCACTTCCGCACGCTCGTAGCGGTCCAGTCCCGCGAGCGCCGGCACCCATGGCTCAAATATCTCCAATCGGCATAGCGGGCCGTCCGGGCGACCCTGGCGCGGCGTCTGCAGGCGTGACGTCCAGGGCGTGTGGATACGACCGATGAACACCAGCCCGGCGTCGGTGGCCCTCGGCGGTGCGACCGCCACCTCCGCCGGGCGTATTTCAGACTCGCGGACCACTGTGCCGGCCTAAGCCCGCTCGCGCTGCCGGAGCAGTCCGGCCAGGCCCAGCCCGGCCAGCAGCAGCGCCAAGCTCGTTGGTTCAGGCACGGCGGTGCCGTCGAACACGGTCAGGCTGGCGAGGTTGGACACGTAGCGGCCTCCTGCAATGTCGCCGGGCACGACGATGCGGGCGAAGCCGTCGCCCCCAGCAATCTGCCCGGCAGTATCCGAGTACGCAACCAGGATTGGCGCATCGCCAAAGCTAGGGCTGAGTTCGCCAAGTGCGAAGTCCACCTGATAGCCGTCGCTGCCGGTCGCCGTCACCAGCCGGCGCAGCACGTCGTTCTTGTTGGCCGGGTTGGTGATGATGCCGTCGCTGCTCAGCACGTCCCACAACAGGGCGCCGGTATAGGTGTCCGTAACCGGGGTGCCGCCGGCCAGGTAGGTGACGGTCTCGGGGTAGGGCGTCAGCGCCTCCAGCGACGCGAGGTCGAAGGTGGACGGCGTCGTGACCGCGCCCCCCACGGCAAACGTCGTGGTCGTGCCGCCGCCTGTGCCGGGCTGCGCGGGGCTGCTGGTGACGGTCAGGCTGGTCAGGTTTGACACATATCGTCCGCCGGCCATGTCGCCAGTCGCGATGATCCGGGCGAAGCCGTCCGGGCTGGGCAGGCTGCCGCCCGTATCGGACGTTGCCACAAGGTCCTGCTTGTTGCCGAACTGGGGCGAGATTTCGCCCGCCGAGATCACCGCTTCGTAGCCGTCCGAGCCCGTGGCGATGACGTATTGGCGGAGGAGGTCGTTCTTGTTGGCCGGGTTCACCGTGACGCCGCCTGCAGCTTGCAGCATGCCCCATAGCGTTGGACCGGTGAAGGTATCCGACACCGGGCTGCCGCCTGCGAGGTAGGTGACGGCCTGCGTGGATTGCGGCAATGCCGCCAAGGACGCGGCGTCATAGGTGCCCGGCGTCCCGACCGCGCCCGACACGGTGAAAGATGTGGGAACCGCCCAGGCCGGGCCGGCAAGCATGCAGGAGACGGCAAACGCCGCGATCCTCCAACGCGGTATGAGCATGATCCGCCTCCTCTTTTGTTATGCAGAGGCAGTATTTCATCGAATATAGCGCAAGGGAAGGTGGCTGGCAGGCTTAAGACGGGGCAGCCTTGAGACTGCGCCGCCTCGAAGCTGGACCGCGCTAAACCTGGGCCGCCTTAAACCGTGGCGGCGTTGGAAAGCGTCTGCATCTAGTTCACGCCTGACGCCGCCTGACCGCTACCAGCCCGGCCAGCGCCAACCCAAGCACGGCCACGCTCGCCGGTTCCGGCACTGGGGCAGGCGGCCCAAAGCCGTTGGCGGCCAGCACCGATTGCGCGGTGGGGGATAGCAGATAGTTCTCCAGCGCCGTCGCACCAGGCTCTTGGGCGCCATTGATGATGGTTTCGCCATATTCGGCCGACACCGCGAGGTTGGCCGGCAAATCAACCAGTGCCAGGTTAGGGTCGAGCGCCACCGCGGCAATGGCCGAGGTGTAGTATTCCAAGAACACGTCGGTCGTGTCAGTCGTATCAAGGAAGTAAACCACCGCGTTCTGCCCGGCCGGCACCGGGGGCGAGGTCGGTCCGGCAATCAAGCGCTGGGCCTTGGCGTCCAGCGTCGCCTTCGCGCCGGGGTCCAAGGCATCGGCATCGGCGAACACCTGCTCCGTGTAGTCGCCCAGCGGATCATAGACGGGGGTCGAGGTGCCTACCCGCACCGAGGGATTTAGGATAGTTGTCAGCAAGTTGGCGGAGGTGACGCCCTCATTGGCGCGGACGACTGCAACGATGCTGTTGCTGGCGAAGTTGACCACCGGGCCAGCCAGCCCCGCGGCCTGCAGCGCAGCCGGGTTGCCGGTATCGGCGCTGGCGAACACGTCGGGCCGTGCCCCGGCCTCGATCTCCTGAGCAATCGTGCCGGACGCCTGGAAGCTGGTCGTGACCGGTGTGCCCGTGGCCGCGGTGAAATCGTTGGCCACTGTGGTCAGGGCTGCCGACAAGCTGCCGGCCGCATCTAGCGTCAGCGCAGCTGCTTGTGCCGTCTGGACCGCCAGCAAGACGGCGAAAGCCGCCGAAGCCAGCAGAGCAGTCCGCACGCTGCGGTAGCCGGGAACGGTGGCTGTTGACATCTTGACCTCACGGATTTGGGGATTGGCTATATTCCATCGTACATAACGAGATCGGCCGGGTTAGGCTAAACGCAAAGCCGTTATCGCGCCGCCACGACCGCCAACCGGCCGCCCCGCGCCGGGATTGCTTGGGCGTGGCCGGCCAGCACGTGGCCGTCCAGTATGAACAGTGCTAGCGGCGCCGCGTCCGGCCGGTTGGACGGGACAGCCGAGCTATCGGCTGGCCCGCCCGCCCAAGCGGTTGCCAGCAACGGCAACGACGCGCAGCGATTCCTATGCACACACGGCGCTGCTAAGCCGGCCCACAATCAGCAATGGGACGGCAGCAGCGAAGCGGCGATGCAACGGATCAGGCCGTCTTGATCCAGACAGCCTTCACGTTGAGATACTCCTCGACGTGCTGCTTGCCGCTTTCCCGCCCGTAGCCGCTCATCTTGTAGCCGCCGAACGGCACCGCCGGGTCCATCGCCTGGTAGCAGTTGATCCACACCGACCCGGCACGGATGCCGCGCGCCAGGGTGTGGGCCTTGCTCACGTCCTGCGTCCAAACGCCGCTGCCCAGGCCGAAGCTGGTCCGGTTCGCCCGCTCGATCACCTCGTCCACAGTGGTGAACGGGATGGCGGAGATCACCGGGCCGAAGATTTCCTCCTGTGCGATCCGCATCTCGTCGCGCACGCCTGCGAACACGGTGGGCGGCACGAAGTAGCCGCGCGCCATGTCGCCCTCCATCAGTCGCTCTCCACCTGAGAGGGGCCGCGCGCCCTCCTGCCGGCCGACGGCGAGGTAGCCCGTCACGCGGTCAAGCTGCTCGGACGACACCAGTGGGCCGACCTGGGTGGCCGGATCGCTGCTATTGCCGACCCGCAGCGTCCGGCTGAACTCGGCGACGCGGGCGGTGAACTCGTCATAGATCTTCTGTTCCACGAATAGCCGCGTGCCGGCACTGCAGATCTGGCCGGAGTTGGCGAACACCGCCATGCCCGCGCCGGGTACGGCCGCGTCCAGGTCGGCATCGGCGAACACCACGTCCGGCGACTTGCCGCCCAGTTCCAGCGACACCCGCTTCAGGTTGCCGGCCGAGGCCTGGATGATCTTCTGCCCCGTCAGGTGCGACCCGGTGAAGGCCACCTTGTCCACGTCCGGGTGCCCGGCCAGCGCCGCCCCTGCCGTCTCGCCGTAGCCGGTCACGACGTTCACCACACCCGGCGGGACGCCAGCCTCCTGGCACAGCTCGGCCAGGCGCAGCGAGGTGAGCGGCGCCTCCTCGGCGGGCTTGAGCACGACGGTGCAGCCGGTGGCCAGCGCCGGGCCGATCTTCCAGATCGTGGCCGTCAGCGGGCCATTCCAGGGGATGATGGCGCCGACGACGCCGACCGGCTCCTTCAGCGTGTAGCTGACGTAGTCGCCAGGCAGTGAGTTCTCGATGGTTTCGCCATGGATGGCGGTGGCCTGGCCGGCGTAGTAGCGCAGCATCCCCAGCGCGCGCAGCCGGCTGGCCTTCGTGCGGCTGATCGGGGCGCCCATGTCCAGCGTATCGAGCGTGGCAAGCTCGTCGAAGTGCTGCTCCACCAGGTCGGCCAGCTTGAGCAGCAGGTTCTGCCGCTCGAACGGCTTGGCCCGGCGCCACGGGCCGTCGAAGGCGCGGCGGGCTGCGGCGACGGCGCGGTCAATGTCCTCGCGGTCGCCCTCGGCGACGGCGGCCAGCACCTCTCCGGTGGACGGGTTGAGCGTGTCGAAGGTCTTGCCCGACGCGGCCTCTTCCCAGCGTCCGTCTATAAATAGGCGCTTCGGCCTGCCGGTCAGGAAGGGGTGCTGCGTGGCGTCCTGGGGAGCGATGACGTTCATGGGGAAGCCTCATTGGTCGGTTGGATGTCGGGCGCGGCAAAGGCCGCTAGGAAGGAGCTGAGCCCCGACGAGCGCAACGGCGTCCAGGGTTTGCCGAGCTGGCGGCACAGGCGCTTCACGGTCAGGGCGGCGTCGTGGCTGATGCAGTCCACGGGAAAGGCGACCTGGTCGGCCTGGCTGATCAGGCCGGGCAGCAGCGAGGAGTGATCGTGCCGTCCGCCGTCGTGGGCCAGCAGCGTGCCGCCTGCAGTTTCCAGCAGTTCGCGCAACCCATCCACGGTGCCGGGCCGTCCGCCAACGTATAGGATTCGCTGGGCTGGGAGTGCCGGAGCGGAAAGGGTGTCGCCGACGGCGAGACGGTGCCGTTCCAGCGCCGCTGCCTCGTCCTGCGCTGCCGCGCAGCAGGATTCTGCTTCCGCGGCGCGGGTTTCCCACCGCTCCGCCGAATCCTGGGCCTCCGCCAGCCGCACTTCCAGGCGCTCGCGCCGGCCCGTCTCACGCGCCAGGCGGGATTGCAGGTCCGTCACGAGGTGACGCAGCGCGGCGAGGGCGTCATCATCGGCAGGGTCGGCCTTGCCGGCGATCTGGCCTGCCGCGAGCGCACCCAACTGGCGGATGGTGGCGTCGCGGGAGGTCACGGCCTCATGCAACCGGACCTGCTGCCGCTCCACCTTGGCCCGCAGCGCAGCGTTCTCCTCCTCCAGCGCCTGCAAGCGCCGGATATCCGCCCGATTGGCCGCACCGACCAGGTGAGACAGCATGTGGACGTCGCCGAACGCCCGGCGCAGGCCATCAATTCCTACATCGGCATGGGTCAGCACCGCCCAATAGGCGCCGGGGATGTCGCCCGCCCTTCGGTGTTCGGCCCAGGCGTCCAAGACTGCCGCCTCGCCCTGCAAAGCGGTGAAGCGCTTCACCACCGTCTCGTGCCGCCCATCCAGTGCCTTCTGCAGTAGCTTCGACCCGGCGTTGTGGTGGTTGCATAGGCCCACGGCCTGCGCGTGCAGGTCGTGGTCGCTGATGCGGGACACATCTCCGTTCAGCACCTTGCCCATCGCCCGCCGCAGTTCCGCGGTCGTCAGGCAGGTGCCGATGATCGAGCAGTGGACGGACTCATTCAGCTCCCACAGCTTCGCCCGCACCCGCCTGGGCGGGGGCAGCTCAGGCGCTGGGAGCGGTGGCAGGAACCGGGGCCGGCCGGCATGCGCGCCGGCCCCGGGGAACACTGGATGCTGGGCGGCCCCCGGCCCCGCCGCGCCGCGCCGGGCGTGGGTTCGGTGTAAAGCTCGATGGCCTCGTAGTCCATCTCGCGCCCCCAACCCGACTGCTTGTAGCCGCCGAACGGCAGCGCCACATCGTTGAAGTTGTGAACGTTGATCCACACCGACCCGGCCTTCAGCTTGCGCGCCAGCTTGTGGGCAATGCCGATGTCGCGGGTCCAGATGCTCGCCGCAAGGCCATACTCGGTGGCGTTGCCGAACTTGGCGATCCGCTCCAGGTCGTCGTCGTTGTAGGGCATGGCGCAGACGACGGGACCGAAGATCTCCTCCCGCACCACCTTCATCTCGGGCGTGGTCTTGGTCAGCACGGTCGGCTCGACGAAGTAGCCCTCGTTGCCGTGCCGCTTGCCGCCGGTGACGACCTCGGCGCCCTCCTGCCGCCCGCTGTCGAGGAAGCCGGTCACGCGCTGGAACTGCTCGTCCGAGACCAGCGGCCCCATGCGGGTCGCTGGGTCCAGGCCCGGGCCGATCTTGATCGCTGCGGCCTGGTCCGACAGCCCGGTCATCATCTTGTCGAAGATGCGCTCATGCACGAACAGGCGGGAGCCTGCGGTGCAGCACTGCCCCATGTTGAAGAAGATGCCGGACGCGGTGCCGGGGATCGCAACGGACAGGTCGGCATCGGGGAACACGATCGCTGGCGACTTGCCGCCCAGTTCCAGGCTGACCTTCTTGAGGTTGCCGGCTGCGGCCTGCACGATCAAGCGCCCCACCTCCGTGCTGCCGGTGAAGGCTACCTTGTCCACGTCCGGGTGCGCGGCGATGGCAGCGCCGGCGGTGCCGTCCCCGGTGATGACGTTCAGCACGCCATCCGGGAACCCGGCCTCCCCGATCAGCTCGCCCAGCCGGATCGTGGACAGCGGCGTTTGCTCGGCCGGCTTCAGCACGATGGTGCAGCCAGCGGCGAGGGCAGGGGCGATCTTCCAGACCGCCATCAGCAGCGGGAAGTTCCAGGGCACGATCTGGCCCACGACGCCGACCGGCTCCCGCATGGAATAGGCGTGCCAGTCGCCAGGGGCGGAGATGGGGATGCTTTGCCCGGTGATCTTGGTGGACCAGCCTGCCATGTAGCGCAGCAGCTCACTGCCGAACGGCAGATCCACGGCGCGGGCGTCGCGGATCGGCTTGCCGTTGTCCAGCGCTTCCAGCTCGGCCAACTTATCCGCGTGCGATGCCAGGATGTCGCCCAGACGCCAGACCAGCTTGCCGCGTTCGGTCGGCTTCATCCGGGCCCAGGCACCCTCCTCGAAGGCCCGGCGTGCCGCCTGGACGGCGAGGTCCACGTCCTCCGCCCCGCCCTCGGCGACCTGGGCGATCTGCTGGCCGTTGGACGGATCGAATACGGCGAAGGTCTTGCCGGAGCGTGCATCCACCCACTGCCCGTCGATCAGCAGCTTGTGGCGCCTAGCGATGAAGTCGCGGTTGGCCTGGCTCAGCCGGCCGTGCGAAGCGGTTACGTCCATGTTCGCCTCCCTTGCGTTATATCTTAAAAAATATAGCGATACGCCGCTTTTGGTGTCCAGTGCAACCGTACAAAGGTGCCCGCGCCGTTCCCGGGCGTCCGGATGCGGCGCGAAGCAAGCCTCTGGAGATTTGCGCACAGGTAAAAAGCTAAGCAGGCTGACATGGCCGCGGTCCATTTGTGTGACAGGCCACGCAAGCCTGCTTAGGCTGCTGCCATGACCCGGCTCACCCTCCGCATTGACTTTGACGAGGAACGCGCCCTCGGCCCCGGCAAGGTGCGCCTGTTGGAGCTGGTGGCCGAGACCGGCTCCATCTCGGCCGCAGGGCGGGCAATGGGCATGAGCTATCGCCGGGCCTGGCTGCTGGTGGACGCGCTGAACCGGACGTTCAGCCTGCCGGTGGTCGAAACGCGGGGCGGC
>CAXTOB010000001.1:30556-34464 GCA_964245505.1 uncultured Acetobacteraceae bacterium | reverse complement strand
GGCGCCGGAGGCGGTGGGGCAAGCCTGACCCCGTTCGGGGCTGGCGTCGTGGAAAGCTACCGCGCCATGGAAAAGGACGCGCGGGACGCCCTGGCGCGGCGTCTGGCCGAGCTTGAAAAGGCGTTAGCGCCTGTTACGGAATGACTGGTGCCATGACCAACCTGGGTTGCCAATCAGTCTGCTGAGACGGCGATGCGGGTCAGAGGCAACCTCCCTCGAACCCCTGCATCAACCCTGTGCCAGATTTTATCCCGCCGCTCCGCGCAGTGCACGATAGACCGTGTTGCGCGACACCCCGAGACGACGCGCCGTTTCGGTCACGTTCCCGCCGGCATCCCGGTGCGCCTGCTGGACCTGCTGCGCCTGCAACGTCCGAAGGCTGGGCCGGCCGGAGTCTGCCAGGGCCGGCGGCGCCGTTTCTCCGGTCCATACGGCGTCCTGGCCGATCTGGCGTGCGGGGTCCAGCAGCGTCAGGCGGATGAGCACGCTGCGCAGCTCGCGGACATTGCCGGGCCATGGCCGGCTGCCGAGGGCCGCCACGGCATCGTCCGATAGGCCCGCGTCGGGGGCAACTTCGGACAGGATGCGCCGGGCGACCGCACCGAAGTCCGTCCGACGGCGCAGCGGCGGCAGGCCCACCTCCACCGTGTTGATGCGATGCAGCAGGTCGGCACGGAACCGGCCGGCGGCGACGGCTTCCTCCAAATCAACATTGGTGGCGGCCACCAGCAGCACGTCCACCTGGCGGCGTCGTCCACCACCGACCGGGCGCAACGTCCAATCGTCCAGCAGCCGGAGCAGTATGGACTGCAGCGGCAGCTTCATGTCGCCAATCTCATCCAGGAACAGCGTGCCGCCATCGCTTTCGGCCACCAGGCCCGGCGCACCGCCGCGGCGCGCGCCGGTGAATGCGCCATCGGCATGGCCGAATAGCTCGGCCTCCGCCAGCGTATCAGGCAGCCCGGCGCAGTTCACCGGCACGAACGGCCCACGCCGGCCGCTCGCCTGATGGGCATGGCGTGCGAGGTGCTCCTTGCCGGTGCCGGTGGCGCCCCGGATCAGGATCGGCAGCTTGCGCGCCGCCGCAGCCTCGACCAGCCGCAGGGTGGCGATCACGGCCTGGTCCTGCGCGACGAAGCCGGACGGGGCCGACGCGGGCGGCGGGGCAGGCCGCGCGGATGCGCCAAGCGCAGGCAGTGGGGCAGGCCGCGCAGCCGGAGGCACACGCAGGCGCGGTACGGTTTCCAGCCGGGCGGCGAACACGCTGCCGACCCGGTCCTCCAGCCGCTGCCGGTCCCCGTCGCGCCCGTCATCGAGCAGGTTAGCCAGGCTGGTGCGGAACAGCGCCTCAAACGACGCGCCGCGCACCGCAGGCAGGCCCTGCAGCAGAAAACCGGCGCGGGCATTGACGGCCAGCACCATCCCGTCCGGGTCCACTGCCAGCAGCCCGGCGCTCAAGGTGTGCAGGAACTCCACCCGGCTGTGGAAGGCGATGACGATCCCGCTCCGGTGGCACTCGCGGAACAGCCCGTTCTCGATGTGCGCCGCCGCCATGGACACCAGCGCATGCGTGTGCTGCTGCCGCGACCGGCAGTCGGATGACGCGTCGAGCACGCCGGCCAGCCTCCCATCGGCGCCCAGTATGGGTACGGCGGTGCAGGTCAATCCGCCGTAGCGGCTGAAGAAGTGCTCGCCCCCGTGCACGGTGACGGCCTGCCCGGTCTGCGCCGCGGTGCCGATCGCGTTGGTGCCGCATTGCGCCTCGCTCCAGACCGCACCGGGCCGGATGCTGGCGGCGCCGGCGGCGTCGCCGAAGCTGCTGTCGCACAAGGCGTCCAGCAGCATCCCGTCTGGAGCGGCCAGCGAGACCATGAAGTTCGTGCCGGCAATCTGCTGATAAAGGTTCTCCATCTCGCCGAGGGCAAGGCGGCGCAGCAGGGCCGACTGGTCCCGCGCCCGCTGCAGGCCATGCGCGTCGTGGATCGGCACGGACGGCGGACGTTTCGGGTCAAGCCCGATCGCCAGGCAACGCGACCAGCTTTCGGAGATCATGCGCGGCAGCAGGTCCTCCGCGGTCCGGCCGCGGTGGTCCAGCACGATACGCGCCCGGCTGAGCCGGTCGTCTGCCGATGACAGCATCATGCCCCCTGGGTGACGCGGGCCGCCCAGCGACCATAGCCTGACCGTCGCAGTGCACGCCACCTCGACCTGAGCAGGCTTGCGCGGCCTGTCACACAAGTGGCCTAAGGCCGTGTCAGGCCACGCAAGCCTGCTTAACTCGACTTTGGCCATTTCCGGTCAGGCGTTGATCCAGAAGTGTGGCTCTGAGGCGATGTAGTCGAGGGCTGCATCGAGCGGCATGGTCGAGATGCCGAACGGGCCCGGAGCGGCCCAGCGTTGGCCATTCCACCAGAACACCTGCACCGTACGTGCGGCCCATCAGCCGGCGCATGACGCGACGCTACGGCGGCGCGGCAGCTTCACTTTTCTCCTGGGCACGGCCGGCTTTCCCGCAGCTTCACCCCCTTCGTCCATGACCTCCGCCCGGCCCAGCCGGCTGCACCAGCGCGCGCGCTGGCGGCCTCGCCCTCCGGCCCATTCCTGTCCAGCCATGATATGAGGATTGGGGTTCCGCAACGCCCCATACTAATGGCCGGCGTGCTGCGGCAGCCGCGTGGAAAGATACGCGTCGAAGGGCGCACTCCTCCTCGGGTCGAGCACACCGGCCACTTCAGTTGCGTCGCCCAGCTCCATCACAGCCTTGCTGGTAGCTTCGAAGCGCGGCCATTTCGGCAGACCTTCGCCGTTGGGATCACCCGACTTGGCGAAGTTCGTCCAGTAGAGCTGCATTTGCTCTGCCAGTTCCCGGTCGCGCGGTTGCCACGGGCGCTCGATGGAGTCCTGGGTGCCGAACACGTAGGCCAGCTCGGCGGAATGGAAGGCGCCCACCTTGACCGGGTCGGAGCCGGGCGCAGCCCTCGTGAACCGATAAACATAGGCGGGATGCCCCTGTGCCGCGACGACGAGAGCTTCCCGGGCCGAGACGACCAAGAGGTAGTCGCTTTGCATCCGGTCCTGCGCGGCGGTTGCGGTTGCCGCGTCCGTTCCGGCGTAGAGCCCGGCAATCGTATCGCCCTGGGCGCCGAAGCGCCGCCGGGCAAGGGCTGCAAGGCCGTCCGGCGTCGTCGCTGGCAGCAGTTGCGTGCCTTCGTCGAAATTGGCGCCGATCAGCAGGGCGTCGCCGTTGCCTCGGCCGGTCGCGATCACCTCCGGCAGGTCATGCGGCAGCACATGCCCGTCCACGTTCGGCCGCAAGCCGAAGCCGACCGCGCCGCTGCCCATCGCCTGGATTAGCTCCGTGCTGGAACGCATGCGCAGGTCCGCGGCCGTGCCGCCACCCAGCGCGGCGGTGAACTTCGCGCCGCCCGCCTCGGCCTGCCGCAGGGTTTGCATCGGATCGTTCATCCCGAACATCGGATCGCTCTCGACGATCGCCCGGCGGAACAGGCCATGCGCGAGCGGCGAGGCCATCATCGCGCCGACGCCCAGCGCCCCGGCCGACTGCCCATCGATCGTGACGTTGCCGGGGTCGCCGCCGAACCCGGCGATGTTGGCCTGAACCCAGCGCAGGGCGGCAACCATGTCGAGCAGGCCGTAATTGCCGGAAACATGGTCCGGGCTTTCCGCATCGAGCTGCGGCAGCGCCAGGAAGCCCAACGGCCCCAAACGGTAGTTGATGGTGACGAGGACGACGCCCTTGCGTGCCAGCGCGTCGCCGTCGAAGCTCGGCAGCGATGCGGACCCTTGGACGAAGCCGCCGCCGTAGAACCAGACCATCACCGGCAGACGGCCGGCGTCCGCATGGGTTGGCTTGTAAACGTTTAGATAAAGGCAGTCCTCGCTTTGCC
>CAXTOB010000001.1:11870-30521 GCA_964245505.1 uncultured Acetobacteraceae bacterium | reverse complement strand
TAGACAGAACCCGGCGGCGGGAGCGGTTGCTGGCAGGCGGGCGCGAAACTCGTGGTATCCAGCACGCCCGGCCAGGGCGCCACCGGCTGCGGCGGCCGCCAGCGCAGGCCGCCGGCGGGCGCCGCGGCGAAGGGCACCCCGAGATACCGGGCGACGGCTCCATCAGGGCTGCTGGCGCCGGTCACCTTGCCGCCTTCGACGCGTACTGTTTCTGCTGAGGCGGAGACGCTCAGCGCGAGCAGGAGCGACGCGGCGACGGCGGATCGCAGGGCGCCTACCATGTCGGCGCCACCATGCCGGACTGCTCCCAGAAGCCGCATCTGTGCTCGTCCGCAAAGTCACGCTTCGCGTTGGGTGCGTCGGAGATGGACAGGATCGCCGGGTCGTCCCGGGTGAAGCGCGGCCAGGCGGGACGCGCCGGCGCGTCGTCGGCTGCGTTTGGATCGCCGCTCCCCGCGAAGGCCGACCAATACCTGACCATCAGGCGCGACAGCGCGGCGTGACGGCCGGACAGCGGGCGCGCGTCGTTGTCGTTGTTGAAGACGTAGCCGAGGTCAGTGGTGTGGTAGGACAGGTTCGGCAGGTCGCTTCCGGCCACGAGCGGCTGCTGCTGCACGGGATCGGCGATGTCGAGCTGGTAGCCGTAAACCGGCACGTAGGCGGCGATGTCCTTGCGCGCCAGGTTGGCCATGCAGGCGAAGCGCCGGTCGGTCAGCGCGTTGCCGAGAAGGGTTGACGGGGTGACATAGGCTTCTGGCTTGTACTGCGCGAGAACCGCATCGGCGCGGTCGCCAAAGCTCGTTTTGAGCAGGCCGGGCACGTCGCCTGGCGCGATGGCGCGATGCAGGACGTCAGACTCGGTCCGGGCGGTGAACAGGTAGTTCTCCCGGGCGTTGCTGCCGATTAGCACCGGCACCCTGACGAAGCGGCCCTGCCGGAACGCGTCGAACGGATCGAGCGGCAGGACGATGCCGTCCTGGACCATCGTCGGCTTGGCCGTCATGCGCAGGAACGAGTCCACCCGCATGGCGCGCAGGCAGGCCAGCGTCCCGGGGCCGGCGGGGCAGCCAATCTCATCGAGGGCATGGGCGTAAGTTTCGCGCTCCGCCTGCGCTAGGGGGACGGTGTGGGCGCCATCGGTGCTGCTTTGGACGATCGCGTGCTGGAACAGGCCTGCCGATGCCGGCGAGGCAAGCAGGCCCAGCACCGCGTTGGCGCCGGCGGACTCGCCCATGACGGTAACGTTGCCTGGGTCGCCGCCGAACGCCCGGGCGTCCTTCGCGACCCAGCGCAGGGCCATCTGCAGGTCGAGCAGCCCATAGTTCCCGGACACATGGCGGCCGTCCGCGTCGTCCAGCGCCGCTGCCGCGAGGAAGCCGAGGGCGCCGACGCGGTAGTTGACCGTCACGACGACCGCATTCGCATCGGTGGCGAGGTGCGTCGCGTCATACTGCCTGGCTGCGCCGTATCCCTCGACAAAGCCGCCGCCGTGGACCCAGACGATCACTGGGAGGGGGTTGGCGGCCTGGCGCCCCGACTCTGCCGGACGCCCAGACTCTGCCGGACGTCCAGACTCCGCCGGGCGCCAAACGTTGAGGTAAAGGCAGTCCTCGTTGCTGCTGGCGAGCCCCGCGGGATCAGGCGATGCGAGCTGCGGGCAGGCGGACGGGGCGGTTGTCGCACGGAGTGGCTGCGTCCAGGACGCTGCCTCGGCTGGAGGTGCAAGCCGGCGCTCGCCTACCGGAGGCAGGGCATAGGGGATGCCGAGGAAAACATCGGCGCCCTCCCGCCGCACGCCTTCCACGGGACCATGGCTTGTCTGCACCGCAGGCGTCGCGGAGATGGCCTGCGCGCGGATGGTGGGCGGAGCCGCTGCCATTGCCATGCACACGAGCATCGCGAAGCGCAAAACGGACATGGAGGTCGTCAACATGTCGCTGCTCCCAGCCTTGTTCGAACTGTTCGGTGCTTGTCGGGCTTGCCGGCCGGCAAAGGTTTGCCCCCACAGCCGTGCACTGCCGCGAGCCTCCATGCGGACAGTACGACGTTTCCTGCATGGCCGGTCGTGCTCAACTTTCGTCACGCCCCGGCCTTCGTCACGCCCCGGTCTTCGTCACGCTAGAGCATGTTCGGATCAAACGGCTTCGTTTGACCGAACAAATGCTCGTAAAAACAATAGCTAGAATGGGCTTGGTGCTTCTATCTGCACCAAACCCGCTCTAGGATGCAACCTCCCGCGATGCCACTGCAAATCGTCCTGGTCAGGCCCAGCCCTGAACCGCGGCAGTGGACGGGTGACGGCCAGAGGTGCACAGATCGCCGCCGCAAAGGCCGCAAACGCCGCACAAACGGGAGAATCACGGTGAGGATCATACTTGGCGCACTCGCTGCCGTATCGCTGATCGCTGCAGCCGAAGCGGCTGACCTCCCGCCGGTGCAGGAGGCCGACGTCGTCCTGCATGATTTCCGCTTTCATACGGGTGAAGCGCTGCCGGAGCTGCGGATGCATTACCGCACCGTCGGCAGCCCGTCCGGGGAGCCGGTGCTGATCCTGCACGGCACCGCGCAGTCGGGGGCGGCGATGCTGGCGCCGTCCTTCGCCGGGGTGCTGTTCGGCCCGGGCCAGCCGCTGGACGCGTCGAAGTACTACGTCATCCTGCCGGACTCCGTCGGCGCCGGCGGCTCCACCAAGCCGTCCGAGGGGCTGCGCGCCAAGTTCCCCGCCTACAACTACGACGACACGGTGGCGGCGCAGTACCGGCTGGTCACCGAGGGCCTGCACCTGCAGCACCTGCGGTTGGTGCTGGGCTACTCGATGGGTGGGATGCAGAGCTGGCTGTGGGCCGAGCAGCATCCGGATTTCGCCGACGGCTTCGTGCCGATGGCGTCGCAGCCCTCCGCCATGGCGAGCCGGAACTGGATGATGCGGCGGCTCATGGTGGAGACGATCCGCAACGACCCGACCTATGCCAACGGCAGCTACACCACTCCGCCGCGCTCGTTGCCGTATGCGATTGCGAGTTTCGGCGTCGCCACCGCCGGCGGCAACCTCGGCTGGCAGGGGCAGGCGCCGACGGCGGCAGCGGCGGATACGATCGTCGCGCGCCTGCTCGCAGCGCCTGTGCCGGACGCGAACGACTGGGTGTATCAGTGGGACTCGTCGCACGACTACGACGCCGCGCCGGCTTTAGGGCGGATCACCCGGCCGGTGCTGGTGATCAACTCGGCCGACGACGAGCGCAACCCGCCGGAGTCCGGCATCGTCGAGCGTGCGGTGGCCCGGCTGCCGCATGGGGAGTACGACCTGGTGCCGGAAAGTCCGGAGACCCGCGGGCATGCGACCCTGATCATGGCCAAGTTCTATGCCGAACGGCTGGGTCAGTTCCTCACCGCCTTGCCGCCGGCGCACGCCGGGCAGTGACCAGAACCGGCTCCGACGGGCATCACCGCAGGTCCAGGCCGGGCAAATCTTGTGCTGGCGCGTGCGGCTATTGGCGCGTGCGGCGATTGATGCGGTCTGTCGCGATGCCCAGCCCTGCATAGGCCGACGTTCTCCTGGCTCGCCGCACGAGACGATATCAGGGCCGGTATCGGAGAATGAGAACATGTCCGGCCCAGAAAGCTCCATTTGGGCCGGATGAATACTCGCGAAAACACAAGCTTGAAGCGTGTCTGGTGTTTCTACCTGAACCCGGCGTGATTCAGGTCTTGGCTTTACTCGGCAGGGGCGACTTCAGCCTCGCGCTGGCCCGACGCGTCGAGTGCGGCACGGACAAAGCCTGACGCCTTCATCTCCTCCACGAAGCCGCGCAGGTATGGCATGCCTGCGGCCCGGCTTTTCGGCACCACCATCGCCTGCTGGATTTCCATGAAGCGGCCGGGCAGCAGGCGCAGCTCCGGATGCGATCGCACGAGCGCCGCCAAGGGCTGCCTTACCCCGGCAAGGGCATTGCAGCCGCCGTGCAGGAACGCAGCTTCGGCGTCTCCGCCTTTGGCGAAGCGGATGAGTTCGGCGTGATGCAGCGCCCGGGTCAGGAACAGGTCGTAGGCACTGTTCGTCGCCACGCAGATGCGCACGCCGGGCTGGTCCACGGCGTCGATGCTGTCTAGCTTGGAGCCTGGCGGCACCGCATAGGCTCCCTCGATCAGCACATAGGGCGCCGTGAAGTCGATCGTGGCGCCGCGGGTCGGGTCAACCGCAAGGAAAGCCACGTCCCACGCATCCTGCCCGGCCGCCGCCGCGACCTGCCCAGCCTCCTCGTAAGGCACGAACCGCACGGGCACACCGAGGTGCTGCCCGAGTTCACGCGCAAGGGCGGCTGCGACACCCCCAGGCTCGCCAGTGGCATGATCTTTTTGCACCAGCACGGGATTGCCGAAGTTCATGGCGACCCTCAGCGTGCCGCTAGGGGCCAGCGTCCGCGCCGCCTCCGGCTCAGCCGCAAAAGCGGCCGAGGCCAGCAGCGTGGCGCCCGCAAGCATCAGGCTGATCAAGGTTCTCATCACGGCCTGCTCCCGTTGCACGTAGATAATCCCGCACTGCCCACAAACGCTAAGCCGTCACCCATCTCGGAACATGTGCTCGACCCGTCAGCATTTCACACAAAACGCCCTTCGCTCTAACCGCTTCCGTCATTGCGAGCCGCTTCCGTCATTGTGAGGAGCGTAGCGACGCGGCAATCCAGAGCGGCAAGCACAGTGCTAGCGGCACTATATTGCCGCGCCGCAAGCGGCTCGCAATGACGGCTCGGCACCATCTGGGGCAGTGCGAAGGCCCATCAATCTGTTGTCAAAGACTGGCAGGGCTGGCGTCCATCACTCCGCAACCACCGCTTCAACCGGTTTCGTGAGGGCGACCGAGGGCACCAGAGTGGCCAGCAGAAGCGTCAGCACCGCCGTCAGGAACACCGCCCAGAAGGTAAGATGAAGCGATTGGCCCAGAGCCGCCCGCACCACCGCATCGCCGACCACGGCGCCGGGGTGGTCAAGCAACCCCCGAAGCTGATCCGGCGTCACCGCAGCAACCCCATTGACCCGGTGCGCCAGGCTGGCATTCAGGACCGCACCCAGCACCGCGGCGCCCAGAGTACTGCCGAGGTTGCGCGAAAAGATGTTCGAAGCCGTAGCCGACCCGCGCTCGGCCCAGCCAACGCTGTCCTGAATAATGACGATGGCCGAAGTGCTCAGGAACCCCATACCCAGGCCCATGATGACCGACCCGACCCCCGCCACCACCGGCGACGTCTCAGGACCGAGGATCACAAAGGCCAGCCCACCCAACGGCAGCAGAGCCGCACCGAACAGCAGCGTGCTGCGCAGGCCGAAACGGGCAAAGTTCTTCGCCGCGAGCGTGGCACCGACCGGCCAGCCCAGCACCATCATCGTCAGCGCAAAGCCCGCCACCAGCGCCGACTGGCTCAGCACGCCCTGGACATACATCGGCAGGAACGTCGTGAGCCCGATCACCGTCATGCCGCTCAGCAGCGTCGCGGCGTTGGCCGTGGCCACCGGGCGGCGAGCCCACAGGCCAAATGCCAACATCGGCTCCCTAGCCCGCCGCTCCTGCCAAACGAACAGAGCCGTGCTCACCAGGAATGCACAGGCAGCCCCAAGCGCCGTGGGCACATCGGAGATGCCGAACTGCGTCAGGGCCACCATCAAGGACGCGACCGCCACGGTGAACAGGGCCGCCCCGGCCACGTCCACGCTCCGCTTCTGGGCCTTGATGTCCTCATGCAGGAAGGCGGTGAAGCTGGCCGCCGCGGCAAGCCCGATCGGCAGGTTGACCCAGAAGATCCAGGACCAGCTGAGGTGCTGAATAATCAGCCCGCCGGCGAGCGGCCCGGCCACGGACGACACGCCCCAGACGCTGGCGAGGTAGCCCTGGATCTTCGCACGCTCCTGCACCGAGTAAAGATCACCGACGACTGTCAGCGCCACCGGCTGGATCGCCCCGGCCCCAATGCCCTGGAGCAGGCGGAATGCGATCAGGGAAGGGATGGACCAGGCGAAACCGCACAGGGCGGACCCCACCAGGAAAATAGCGATGCCGACGAGCAGGACGGGCTTACGGCCATACAGGTCGGCCAACTTGCCGAACACGACGGTGGTGGCAGTCTGGGTCAGCAGGAACGACGAGAACACCCAGGAATACAAGTGCAGGTCGCCAAGCTGCCCCGCGATCTGCGGCATCGCAGTCGAGACGATGGTCGCCTCGATCGCAATCATGAACATGGCGGCCATGACGGAGGCCAGCACCAGCGGGCGGCGCAGTTTTCGTACTTCGGACATACCGCTCAGGTAAACCTTTCCCGTCTGGGCGGGAACCTGCTCTGGGCGAACGGCAGATAAGCAGATGGTGAGGATGGAAAAACCGCCAGTCAGGGCCTCACGCAGCACAGGTCGCCTGCTTTGTCGGAAACAGCCGGCCTAGATGTCACCTGGCACTTTGCGCGACGCTGGATGCAGGCATGCGCCGGGGCCGCACCGTCGCGCAGCTACTGGGCTGGGAACCAGTTTCCGTGGAACCCCGGCGGTATCCTATGCGGCAGCCGGACCGTAGCGACCGGCGGCGCCTCGAAGGCCCGCGTGTCGAGGACCGCAAGGTCCGTAGTGTCGTCCGCCACGTTGATGACAAGGCCCAGAAGCCAGCCGTCGTCCTCCTCCGCATCAGCGGCCGCAGGTACGAACACGAATTCGCCGGGCAGATGGCCCTCGCCAAACTCATGCACCCGGCGTCCACCGGTTTCGAGATCATGCTTATAGAGCCGCGTAGCGCCGGTCAGCTGCGGGTTGCCGTCAGGCGGAACGGACACCGTATAAAGGTAACGGCGCCTCTGGCCGAAGCGGCGCTCGTCAACACGGGGAAACTCCTGCGGCGTGTCGTCAATCACCCGCCGTCCGACCCGGCGCGTCGAAGGGTCCACCGTCCAGCGCTCCAGCCGGCCTAGCGCGTCCAGCCCGCTGGCGCCAGAATCGAACATCTTAGCGTAGGCGACGACGTCGAGGATGACCCGGCCGTCCTCGTCATCATAGGCGTTGCCCACATGGAAGACGAAGCACGGCTCCAAATCGCACCAAATGATCTCCGCGCCCTCGCCATGCCGCGGCAGCAGGCCGACGCGGGCCTGGTGGGCCGGGTTCCAGCGGAACGGAAACTGGTGACCGCCGAGCACGGCGCGCATCGAGAACGTGACCGGCATATCGAGAACGATGGCGAACCGCGCGGTGAAGCCGCAATCGTGGATGCAGGGACCGTGCTCGACCGCGATCGGCACGTCGCGGACCACCTTGCCGTCTGCCGACACGACGACGTGCCGCACGGTGTCCCAGATGCTGCCGTCATAGGCGATCGCGTGCTGCTCACCGGTGAGCGGATCAAGATGCGGATGCCCCGTGAACGAGCCGCCGAGCGTTCCGTCGAACGGATTGTAGCTTTGCTCCTCCAGGTCCTCGGATAGTTCGACGGGGAAGCTGCCCGCCTCCACCAGGGCGAAAGCGCGGCCGCCGATTCGGACCACGTTGGTGTTCACGGTGTCGTTGCGTCCCCGGCGCGGTCCTGCCGCAGCGGTCCGGCCGAGCGCCGCCGCAGCCAGATGCGAGCGTATCCAACGGTTGCGATACCACAGGGCCTTGCCGTCCTCGATGGCGATGCCGTGCACCATGCCGTCACCCAGGAACCAATGGTGGCCCGCATGTTCAGGGTTGACCGGGTTCGCGCCCATTTTGAGATATTGGCCGTTGAGCCCCGCCGGAATCGATCCAGTCACGGCAAGGTCCCGCAGCGTCAGCTCCGCCGCCATGGGCGTATGGACGCCAACGAGGTAGGGACTATCAGCCTTGGGCAGGCGTTTCCGGTTGAAAGCCGCGACCAGCTCGACGCCACCCTCGACGAGCGTGCGAACAGCTGCGGCAACGGGGCTTGGCATGTATCATAGTCTCCGGCGGTGTCGTGGCGGTCATGGTCGTCGATCCTGACACCCTGACGAAATCAGGTGGCTTGGCTGTTCGGCTAGGGGCCGCACAACATCAATAACGGCCACCTGGACGGGCCGCCGAAACGGACGGGGCCTACAGGACACCTTCAGGCCAGCGGCGAGTAACCTTCCGGCAGCCCGATTGTGGACGTCGCCTCCATGATCTGGTCAGGACCGCCCTCGGGAGGCCAGACACCGGCAGCGTAGGCTTGGGAGCGGAGCGCGGAACGCTGCCCCAGGTCTGCGAAGCCCCAGATGTGGGTGATCCGCGTCGGTCCGTCCAGCGCATACATGTTGATGACCAGGTGCGCCGTATAATCCCGTGCAGGCCCAATCGCCTTCTGCCAGCCTGCAAGTGTCGCAAGCAATCCGCCAGGCTTCAGCTTGTAGGTGCGGAACTCGTAAACAGCGCCGAACGCGCCGGGGCGGGCAGGCGGCAGGAAAGGGAAGGGGGCGTAGCTGTCCATGCTGAGGGCCAAGACGCTGCTGCCCGCATTGAACGGGCGGTCGCTGAGCAGGGCGCGGTCGCGCTCCTTCGCCAGGGGCTCCCACGTCTCGAAGCCGCGTAGGACCAGCAGCCGTCCGAGCGTCCCAATCTCCGTCCGCCAGCAGCCTAGCAGCGTGCCGCCAGCCGCCGGATCGGACGTCCAGGCGCGGACGCCTTCCGAGGCGTCGCTGACCGCAAGCAGCGGACACGCCAAAGTAGCGAATTCGTAGAACATGGGCCGTCCTTCTCCCAAGCCATCCCCCACGTTCCGGCCGCGCAAATCTATCCGTCACGCCAAGGGATAGTTCACCGGCATGCTGTATTCAAAGAGCGGCAGGGCACTGAGTGCCGCCCGCCGCTCCCCGCCGGGATCGCTGGCCACCGCGCTCTGCCGGGACAGCAGCATCGTGCTACGGTTTGCGGCCTCGTAGCGGGGCCAAGTGGGCACGTGGGGATTGGCCGGGTTGCCGGTATGCGCAAAGGCGGACCAAGTGGCGACCATCATCTGCGTCAGCGGCGCGATATCCGGCCCGGTCCCCAGCAGGGCCTCCGCAACCGGCGCCGTCCCGAACACGAACGGGACCTCAGACGTATGCGGCGACTGTAGCACGCCGCCGCGCACGGGCGTGCGCCAATCGAAGACGTAGGTGTAAACAGGCGCCTGCGCCGCAGCCGATTGCAGCGCCGCCTCCCGCGTGGTGTTGCGGCGGTAGGTGTAGTCGGTGGTAACCGCAGCCATGATCTCGCCCGGGGTCGCCGCCGGCATCGTCGAGCGGTAGGCGGCGATGATCCCCGCGGTGGCCGCCGGATCGGTCCGGAGGAAGCGGGCAAGCCGGCGCGCCACCTCCACTTCGTCGAGTGAGAAGTTCGCCATGTCCGCCGCCATATACAGGGTGGTTTCGGTGGCGGCGTTGCCGAACATGACGGGGATGTCCCCGGACCCAGCCGGAGCCGCCGGGTCGAACGGATTGGCGGAAAAGGTCGCGCCATCCAGCACCGGGCGGAACACCGGCGGCATTCCCTTCATCAGCGGGATCAGCGTTTCCGCCGGCACGGCCTGCAGCGCCGCCCCAGTCGGCCGGCCGATCTCCAGCTTCCGCGCCAGCGTGTGCGCCGAGGCGGCAGCCTCCTCCGGCGGAGCAAGCCGCAGGCTGCCCGAGCAGCTTTGGGCGATCGCCTTATGGAATAGGCCGCGCGCCGCCGGGCATGCCAGCAGCGCGCTGACCTTGGCGCCGCCGCCCGACTGACCAAAGATCGTGACGTTGCCCGGGTCCCCCCCGAATGCGGCGGCATTGTCCCTGACCCAACGCAGCGCCGCGACCATGTCCAGCACCCCGGCATTGCCGGACTGCGCGAACCGGTCATCCGGGTCATCGAGCCTGATATAGCCAAACAAATTGAGCCGATGGTTGATCGTGACCACCACCACATCGCCGTCCCGCGCCAGCACCGTGCCATCGAACCCCGGAGCCGACCCGGCGCAACTGACCCAGGCCCCACCGTGCAGCCACACCATGACCGGCCGTTTGCCCGTCATCCCCGCCGTCCAAACGTTGAGCGAAAGGCAATCCTCGGAGATCGGCTGCAACGCGCCATACCAGGCGCCCAGCGGATCAGCGGACGCTGGCAATTGCGGCGCCGAAGGCCCAAACGCCGAGGCGTCCCGCACACCGGGCCAGGAAGCGGCAGAAGCTGGCGGGAGAAACCGGTTCGACCCGGCGGTCGAGGCGGCATACGGTATCCCCTTGAAGCAGGTGACGCCGTCGGCAGCCACGCCACGAAGCCTCCCGCCTGTCGTTTCCACGGCGGCGCCACCGGTCTGCGCCCACGCTCCCGCAGGCGCCACCAGCCCGGCACCGGCGGTCAGCATGGCTGTGCGGCGGCCAATCGCGATCGGCATGACATCTCGCTCCCTACATCATCATTGGCCGGGATTTGGCGGCCGCCACTTCGGCGTGTCAACGGCACGTACGGCGTCCAACCACGCCCCGCCGTTCCCGGCGTCGGACCAGGCACGGTTCGCGACCGAGATCGTCGTTGACGGCGGCATGACGGCCGGACTGCCGGCCCCGGCCGGCCTTTCCAACCCGAACACCCGGCATGCGCCTGCGTTCCGCCGCACCCCTTCACCCAGCAGCGTCCACCCGCGCGGCCCAGTTCATCCCGCGGCGGAAGATGGCAGCCATCTCCGGCACCTGGAACTCCGAGGCGACGTGCCCAAGCGCGCTGTAGAACACGCGGCCTTCGCCGTGACGGCGTTTCCACACCACCGGCATGACATGGCCCTCGATCCAGGAACAGTGAGAGCCGCCAAATATCGTGGTGGCCAGCACCTCATTATTCGGGTCAGTATGCATGTAATACTGCTCCGACTGGTAGGCGAAGTCACCGATGCCAGCAGTCACCGGGTCGTCCGGCCGGGTGATATTGACTGTATAGTCAATGATGTTGCCCGGATGCGCCACCCACTGCCCGCCAACCATGAACTGATACTTTACCTCGTTGCGGAAGCTATCGCCCATCTGCCCGTGGAACCCCGCCAGTCCAGCGCCCCCTTCAACAGCCGCATACAACGCGTCAACCTCGGCCTTGGCGATCGTAGCCATGGTCACGACCGGCACGATCAGGCTCATCTGCTCCACCTCAGGCTCCGCGAAGGCCGCGGTGCTGTCGGCCACGGTCACGTCGAACCCGTCCTCCCGCAGCATGTCCGCCACGACCGCGGCGCACTCCGCCGGCTCATGCCCGGCCCAACCGCCATGAACGATCAGCGCTTTACGCATTCTGCAATCCCTCCATCAATCCAGTCGGCCATCAATCCAGTTGGCCGGCAACAGGCCAGGCCGGCAACGGCGCAGGGCGCTCGCACCGGCTTTCGATCTCGACGAAACGGCCGCTCTCGCTCGCCCCGCCGAACGCCTCCATCACCTCCAGCACATGGAACCCGAGCGCCCCATCGCACCGGTGCGGGCGGCCGACGCGCAGGGCACGTGCCATGTCCACCAAGCCAATCGCCCGAAAATTCCCGTCCGCGTAGCCGTGGCTGAGCGGGATATCCGCCCAAGCCTCACGCCCCTTGGCCATCGAGACGGTGCCGCCGAACCGGTTGGGGTCCGGGACGACCATCGAGCCCTCCGTCCCATACAGCTCCATGTTGCCATGGCGGTGCTGCCAAACGTCGAAGCTGGTCGCAATCGAGACGACTGCGCCGCTCACGAACTGCATCAGCCCGGATACGTGCGTCGCCACCCCCACGTCGAGCACCGTCCCGCGCTTGGCCGCGCTGCTGACGGTGCGCCGGTCGAAGCCCGACGTCGCGAACCCAGTGACCCGCGCCACCGGGCCGAGCAGGTTCACCAGGTTCGTCAGGTAATACGGACCCATATCGAACATCGGCCCACCCCCAGGCGCGTAGTAGAATCCAGGGTCGGGATGCCAATGCTCGTGGCCATGGTTCATCATGAACGCCGTGCCGGACAGCGTCCGGCCAATCGCCCCCTCATCCAGCAGACGTCGAGCGGTTTGATGGGCGCCCCCCAGGAACGTGTCCGGGGCCACCCCCACGCGCAGCCCGGCCGCCTTCGCCGCCTCCAACAGGGTGTGCGCCTCCGCGGTCGAGGCACCAAGCGGCTTCTCGCAATGGACGTGCTTACCATGGCGCACCGCATCGAGTCCGACCGGAACATGCGCCTGCGGCACCGTCAGGTTGAGCACGATCTCCACCGCCGGGTCGGCAAGCAACGTGTCCACGGAGGTGGCGTGCAGCCCGAACTCCTCGGCCCGGGCCCGGGCGCGGCTCTCGTCCAGGTCGGCGCAGGCAACGACCGCGATGTCCGGGAAATAAGCCGCGGCAGCGCGGAGATAGGCCGCGCTGATGTTGCCGCAGCCGATGAGGCCGATACGAACGGGATCCACGGATCTTCCTTATTCACCACGTGTTTGGCAGGCTTGCTCCGCCGGGGCGACGCATTGAGGCAGCCCCGCATCAGGGCGCCTGCGGACGAGGGCTCGACGCGCGGCCTCGCCCGTTGGATACCCGGCCCTGCAACGCCGGGCGGTGCTGGTCCCGAACCCGGCGGCATCCGTAATCTGCTCAACGTGCATCATCGTTACGGCGATAGAATCTGCCCGTGCTGCGTAGGGCAGCATAGGCGCGGAAGCGTTTGCTCTGGCTTTCCACAGCACCGCTGAGGCAGTCCACTCTGCGTCAGCATCGGTCGCCTCCTCCCGCTCACAGGTCCCGCTTGTAGGCCCTATTTGCAGCCAATGTGATCGGGCTTCTACGGGAGGACAAGCACAATTTGAGTTGCGCCCCTCACAACGGGATGCCAGGTTGACCCGGCGGGCATAGAACCCGGCGCGGGGAGAAAAACGTGAGGACATTCGTTCGCCTGAGCGTTGCAGCAGCCGCGGCGTTCGCCCCAATCATGGCAGCGCCATCGGCCCCCGCGCGCGCCGACGAAACGGTCAAGTGGCTGCACGTCGAAGTCAACCCAGCCCAGATCGCAGTCTGGAACGGCGCCGCGCACCAGTTCGAGGCGACCCACCCAGGGGTGAAGGTCGAACCGCAATACATCGAGAACGAGGCCTACAAGGCCAAGCTGACCACCATGCTGCAAAGCCGCGATAAGCCGGCAATGTTCTACAGCTGGGCCGGAGGCGTGCTGCGGGCACAGGTCGAGGCCGGGGTGCTGCAGGACATCACTGCACAGGTCAAAGGGTACACGGACCAGCTCAACCCGGCCGCGCTCGGTCCGTTCACCGTGGACGGCAAGGTTTACGGCATCCCGCAGACCCTGACGGTCGTGGGATTCATTTACAATAGGGACCTGTTCCACAAAGCCGGCGTTGACGGCGACAAGATCAAGACCTGGGATGACCTGCTGGCGGCGGTAAAGACGCTAAAAGCCGCCGGTATCACCCCGCTGACGTCGGGCGGCGCCGACAAGTGGCCCTTGGCGCTGCATTACTCGGCCCTGGCATTGCGAGAAGGCGGCAAGGACGCCATCGACGCGGCGATGGCCAACCGGGATGGCGGCTTCAAGGCAGCCCCGTTCGTAAAGGCGGGCGCCGACTTCAAGCAGCTCGTGGACCTCCAGCCGTTCGAGCCGGGCATGCTCGGCACCAAGTACCTGCCCTCCGTCGGCCTGTTCGCCGACGGTAAGGCGGCGATGTCGCTGGTCATCAGCACATTCTACGCCCAACAGAAATCCATAGCAGCCGACAAGAAGGGCTTATCGGACGAGCAGCTCGGCTGGATCGACTTCCCCACCGTCGCCGGCGGCAAGGGCAAGCCGACCGATACCCTGGGCGGCATCAACGGCTGGGTAGTCACCAAGGGCGCACCCGCAGCCACGGTTGACTTCATCAAATCGTTCGTCTCCCCCGACGTGCAGTCGCATCTCGCTGCCGCCGGGTTCATCGTGCCGGTGGTGCGCAGCGCGGAGGCAGCGATCACCAACCCATTCCAGCGCCACTTCGCGGATGAGTTGGACCACTCCACCTACCATCAAAACTTCTATGACCAACTGCTAGGCCCCTCGGTGGGCCGCACTGTAAACGACGCGGTTGCGGAGATCGCCGGCGGCTCCATGACCCCCGACGAAGCCGCCGCCGCCATCCAAGCGGCCTGGGAGCAGGGCAACTGATCGCTGCCCCAAGATTGGCGCCAGCCCGGCTAAAACCAGGGCGTGGATTATGGACGCTTGGCGTCGGCGCTGGACGGCGCAAGCAGGGCGGCCCAGGCGGCGGCGGCCGGACGACCGCAATCCTGCTGTTCCTGCCGCCAGCACTGCTGCTGTTTACCCTCTTCGTAGTGCTGCCGGTCGTAGAGGCCGGCTGGTATAGCGCCTTCAACTGGAACGGCTTCGGGCGTCCCACCCAGTGGGTTGGCCTGGCCAACTACTGGGCAGTGTTCGCCTCGCGCCCGTTCCTGCTGGCGCTGCGCAACAACGCACTGGTGATCGCAGTGTCGCTGCTGGTGCAACTACCCCTGGCGATGGCGCTGGCAATCGCGCTGTCCCGACGGTTCCGCGGCGCGGTGGCGTTGCGGCTGCTGTTCTTCATGCCCTACGTGCTGGCGGAGATCGCCGCCGGGCTGATCTTCTCGTTCGTCTATGACGGCGAATACGGCCTGCTGGCCGGCATCTGGCGCGCGTTCGGCTCCGACAGCCCGCCGCACCTCCTGGCAAGCCCGGCCACGGCGATGCCGGCGATCCTGGTCGTCGTGGTGTGGAAGTACTTCGGCTTCCACATGATGCTGTTCATCGCGGCCCTGCAGGGCCTAGACCACTCCCAAGTCGAAGCCGCGCAGCTCGACGGCGCAAGCCGCGCGCAAGTCCTGCGCCACGTCGTGCTGCCGGCCATGTATCCCACGATCCGGCTATCGGTGTTCTTCGCCATCGTCGGCTCGCTGCAGCTGTTCGACGTCATCATGCCGCTGACGGGCGGCGGCCCCGCCGACTCCTCCCAGACCATGGTGACCTTCCTATACAACTTCGGCGTGACACGGATGCGCGTAGGCTTCGGCAGCGCGGTGGGCGTAGTACTGTTCCTGATCTGCGCCGGCTTCGCGTTCAGCTACCAAAAGCTAGTCCTGCGCAATGAGTGAAGCCGTCCTACGCCGCCGCCCGCTCGACCCAGCCGTGCTCTACCGAGCGCTATTCCTGCTCCTGGTAGCTGGCTTCGTCGCGATACCGCTGCTGGCGACCGTACTAGGCGGCTTCAAGTCCCTGGGCGAGCTGCGCACCAGCCCCTTCGGCATCCCGCGCGTGTGGGAATGGCAGAACTACGCCGGCATCCTGTCCTCCGCCCGCTATTGGCAACTGCTCGGCAATTCGCTGGTGATCTCCACGATCACGGTCGCGGTGACGCTGGTATGCGGCGGGATGGCGGCCTTCGTGTTCGCGCACATCAAGTTCTTCGGCAGCTCCATGCTGCTGGGTTACATCACCCTCGGCCTGCTGTTCCCCGCGGCGACGGCCATCCTGCCGCTGTTCATCAGGGTCCGGGACCTGGACCTGCTGGACACCTACCTCGGCGTCGCCCTACCCCAGGCCGCGTTTGGGCTGGCGATGGCCATCCTGCTGCTGCGCCGTTTCTTCCGCGACCTGCCGCACGAGCTGTTCGAGGCCGCGGTCATCGATGGCTGCTCCTACATCGGCTTCTTCCGCCACATCACGCTGCCCTTGTCCCGGCCGATCATCGCCACCGTGGGCACCATCGCCTTCGTGCAAAGCTGGAACGCCTACCTGATGCCGCTGGTGATGCTGGATACCGACAGCAAGTATCCGTGGCCGCTGGGTATCATGGCCTACCAGGGCGAGTATTCCGCCGACTGGAACCTGATCCTCGCCTTCATCACGCTGACGATCCTGCCGACAGTGATTGTCTTCTTCCTGGCGCAGAAGCACATCGTCGCCGGGCTGACCGCTGGCGCCGTCAAGGGATAGGCCATGCCCACCGCCCAAAACCCGATCCTGCCCGGCTTCAACCCCGACCCCTCGATCCTACGGGTGGAGGACGACTTCTACATCGCCACCTCCACCTTTGAGTGGTATCCCGGCGTGCAGATCCACCATTCCCGCGACCTCGTGCACTGGCGGCTGCTGACCCGGCCGCTGCGCCGCGCGGCCCAGCTCGACATGCGAGGCGATCCGGACTCCTGCGGCGTCTGGGCGCCGGCGCTGCGCCGGATCAACGGCAAGTTCACCCTGATCTACACCGACATGAAGCGGTATGGCCGCACCTCCGGCGCCGGCGGAGCGCCCGGGGCATCGCTGCGCGACCTCAACAACTACCTCGTCACCGCCGACACGATTGACGGAGAATGGTCGGACCCGGTGTTTCTCAACTCATCCGGCTTCGACCCGTCCATCTTTGGGGACGATGACGGGCGCATCTACGTGATGAACCAGCTTTGGGATCACCGCCCCGGCAAGAACCGGTTCGGCGGGATCGTCCTCCAAGAATACGACCCGGCGCAGCAGCGCCTGGTGGGTGAGCGCCGCAACATCTTCACCGGCACCCGCGCCGGGCTGACGGAGGCGCCGCACATCCACAAACGGGACGGCTGGTACTATCTGCTGACCGCAGAGGGCGGCACCTACTACCAGCACCAGGCCACCTTGGCACGGTCCCGCTCATTATTTGGACCCTACGAGGTGCATCCGGACAACCCGCTCATCACCAGCCGCAACCGCCCGGACGCGATCCTGCAGCGGGCCGGGCACGCCGACTGGGCCGATACGCAGTCCGGGGAGACGGTGATCGTCTTCCTGTGCAGCCGCCCGCTACGCAACCGCGGCCGGTCCGTGCTGGGCCGGGAGTCCGGGATCGCCCGGCTGCGCTGGGACGAGGACGGCTGGCCGCGCCTGGTGACGGACCTAGGCAGCGCGCCGCAGGTAACGCCAGAGATGCCAGCGCTGCCGCCCCACCCATTTCCGCCAACGCCGGCCCGCGTGGAGTTCGATGGGGCAGAGCTGCCGATAGACTTCCAATGGCTCCGCACGCCCCACTGGCAGGAGCTGTTCAGCCTGACGGAGCGGCCAGGGCACCTGCGCCTGTTCGGCCGCGACACCATCGGCAGCGTGTTCCGCCAAGCCCTCGTCGCCCGGCGGCAGCAGGCATTCTGCTACAGCGCCCGCACGGTGATGGAGTTCGAGCCGCGCCACTACCAGCAATCAGCCGGTCTGGTATGCTACTACAACGCCGCCAAGTTCCACTACCTATACGTCTCGCACGACGACGATTTCGGCGGACGCCATCTGCGGGTGATGTCCGCGTTGCCGGACGGCGCGGCGTCGGACAGCTTCACGACGCCGGTCCCGTTGCCGCCAGGTCCGGTGCACCTGCGGGTGGAGGTGGACGACCAGCGGCTGCTATTTGCCTGGAGCCTGGACGGGTCGCGCTGGGAATGGCTCCCCGACATCTTCGATGCCAGCATCCTCTCCGACGAAGCAGCGGCGCCAGGCACGGCGAACTTCACCGGCGCGTTCGTCGGCATGTGCTGCCAGGACACGGCCGGCACTGGGCTGCATGCGGACTTCGACTGGTTTGAATACGTCGAACGCGGCTTCGTCGCTGACCCGGCACGGGACTTGTAGTACCAACTGCTCTGCGCACTGAGTTTTATATTGCCAAGCCGTCATTGCGAGCCGCGCTTGCGGCGCGGCAATCCAGGGCCGCCAGCGCGGTCCTTACCGCCCTGGATTGCCGCGTCGCTACGCTCCTCGCAATGGCGGAAGCGGTCAGAGCAGAGGCCGGTTGAAATAAGATCACAGCAAAGAGGATGGCGCCTCAGTCCCGAGGCCAGTTAGGAGCGCCTCGCCGGAGGCTGTAGGGTCGCCCGGCGATCACGGCCGATGCGCCAGTCCATAGAACCGCTCGGCGGTGCCGCCGAACAGGGCGGCCCGGTCCGCCTCCGGCAGGTTTGCCGCTAGCTGCTGTGCCTGGCGCCACCAGTCCGCGTAGCCGCAACGCAGGGTAACAACCGGCCAGTCGCTGCCAAACATCAGGCGCTGCGGGCCGAACAGCTCCAGCAGCGCCTCGGCATAGGGGGCGATGCTGGAGGCCGGGGCGTCTGGCGCTGCCTCCGTCACCAGGCCGGAGAACTTGCAGCGGACATGCGGGAACGAGGCAAGGTCCGCCATGCCGCGACGCCACTCGGAAAAATTGCCGACGGCGATCTTGGGCTTCGCGGCGTGGTCTATGACGAGCGGCAGCTCCGGGTGGCGCTCGATCAGATGGGGCAGGAGCGGCAGGTGGCGCACCCGAGCGAGGGCGTCGAAGGTCAGGCCAAGCTCGATCAGGGCGCGATACGCCGGGTCCTGCTGCGGGTGCAGGAACCAACCGTCCTCCGGGATGTCCTGCCACATCGGGCGGATGCCGCGCAGCAACGGGTCTGCCGCCAGTGCCGCCAGGCGGTCCGGCGCGTTGGGCGCCTCCATGTCGGTCCAGCCGACCACGCCGCGAACCCGGCGGTCCTCCCTTGCCAGCGCCAGCATGAAATGCGTCTCGGCCTCGGTGTCGGCGGCTTGCACCAGGACGATGCCCTCAACCCCAGCAGCATCGAACAACGGCGCACCATCCGTCGGCAGGAAGTCGCGATGGATCGGCAGGTCCGGCGTCATCCAGGCGTAGTCGCCACGGCTGACCCGCCAGTAATGGACGTGCGAATCTATGACGCCC
>CAXTOB010000001.1:0-11860 GCA_964245505.1 uncultured Acetobacteraceae bacterium | reverse complement strand
CGCCCGTCACGGAATGAGGCCGCCCTCGCGAAGCTCCTGCCACAGCGCGCCGGGGATGTCCTGGGTCATCAGGGCCAGGTTTTCCGCAACCTCCTGCGGATCGCGCGCGCCCGGGATGACGGTAGTGACGACAGGGTGCGACAAGGGAAACTGCAGGGCGGCGGCGCGCAACGGCACGTCGTGGCGGGCGCAGGCAGCGGCCACCGCGCGCGCACGGTCCATGATCTCCGGCACGGCCGGCGCATAGTCATACAGCGCCCCCTCTACCGGTCCAGTGGCCAGGATGCCAGAGTTGTAGGGGCCGCCGAGGATGATGCCGATGCCGCGCCGCTCGCACAGCGGCAGGAAACTGGCCAGCGCGCCCTGATCGAGCAGGGTGTAGCGCCCGGCGAGCAGGAAACAATCGAAATCGCAGGCTTCGGCGAAATCCTGGCAGGCTTCCCACTCATTCAACCCGGCGCCGATGGCCTTGACCGCGCCCTGTTCACGCAAAGACACCAGCGCCTTTGCCCCACCGTCCACAGCCTCGCGGAAACGGGTGCGGTAGCCGTCCTCCCCATGGTTGCGCCGGTCGCAGTCATGCAGCAGCAGGATGTCCACCCGGTCGGTGCCCAGGCGCTGCAGGCTGTCCTCGAACGACCGCATGATGCCGTCGTAGCTGTAATCAATGCGCGGCTTAAATGGCGCGGGCTGCTGGAATAGGCTGTCCGCGGCGCTGCCGGGCGGATCGTCGGGTCCACGCCGGGCCAGCCGCCAGCCGGCCTTGGTGGACAGGACCGGCGCGGCCGGCAGCCGGCGCAGGGCGGCGCCAACCCGGTGCTCCGCCAGACCGAAACCATATAACGGCGCCGTGTCGAAGTAGCGCATTCCTCCGTCCCAGGCGGCCTGCAGGGTTGCCATCGCCCCGTCCTCGGTCTGGGACCGATACAGGTTGCCAAGCCCGGTGCTGCCAAAGCCGAGGGTGGTCAACTCGATGCCAGTGCGCCCGAGCGTACGGGTGGGGAGGGTCATGGCCGGAACACGCCTTTCCGCAGCAGGATGCAGCCCCACCAGCGCGGTTCCCCCGTGGCAACGATGGCATAGGCGCCCGCAGCCCGTTCGTAGAAGGCGAAGCGCTCGACATCCTCGATCGCGACGTCCCCGGCCTCGGCGGCGTTCAGCACGGCCTGGAACTCGTGAGCGATGGGCGGACGCCCCTCCGGCGGGGTCATGATCGCCGCGGGGCAGGCAACGAAGCTGTCCAGCGGCAGCAGGGTCAGCACGGCCTCGACCATGCGCGGCGAGGGCAGGGTGGGGGTGTAGATCAGCCGCCGGGCCGTGCTGGCGGCTGGGAAGTTGGCGTCCACGATGGCGATCTCGTCGCCGTGGCCCATCTCGGCCAGCGCCGTCAGCAGCGGCGGGCTGATGGCCGGATGCAGTCCCTTGAGCATGGCTATGCCGCCTTCTTCGGCTTGAGCAGTCCGATACGGGCCGGCGCGGGCGTGCCCGTCGCCGCGTTGCCCCGGCGCAGAAGCTGCTGGTCCGCCAGCGCGCCCAGCAGGATCACCCCGCCCATCACCGCGAAATTGAGCGACGACGGGATGCCCAGGATGTTGACCAGGTTCTGCAGGATCTGCAGCAGCACTGTGCCCAGCACGATCCCCGGGATGCTGCCCTCGCCGCCGCGCAGCGAGCACCCGCCCAGCACGGCGGCGGCGATGGCATACAGCTCGTAGAAGTTGCCGAACGACGAGGGGGAAACCGAGTTGGTGTAGAACACCAGCAGCACCGTCGAAAGCCCGGCCAGCCCGCCGCCCAGGATATAGGCCCCGGCCACCACCAGTCCCGTGCGTATGCCGGCGTAGCGCGCCGCTTCCTCGTTGCGTCCGACCGCGAACAGGTAGCGGCCGAACACCGAGCGGTGCAGCACCACGCCCATGATGGCAGCCACGACCAGCAGCACCAGAAACGGGTTCGGCACCCCGAAGCTGCGGCCCGACGCCAGCCAGGTCAGCGCATCCAGCCCGTCCGTGTAGCCGAAACCGATGGTGGCGTCTCCGGTGTAGTAGCGCGCGGCTCCGCGGTAGATCAGCAGCCCGCACAGCGTCACGACGAAAGGCTGCAGCCCCGCCCGCGTCACCAGCGCCCCGTGCAGGGCGCCAATCAGCAGCCCGCCCACCAGCACCAGCGCCACCGCTGCCGGCCAGGGGACGCCGTGGTTGGCCAGCAGGTCGATGAACACCACACCGAGCAGCGCGAACACCGACCCCACCGCCAGGTCTATGCCGCCGGTGATGATGATCAGGCCCTGGCCGATGCTGAAGACCCCGAACAGGCCGATCAGGTTGGCCATGTTCAGCAGGTTCACCGCCGACAGGAAGCGCGGGTTGATGGCCGCGGTGATTGCGCCAATCACCAGCACCAGGACCAGCAGGCCCAGTTCCTTCTTGCCCATGCCCGTTCTTTCCTTGTTAGGCCGCCGCTGCTTGGCCGATGGCCAGGCGCAGCACCGCGGACTCGCTGAATGCGGGGCGGTCCAGCACGCCTGCCACCCGGCCCTCGTGCATCACCGCCACGCGGTCGCTGACGCCGATCACCTCTTCCATGTCGCTGCTGATCATCAGCACGGCGACGCCGCGGTCGGCGAGGGCACGCATCAGGCCGTAGATTTCGCCCTTCGCGCCGACATCCACGCCGCGGGTCGGCTCGTCGAACACGATGGCGCGCGGGCTGAGCGCCAGCCAGCGGCCGAGCACGACCTTCTGCTGGTTGCCGCCCGACAGCGTGCCGGCCTGCACGGCGGCGTCCGGCGCCTTGATGCGTAGGGCCAGGCGCTGTGCTTCGCCGGCGCGGGCCTCCGACGCCGGGCTGATCAGGCCGAGATGGGCATGGCGGGCCAGGGCCGGCAGGGTCACGTTCTGCGAGATCGGCATGGACAGCACCAGGCCGGAGCGCTTCCGGTCCTCCGGCACTAGGTAAAGCCCCAGTGCTATGGCGTCGCGCGGAGATCTGATGCGGGCCGCCTTGCCGTCCAGGCGTATGGCGCCGGCAAGCGCCGGCTCGATGCCGAACACCGTGCGGGCCAGGGAGGTGCGGCCGGACCCCACCAGCCCAGCCAGGCCGAGGATTTCGCCGGGCCGGGCATGCAGGCTGGCGCTGCGGTCCGGGAAGGCGGGCGTCACTAGGCCGTCGAGCTCCAGGCCGCCCTCGCCCGGCGGTCCGGCAGGAGGGGTGTGCAGGGATTGCAGGTCGCGGCCGATCATCAGCCGGGTCATGGCGGGGTGGGCGATCTCCTCGCGCGGCAGCTCCCCGGCGACCCGGCCATCCCGGAGGCACAGCACCCGGTCGGCGCAGGTCACGACCTCGCCCAGCCGGTGGGTGATGTAGATGATGCCGGTGCCCGCGGCACGCAGCGCGGCGACGATGGCGAGCAGCCGGTCGGTTTCGGACAGCGTCAGGCTGCTGGTCGGCTCGTCCAGGATGATGATCCGGGCGTCGGCCGACAGGGCGCGGGCGATCTCCACCAACTGACGTTGGGCGATGGAAAGGCGGGCGACCGGCGCGTCCGGGCCGAAGTCGGCGCCCAGGCGTTCCAGCAGCGGCGCCACCCGCGCCCGGCAGGCCCGGCGGTCCACCAGGCGCAGCAGCCCACCGCTCAGCCGCTCCCGTCCCATCAGCACGTTGGCGGCGGCATCCAGGTTGTCGAACATGGACAGCTCCTGGTGCACGAAGGCGATGCCCGCTGCCTGCGCCTCCGCCACCGTCAGGTAGGGCCGCTCCTGCCCGTCCAGCCGGATCCGCCCGGCATCCGGACGCACGAGGCCGCCCAGCACGCGCATCAGCGTGCTCTTGCCGGCGCCGTTCTCGCCGATCAGCCCCAGCACCTCCCCAGCGCCGAGGCGGAGCGATACCCGATCCAAGGCCTGGACGCCGGGATACGCCTTGCTGATCCCCTCCAGCTCGAGCAGCGGGCCGGCCACGCCGCTAGCTCGGGCGCAGCAGCTGCTTCATGTAGCCCTGGAAGTCGGCGACGTTGGAGCTGTCGATGATGCGGGTCGGCACGATGATCTGCTTGTTGGCGGGTATCCACGACTTGTCGCCGGCCAGGTACTTCACCATGCCGATCATCGACTGGTAGCCGAACTCGAACGGCTGCTGCACCACGGTGGAGAAGATGGTGCCGTCCGCGACGCCGCGCAGGGTAAGGGCGTCCTCGTCGAAGCCGACCACCTTGACGTTGTTCTCGCGCCCGGCCTGCTTCACCGCCTGGTAGATCTGCGGCGTGTTGTAGGCCCAGAGGCCGACCATCAGGCCGAGGTCGGCGTAGCGGGACAGCGTGTCCTCGGCGTTGCGCTTGGCCCGGGCGAAGTCGCTGTCGTCGGTGCGGACGTCCAGGATTTCGATGTTGCCGCCGGTGAGGGCCTCGCGGATGCCCTGCACGCGCTCGCGGGCGTTGTCGGCGTCCATGGTGCCGACGAACAGCATGGCCTTGCCGCCCTTGGGCAGCGCCTTCTTCATCTGGGCGCCGGCCTCGCGGCCTGCGGCGACGTTGTCGGTGCCGATGTAGACCACCCGGTTGCTGGCCGGCGCGTCGCTGTCGGTGGTGAACAGCACCGCCTGGGACGCGACGCGGTTCAGGGCGTCGGTGGAGCTGGCCGGGTTGATGGCGGAGATGGCGACGCCCGCGACCTGGCGCGCGATCAGCTCGTCCATGATCCGGCGCTGCTCGGCGGCGCTGGCCTGGCCGGGAATGATCATCTGCATCTCGTATTCGGGGTGTTCCTTGTTGGCCTTCTCGATGCCCCGGCGCGCGATGGTCCAGAAGTCCGCCGACACGTTGACCACGAAGGCAAGGCTGCGCTTCTGCTGCGCCGCGGCCGGGCGGGCTGCGGCGCCGAGCGCTGCCGTGGCGAGTGCGGCGTTGAACTGGCGACGGTTCATGGATGGCCTCCCTGCATGTTCATTCCGGGGTCTGAGCCGCCCCTCCGGCCTAAGCTAGCAACCTCTGCGCCCTGATGGGAAGCGCCGCGTCATTGCAAGCCACCACCCTCCCGGTGCTGGCTCGCGCAGAGCGGCCGGTCGGCAGGTTCGGCAAAAGCCGGGCCTTGCATGGGACACTGCGCTGTTGCTGCACGCGCTCGGGGCGCTGCACGCCGTTGTGCTGGCGTGTTGGTTTGGCCCTGGCTCTTTTAGGGTTGCACTGATACCCCATGAACCTGAACACTGCTGCTGAAACCCGGAGCGAACCGGGCGCGGCTGATGTTGTCTGGGCCGAACAGTCCAGAGTAGAGGGGCCTTGGCCGAACGGCCCAGGGTGGAGGGAGGGAACGATGACCACCGAAGCCGGAACACCGCGCCTCGAGATGCGCGGCATCTCCAAGACTTTCCCCGGGGTGAAGGCGCTCAACGGCGTGCAGCTCAAGGCCTGGGGCGGTGAGGTGCTGGCGCTGATGGGGGAGAACGGGGCGGGCAAGTCCACGCTCATGAAGATCCTGTCCGGCGCCTATCAGGCAGACCCCGGCGGAACCCTGCTGATCGACGGAACCCCGGTCGCCATCACCGATCCCATCGCCGCCAAGCGGCTGGGCATCTCGATTATCTACCAGGAGCTGGCGCTGGCGCCGAACCTGACGGTGGCGGAGAACATCTACCTCGGCATGGAGCCTAATCGCCGCGGCCGGATTGACCGGGGCGCGATGCGGGAGGGCTGCCGCACGGTGCTGGAGCGGCTGGGTGCCCCGTTCACCCCGGACACCCCGATCGGCACGCTGTCCATCGCCGAGCAGCAGCTTGTCGAGATTGCCCGCGCGCTGCACGCGAACTCCAAGATACTGGTGCTGGACGAGCCGACCACGGCGCTGTCGTCGCGTGAAACCGACCGCCTGTTTGCGCTGGTCCGCAAGCTCCGCGCCGACGGCATCGCGCTGATCTACATCAGCCATCGCATGGCGGAGGTTTATGAGCTGGCCGACCGGGTGACGGTGCTGCGCGACGGCGGCTACGTCGGCACGCTGACGCGCGACGAGCTGAGCGCCGAGGCGCTGGTCCGCATGATGGTCGGGCGCGACCTGTCCAGCTTCTACACCAAGACGCACGACCCGCACGGCAGCCGTGGCCCGGTGGTCCTGGCGGTGCGCGGCGTGACGGACGGTGGCCGCCGGGTACGTCCGTGCAGCTTCGAGCTTCATGCCGGCGAGGTGCTGGGCATTGCCGGCCTGGTCGGTTCTGGACGGACGGAGCTGGCCCGGCTGATCTATGGTGCCGACCGCAAGACCGCGGGCGATGTAGTGCTGGCCGGGCAGGCGCTGGTTGTGCACGGTCCCGAGGACGCGCTGGCTGCGGGCCTCGCCTACCTTACGGAGGACCGCAAGGGGCTGGGCCTGTTCCTGGACCTGTCGTGCGGCACCAACATCAACCTGGGCGTCATCGGCCGCGACGCCCGGCGGGGAGGCATCCTGAACCTTGCCGCCGGGCACCGCCGGTCCCGGCAGGCGTTCGAGGCCCTGCGCGTCCGCGCCGCTAGCCCGGCGGTCGCGGTGGGCAGCCTGTCCGGGGGCAACCAGCAGAAGGTGCTGCTGTCCCGCTGGCTGGAGATCGGCCCCAAGGTGCTGATCCTGGACGAGCCGACCCGCGGCGTGGACATCGGCGCCAAGTCCGAGATTTACCGCATCATAGACGAGCTGGCGAAGCGCGGCATCGGCGTGGTCGTCATATCGAGCGAACTGCCGGAAATCATCGGCATCTGCGACCGCGTGCTGGTGATGCGTGAGGGAGGCATCGCCGGCGAGGTCGGCGGCGCCAGCGGCGTGCCGATCACCCAGGAGTCCATCATGGCCCTTGGCGCGGGCGTCGCGGCCGAGGTGGCCTGAACACCAACAGGAGCAACGCCTCATGTCCAACACGACCACAACCGCACCGGTGGCCACGGGAGGCGCCGGGCTGTCGGCCAAACAGGTGCGGATGCGCAGCGTCATCCAGGCGGTCGGCATGCTGCCGGTGCTGTTCATTCTGGCAATCGCGTTCAACTACCTCGGCGAGGGGCGGTTCCTGTCGGGGCAGAACCTGTCCATCGTCGCGCAGCAGGCGGCCATCAACATCGTGCTCGGTGCGGGCATGACCTTCGTCATCCTGACGGGCGGCATTGACTTGTCGGTCGGCAGCATCCTGGCTGCGTCGGCAATGGCGGCGCTGATCTTTTCGCTGGTCCCGGGCTGGGGGTTGCTGGGGGTGCCGGCGGCCTTGCTGACCGGCTTGGCCTTCGGGTTGATCAACGGCAGCCTGATCGCCTTCGGCAAGCTGCCTCCGTTCATCGTAACCCTGGGTTCGCTCACTGCCGTCCGAGGCTTGGCGCGGCTGATGGGCGACGACACGACGGTGTTCAACCCGGAGCTGCCGTTTGCGGCCATCGGCAACGCGACCATACCCATTGCGCCGGGCTTCGGCATCCCCGTGCTGGCGGTGATCGCCTTCGTGGTGATCGTGGTGTCCTGGTATGTGCTGCGGCGGACCGTGCTAGGCGTCTGGATTTATGCCGTGGGCGGCAACCCGGCCGCCGCCCGGCTGTCCGGCATCAAGGTTTGGCGCATCCTGCTGTTCGTCTATGCGATGTCCGGCCTACTGGCCGGGCTGGGCGGCGTCATGTCGGCGGCCCGGCTGTTCGCTGCCAACGGACTGCAACTGGGCCAAAGCTATGAGCTGGATGCCATCGCTGCGGTGATCTTGGGCGGCACCAGCTTTGTCGGCGGCATCGGCTCCATCTGGGGCACGCTGATCGGCGGGCTGATCATCGCCGTGCTATCCAACGGCCTGACGCTGGTCGGGGTGTCGGACATCTGGCAGTTCATCGTCAAAGGCTTGGTCATCATCGGCGCGGTGGCACTCGACCGGGCCCGGCTGCAGGGCAGCGTACGCACATAGCGGCAAGCTCCGGCGGGCGATGGCCCATCTGCCGGGGCGCGAGATCAACGGGGCTGGGAGGATCATCTGGATGTTCAAAACCATACTCATGGCTGGCGCGGCGCTGATGCTGGCCGGCGCGGCGCAGGCCCGCGAGCTGAAGGCGGTGGGCGTCACCGTCGGCTCGCTCGGCAACCCGTACTTCATCGCGGTCGGCAAGGGCATCACCGATGCCGCGCACCAGGCCAACCCACAGGCCAAGGTGACGATATCCTCCGCCGACTACGACCTGAACAAGCAGTTCACCCAGATCGACAACTTCATCGCCGCCGGCGTTGACATGATCGTGGTGAACGCCGCCGACCCTCGTGCCATCGCGCCGGCCATCAAGCGGGCACAAGCCGCCGGCATTACCGTCATCGGCGTGGACGTCGCGGCTCAGGGCGCGGATGCGACGGTGCAGACCAACAACGTTCAGGCCGGCGAGATCTCCTGCAAGTTCATGGCCGACGCCATCGGCGGCAAGGGCAACGTGGTCATCGAGAACGGGCCGCAAGTGTCGGCGGTGATCGACCGGGTGAACGGCTGCAAGAAGGTGCTGGGCGGCTATCCCGACATCAAGCTGCTGTCGTCCGATCAGGACGCCAAGGGGTCGCGTGACGGCGGGCTGAACGTGATGCAGGGCTATCTCACGCGGTTTCCAAGCATCCAGGGCCTGTTCGCAATCAACGATCCCCAGGCGATCGGCAGCGATCTCGCGGCCAAGCAGCTGAACCGCAGCGGGATCGTCATCACCTCGGTGGACGGGGCGCCTGACATCGTGGGCGCCTTGAAGGGACAGACGCAGGTGCAGGCGTCGGCCAGCCAGGACCCCTATGCGATGGGCAAGCTGGCGGTCGAGACCGGGCTCGGCATCATGAACGGCAAGAAGCCGGATGACCCGATGATCCTGATGCCGTCCCAGCTTGTGACCCGGGACAACGTCGGCAGCTATCCCGGCTGGACCCGGTAGGGCTGCGGCAGGCCGGGCCGGTCTCGCAAGGGACTGGCCCGGCGGCAGGCATTGGGCCCCGAAGGCTGCCGCCCTTACGGCGGAGTTGACGCTACGCCCTGGATGCCGTCCGTTTCCGCCAGGCTGCGGACCGGCGTGGCGTGCCAGCCCTCCCGGTGCCGCTGCCAGTAGAGTTCCTTGAGGCGCAGCGACACCGGGCCGGGCCGGTCGTCGCCGAGGATGCGCCGGCCGACCCGCGATACCGGCATCACGCCGCCGGCCGTCGTTGCCGCGAACACCTCGTCGGCATCCTCCAGCTCCGCGCGGGTGATCGCTGCGACTGCGGCGGGGATGCCGGACTGCCCGCACAGTTCCAGCACCGAGCGCCGGGTGATGCCGTGCAAGGCGCCGCGGTCGGGGGTCAGCACCCGTCCCTCCCTGACGACGAAAACATTGAAGCCGGGACCCTCGGTCACGAAGCCGTCGGCGTCGCATAGGACGGCGGTGTCGTATCCGTTGTCATGCGCCTCGAACAGGCCGGTGGTCAGGTCACTCCACTGATAGTTCTTGACCGTCGGGTCCACGCTCGCGTCGGGCACGCGCGGGGTGCTGGCGATCCACAGGTGGGCGCCGCGCTCCTGCACCTCCTGGGGGATCACGTCTATCCAGGGCAGGGCATAGGCGATGAAGTGGTTGCTGCAATCCGCCGGCCGGCGCGACCCGGCGACCCGTGGCCGTCCGCGCGAGGCGACCATCGCGACATAGGCGTCCGAGAACCCGGCCAGGGCGACGCAGCGGTGCAGGACCGCCTCGATCGTCGCCAGGTCCTCGGGCGGGGCGAGCCGCCTGGCCTGCATGGAATGGCTGAACCGCTGCAGGTGGTCTGCCAGGCGGAAGAAGCGGCCATTGAAAACATGGACGACGTCATACACCGCGTCCGACCGGGTGAAGCCCCAATCTGTGACGGGAATGACAGCCTCCGCCATCGGCACGAAGCGTCCGCCGACGTAGGCCACGCCTGCATCGAAGCGTCCCGCCTCGGTCCGGGACGTGCCTGCAACGCCTGTGTCCATCCCCTAGGTCTCCGTACCTTGCTGGCGGGACGATGCGCCGGGCTGATGCGGATTTCCAGGCCTCAAGGGACCGCAGGCATTGGCAGCCCCGGCCAGTGTCCGAGCGCACATCCCGGCTGCTCCGGCCTTCCTCCGCTCGCCGGGGTTTCCGCGCCGTCACCCGCCTGCACGCGAAACACTGCGTGACCTTCCCGCCGGGCTTCGTTAGGCTTTCAAAATCGAACGCTGGCCCGGCAGGACTCCTGCCGGCGACACATGCGCCGAGGGGGAAACGGATGCGTTGCAACGGGATGCTGGCCTGGGCGGCCGGCCTGGCTATGCTGCTCAGCGCGGGCCAGGCGATGGCCCAGCGCCACTTCAGCTTCGGCTACGACCAGCCGCGCACCACTGGGTTCGGCGTCGCGGCGGACATCTTTTCCGCCTCCCTGGCCAAGAGCAGCAACGGCGCCATGCTCATAGACCAGTTCCCCGGCGCCCAGCTCGGCCAGGAGCCGCAGGCGCTGCAGAAGATACGGACCGGGGACATAGACTTCCTCATCACCAGCACCGCCAATGCCGCGACCCTGTCGCCGCAATCCGGGGTGATGAGCCTGCACTACCTGTTCACGTCGGAAACCCACCTGGCCCACTCGCTCGCCGACCCGGCCGTGGTCGCCGCCATGCGGGCCATGTTCGACGAAACGGTGACCGGCGCCCATGTCCTCGGCCTCGCGACCCTCGGGCTGCGCGACCTGTATGGCAAGAAGGAGATACACGGGATCGCCGACCTGCGTGGCCTCAAGATACGGGTCCAGGCGACGGCGACGGAGGATGCGACCTTCCCGGCCTACGGCGCCCAGACCGTGCACATGCCGTTTGGCAGCGTTTACACCAGCCTGCAGACCGGCGTCGTGGACATGGCCGAGAACGGCATCAACGTTTACATGGCCAACAAGCACTACGAGACCGCGCCGGTCATGTCGCTGACCGAGCACGAGGCGAACAACTCGGTTCTGTGGGTGTCCGACAAGGTCTGGTCCTCCCTATCCCCGGAGCAGCGTGGCTGGGTGCAGGCGGCGGCCGACGAGGTGTCCCGCACCCAGCCGGCCCGCGCGCTGGCGCTGGAGCACGAAAGCCAGGCGCGGCTGACCAAACTGGGCGTCAAGTTCGTGACCGACGTGGACAAGTCCGGCCTGATCGCCGCGGCGCTGCCGCTCCAGGACCGGCTGGCGGGCGAGCTGGGGCCGCACGCCGTCAAGGTTCTCGCCCTGGTCCGGGCGGTGAAGTAGGCCGGCGATGCAGGACGCCCGGATGCCAAATATCACGATGCAAGAGGCCGCGATGCAGAGGCCGGCCATCGTGCAGGCCGGCAACCGCCACCTGAAATGGCCGGCGCTGGATCGGCTGGAGCTGGCGCTGATGATTGGCTGCGGCATCTGCCTGGCCGCGTTCTCCGCCTCCGTGCTGGCGGATGTCGTAACGCGTGAGGTCGGGCATCCCTGGCTGTGGCTGCAGGAGGTGACGATGGCTTGCTTCACCTACGGCACGTTCTGCGGCACTGCGGTCGCGGTCCGCCGGCAGGACCACCTGTGCCTGTCGGCGCTGACGGAGGCGTTGGCCGGGACGGGCCGCATCGTGTCGGAGGTGTTCAACCGGCTGGTCGTGCTGGTCGTCGGGCTGGCGATGGTGATGTTCGGATGTCAGAACTTTGTGCAGGGGCTGAGTAGCTTCCGGATGCCGTCCATGCTGCCGATCGCCTACCTTTATTGGCCGATCCCGGTCTGCGGCCTGTTGGTCGCGCTGTTCAGCCTGGAGGGGATCGTCCAGGGCTTGCGAAACGGCTTCGTGGGTGACGCCGAGTCCACGGCACCGGCCGTCGCCCCCGCCGCCACCCAAGCCGAAGCCTGACCCGGCATGGTGGCCAGCAACGCCGCCGTCCTGG